>CALPLW020000096.1 GCA_943324505.2 Comamonas sp. lk
CAGGCTGCCAAGCTGCGCTACATGAGCAACGGACAAATGCAGGCGCCGATGGTCATCCGAGCCGGCGCTGGTGCCGTTCGCTCTGCCGGTCCCCACCACAGCGGCATGTACCACCCGATTTGGGCGCACATCCCTGGGCTCATTGTCTGCGTACCGTCCAATCCGGCCGATGCCAAAGGGCTGATGAAAACCGCCTTGCGCGCGGGTGATCCCGTTTTGATGCTGGAGCCTAAAGCCCTCTTTGCCAGCCGTGGGGAGGTGCCAACCGGAGACCACTTGGTCCCATTCGGCGTGGCTCGCATTGCCCGTGCGGGTACTGACCTGACCATCGCCTGTGCGGGACAAATCGTGTTGATGGCCCTGCAAGCGGCCGAAACCTTGCAGGCGCAGGGCATCTCCTGTGAGGTGATCGACCTGCGCACCATTCAGCCGCTTGACGTGGATACCGTGGCCCAAAGCGTGCGCAAGACGGGGCGCTTACTGGTGGCGGATGAGGGCTGGTCCATGTGCGGTGTGGGCGCTGAACTCGGTCAGGCCATGAATGAGCTGGCCTTTGATTACCTTGACGCGCCGGTCGGTCGCCTGCACACTGACGCCATGAGTCATCCTTTTGCGCCCGTCCTTGAGCGCGCCATGTTGGTCAATGCTGAGGCTGTTGTCGCTGCCAGCCTGCAGGTGATTGCAGGTACCGCACCGGTACCGCGTCGCTTTGGCAGCGGCCTTGCCAAGCGGGCAGAGGCCCGGGCGGCAGTAATCTCAGAACCTAACAGCCCGCCTGCCCCCGCAGCGAAGGCCAGTGCCCTTGCCCCGGCAGCCGTCATTCATGACGCTGCGACAGTAGCGCCCATGGCAGGCGAACCTTTGATGATGCCTTTTGGTGATCTGACCGTCAGTGAGGGTCGCTTGATCCGCTGGGTCAAGCAGGTGGGTGAGGCTGTCACTGAGGGTGAATTGGTGGTCGAGATCGAGACCGACAAGGCAGTGGTGGAAGTCGAGGCGCCTTGCAATGGCACGATGGCTCAGCACCTCGAAGCTGAGGGCAACATGGTCAAAATGGGCCAGCAGATTGCGGTGATCACACCGTCCGGGGCTTGACCATGAGCAGCGCCAAGCCGTTAGAAGGCCGTAACGCACGGCGTTTCGCCAGCCCGCTGTCACGGGCTATGGCCAGTCGCAGTGGTTTGGACCTGGCCGCCCTGCGTGGCAGTGGACCGCAGGGCCGGATTGTGCGCGCCGACGTCGCCGCCGCCCTGGCTTCAATGCCCAACTCCGTTACCCGAGCCCCAGAGCGGGCCACTCGCTTTCATGACGTGCCGAATACGCTGGGCCGCAAATTGATGGCTCGCCGGCTGACCCAGGCCAAGCAGGATGCGCCGCATTTTTACCTGAGCGTTGACTGTCACGTTGACGCAGTGCTGGCTCTGCGCGCATCTCAGCAGGAACGCGCGGTGTCCGAAGGCGTCCGGCTCTCCCTGAATGACTTTGTCATCAAGGCTGCGGCGCTGGCCTTGGGCGACGTTCCTGCTATCAATGCCTCATTTTCAGAAACATCGATCCGGTATTTTGACGATGTCCATGTCTCGGTGGCAGTCGCACTCGACGAGGGTTTAGTGACACCGGTGATCGAGCACGCTGATCGCAGGAGCGTCTCTCAGATCGCCGTGGCGATGGCAGAACTTGCTGCGCAAGCGCGTTCCGGCGCTTTGCCGGCGGGCGCAAGTGCTGGTGGCACTTTTTCTATTTCGAATTTGGGCGCTTATGGCGTGCGCGAGTTTGCCGCTGTGATCAATCCACCGCAGGCCGCTATCCTGGCCGTGGGAGCCGCTGAGGCGCGGCCGGTTGTGGTTGATGGCAAGCTGGCTGTGGCAACCGTTATGACGGTCACGCTGTCGGCGGACCACCGTGTTACCGAGGGGGCCGTGGCCGCCCGGTGGCTGGTCGCCTTCCGCAGCCGTTTGGCTGGATTGTCAGAGGCTGACGTGTGGCTGCCTTCCGCCTGAGGCGGTACGGGGCTTGAATGAATTTATAACAAGAAGACAGTGGTTGAGTAGCGTTTTAATTTTCATTAACAGGAGACAAAATCATGCGAGTTCGGCACTATGTTTCAGGTCTGTTGACCGCCGTAGCCTTGGCTTTTTCGATGGGTGTAGCAGCCAAGACGACTCTTAAGTTTTCAATAGGTGCGCCAGAAAGCGGTGGCGGTGAAATTCTGGGTATGAAGGCCTTGAAGGAGTATGTAGAGTTCAAGAGCGGCGGTGAAATCGAAATCCGGCTGTTCTTCAACACCTTCGGTGGTTCACTGCAAGTCACCGAACAGGTCAAGAACGGCACGCTTGAAATGGCGCTGACCGACGACTCGGTATTGGGTAGTTTTCACAAGCCCATGCAGGTGTTCCAGATCCCTTATTTGTTTGCTTCATCTCCGGTGGCGTGGGAGTTCATGAAGAGTCCTTTTGTACGCGAATTGAACGAGGACATGCGCAAGGCCACCGGCATTCGCACGCTGGCGCTTTCAGAAAACGGTTTTCGCAACCTGACCAACAACACACGCGAGATCAAAAATCCAGATGACCTCAAGGGCCTGAAGATGCGCACCATGCAGTCCCAGGTGTACGTCAACTTCATGAAGTCCATGGGTGCTGCGGCCACACCCATTGCTTTCCCCGAGCTGGTCACCTCGCTGAAGCAGGGTGTGGTTGACGGGCAGGAGAATGCTTCGGCCACCATCTGGGATGGCAAGCTGTTTGAGGTCCAGAAATTCATGTCCGTGAATGAGCACATCTATGGTCTGCACTTCATCGTGATCAACGACCGGGTGTTCCAGGGCCTGAGCCCGGACATGCGTCAAATCCTGATGGACGGTGCGGCCGTGCATGCCGAGGTAGCCAACTCCCGAAAATCCATGGACAGCATGCAGGCGATCCAGAAGATCCGCGGCGCAGGTACCAAGGTGCATGTTAATTCGCCGACCGAGAAGGAAGCTTTCCGCAAGGCCAGCCAGGAGCCGGTGATTGAGTTCATTGCGTCGCAAGTTGGACGCCCGGTGGTTGACAAGTTGCTCGAGGCCGTGCGCGACACGACGCGCAAGTCCTACGCGAACTGATAGCGTCACTGATCGATCGAACAGCCTGGCCGGAGCCCACGCAGGGCCCGGCCACTTGCGAACACGGGCGACCATCTCGCCTGTCATTAACCCGAGACGCAGGATAGCCGATGAAATTGATACACCGCCTGGGCCGGCTTGTCGGCCGTTTCTCCGACCACTTCATCGCCTGGTTGTTACTGATCAGCGTACTGCTCAACCTGGCGCAGGTGTTCACCCGGTATGCCATGAATGCGCCGCTGTTCTGGACCGAGGAGATGGTGCGTTACACCACGGTCTGGCTGACCTTTGCTGGTGCGGCAGCGGCCAGCCTGTACGGCGACCACATGGATATGAACCTCTTTGCCGAGGTGAAAAATCCGCGTTTTCAGGCCTGGCATCAGGCGGCACTGCAGTGCATTGTGTTGGTTTTTTGCGTCCTCATTGTCTGGCAGGGCACCAAGTTTTGCATCCTCAACGGCATGCAGACCTCGCCGGCTGTCGGTTTGCAGATGGTCTATGTCTACGGCGCGACCACCGTTGGCGGTTTGATGCTGGCAGTGGTCAGCCTGCATAAGATTGCCGCTGCACTATGGCCCCAGTCTGATGTCAAGGAGTTGTCAGCATGATCGCGATTGCCATTGTCCTCACCTTGCTGCTGGTGGCCGGGCTGCCGATCAGCTATGCGTTTGCGTTGGCAGGCTCTTTTGCGCTGTGGTTTACAGGCGAACAGCAGCTCAACGTCATCTCTCGGATGTTTTCAGGCCTGGACACTTTCGTGCTGATGGCTGCACCGTTCTACGTCTTTGCCGGCGAATTGATGAACCGCGGTGGCATCAGTGAGCGCATCATCCATCTGGCGCAGATCCTGGTCGGGCGTGTACGTGCTGGAACAGCCTATGCCGCGATCCTGGCGTCCGTGATGTTCTCCGGAATCTCCGGCACCGCGGTGGCAGACATTGCTGCTTTAGGCAACATCTTCATCAATGGCATGGCCAAAGAGGGTTACAGCAAGTCATTCTCCGCTGCCGTGGTGGTAGCAGCGTCTGTCATTGGGCCCATCATTCCGCCCTCGGTGATCATGGTCTTGTACGCGGCGGTGGCCGACATCTCTGTGCTGAAGCTGTTTCTGGCCGGCATCGTACCCGGCCTCTTGCTGGGTGTTGCCTGTGCCCTGGTCGTTTTCTGGCGGGGTCGTCGTGGCGATATGCCAATTTCGACGATCAAGATTGAAAAGGCCGAAATACCGCGCCTGGCCCGCGATGGGCTGCTGGTTATGAGCCTGCCCGCGTTCATCGTTTTGGGAACCATCTCTGGCGCTTTTACCCCTACAGAGGCGGGCGGTATCGCGGTGATCTACGCTGCGTTTCTTGGCACCTTTGTGTTCCGCACCCTGAATTTCTCTGGCTTTATGCAGGCGGCACGGAATTCCGCGCGCTTGACTGCGGGCCTGTTTCTGCTGATCGCAGCGGTCGAGGTGGTGAACTACGTCCTGATCCTGGCTGGCGTGGCCGAAGGCACGGCGGCGGTGGTCTCCGTTTTCAAGGATTACCCGAACACCTTCCTGCTCGTCTGCGTGATTGCTTTTTTGATCGTAGGGCTGGCGCTGGATGCGGGCCCTGCCTTGCTGCTGCTGGCGCCAGTGTTGTTGCCCATCACCCGCAGCATGGGCATCGACGACATCCATTTCTCGATGGTGATGATTGTCAGCGTCACCCTGGGCCTGATATCGCCGCCGGTAGGCATCTGTCTTTTCGTGGCCTGCAAGATCGGCAACATCACCATGCGTGCGCTTTGGTCGGAACTGGCGCTTTTCTTCTATGCCGAGATCACTCTCATTGTGGTCCTGGTGTACTTTCCTGTGCTCTCTACCGGACTGCCAAACCTGTTCCGCGGTTGACCCGCTCTTATTGGTGAAGTCTGATTCAGTCCGATGGCGCCGGCCGTGAACCCTGTTCGTGCAACGGCCCTCGCGGGTATTCTTTATATGCTGATGGCCGGGCTGTTTTTTTCGATCCTAGACACCACCGCCAAGTACGTCGTTGCCAGCGTCACGCTGGTGATGATGTTATCGATCCGTTTCCTGATGCAGGCACTGGTTTCAACCCTGGTCCTGTTGCCGCTACACGGCCGAGCGCTGCTTCGGATCCGCCAACCCCGCTTGCAGCTGTTGCGAGGGGCCTTGCTGGCCGCCAGCACGGTGATGGCGGTATCGGCGCTCAAGCTGATGCCCGTTGGGGAGTTCACGGCCATTGTCATGGTCACGCCTATGCTGGTGACCGTACTGGCGGTGACAGTGTTCAAGCAACGCATCGCACCTGTCCAGTGGCTGTTTGTCATGGGCGGGCTCATGGGCACACTGATGATCATCAAGCCCGGAGGGCAAAGTCTGGGTTGGGGCGCCTTGCTGCCATTGGGTTGCCTGTTATCGAACTCATCTGTTCAGCTGCTGACCAGTCATCTAGGCCGGTACGACAGCGCCGCTAGCACCCATTTGTGCAGCGTCTGGTTTTGTGCGGTCTTGGCAGTGATCGCGTTGCCCATGGGTTGGCAGGCCTTGGATTCATTCAACCTGTGGGGTCTGATGCTGCTGATGGGTTTGATGGGTGCTGCAGGTCATTTCGTACTGACCCAGGCCTATCAGCACGCGCCTACCGTGGTGTTGATGCCCTTTATGTATGGCCACATTGGCTTTGCCGTCCTCGGCGGCTGGCTGGTGTTCGACCATGTCCCCGATCAGTGGGCCGTCCTTGGCATGATGGTGATCGCCGCCAGCGGCATTGCCAGTGCTTGGTTGACGGTCAATCCCGGTAGTCAAGCCAAGGAGGCTCGCTCGTGAAAATTGTCAAACTTGAAACCTTTCTTGCCAATTGCGGCCTTCGCAATTACCTGTTTGTGCGGCTACACACCGATACCGGGTTGACCGGGCTGGGTGAGGCGACCCTGGAGTGGCAGGAAATGGCAGTCCACACACTCCTGCATGAATGGGCCGAAGAGCGCATCTTGGGCGTCTGTCCTTTCGACATTGAAAAGGTCTTCGGCGACCTGATCCGCGATCAGTATCAAGGCGGCGCCACCGTGATGACTGTCATCAGCGCGCTCGAAATTGCCTGCTGGGACATTGTGGGCAAGGCCTGCGGGCAGCCCGTCTACCGATTGCTGGGCGGACAAGCCCGGGACACATTGCCTGTCTATGCCAACGGTTGGTACGGCAGCGCCAGGACGCCGCAGGACTACGCTGACAAGGCGCGCCAGGTGGTGGCGATGGGCTACGACGGCATGAAGTTTGACCCCTTCGAGCAGGCTTGGAAAACGCTCGATCATGCCGCGATGCAGTCCGCCGAGGACATCGTCGCGGCGGTTCGGCAGGCTGTGGGGGAGGGCGTGAGCTTGATGATCGAGGTGCACGGCCGTCTCTCGGCCGGTTCTGCCATCGAGATGGGTCGGCGCCTGGCCAAGTACAACCCGGCCTGGTACGAGGAGCCGGTCAGCCCGCACAGCCTTGATTTGCTGGCGGAGGTCCACAGTGCGCTGCCCTTTCCGGTTGCTGCCGGTGAGCGGCTTTATATGCTTGAAGAATTTGCACGGTTGGCAAGCTTGCGGGCCTGTGATGTGGCTCAGCCCGATCTGGCCCATTGCGGTGGCTTGTGGATGGGCAAAAAAATTGCCGCGCTATGTCAGCCGCAGGACATCCGTTTGGCGCCGCACTGCTCGATCGGTCCGGTCGCCCTGTGCGCGGCCATCCACTTTGGCTGGTCAACGCCGCAGGTGATGGTCCAGGAAAACTTTGGCGACTTCGATGCCCCATGGCGCAGTGAGTTGGTTTCTGGCTGGACGCCCATGAAGGCGGGCCGGTATGTGTTGCCCGACAAGCCGGGACTTGGCATTGAACTTGACGACGCGGCCTGCGCTCGCCACCCCTTCGTCAAACATGCTTTCCCCTCGCTGTGGGACAGGCGCTGGTTGGCGGAATTCACCAAATCCGGGGTGAGCGCATGAGCTGGCGTGTGTTGAGACTCAATGCCCAGACTTACCCGGTCGAGCCCGGGGAATACGCGGCACTCGCCGAAGCCGGCGCCGAGTTGGTGGCGGTGGAAGGCCGGACCGAGGCCGATATTCTGGCTGCTGCCGTGGACTGCGATGCGCTGATGGTGGTGTCGTCTTATGTCCCGGCGACCGTGGTACGGCAGTTGCCGAAGTGCCGCACCATCGCCCGTTTGGGCGCTGGAACCGATCGAATCGATATTGAGGCCGCGACCCAAGCCGGCATGGTCGTTAGCAATGTGCCTGATTTTTGTCTGGGCGAGCAGGCCGACCACACCATGGCCCTGCTGCTTTCGTTTGCGCGCCGCCTGCCCTTCATGCAGCAGGCCATGCGCGATGGTAATTTTTCAGCCCGACAACATGCTGGTGTGCATCGACTGGCCGGCCGCAAATTGGGCCTGATTGGATTTGGCGCCAGCGCCCAGGCCGTGGCGCGCAGGGCGACAGCGTTTGGCCTGCAGGTCCAGGCCTGGACCCGAAGCCCCGGCAATTACCGCAGCATCGCCGAGCAGCTTGGTGTTCAGCTGGTGGACTTATCGAGCTTGCTGAAAACCAGCCACTTCATCTCGATTCACCTCCCCTTGACACCGCAAACCCGTCACCTGCTTGGCGCGGCTGAATTGGCGCTCATGATGCCCGATGCGGCCTTGGTGAACACCTCCCGTGGCGCCATCATCGACGAGTCCGCGTTGGTTGATGCGTTGCAGCGGGGTGCCATTGCAGGTGCCGCTCTCGATGTGTTTTCGGGGATCGATGTGTTTGCCCCGTCAGCCCCGCCGCCGCAGCACCCTTTGCTGACCATGGACAACGTCATCGCCACGCCGCACAGTGCCGGCAGCTCGGTCGAGTCCACCCGCGAGTCCAAGGAACGTGGCGCCCGGCATGCTGCTGCGGTGCTGCTGGGGTACTGGCCTGCCCACGTGGTCAACCCGATGGTTCAGCCCCTATGGCCGCTTCGGCCCCACGAGCCCTGACCCTGGGCTGATACCGGGTCTCCAATCGGGTATCGTGTCGGCATGACACGTGACCCCCCGATGACCTTGCCAGGCCGAATCGAGGCTGTTGACGCCCTGCGTGGCGTCGCCATGCTCTGGATGACGGCCTTTCACTTTTGCTTTGACCTGAACCACTTCGGTCACATTCATCAGAACTTCTACCTGGATCCGTTCTGGACCTGGCAGCGCAGCGCCATCGTCAGCCTGTTTCTGTTGTGTGCTGGCCTGGGGCAGGCGATCGCGGTGGCGCAGGGGCAGAGCTGGCCGCGCTTTTGGCGTCGCTGGGCACAGGTGGCAGGCTGTGCGATGCTGGTCACGGCGGGCTCCTGGCTCATGTACCCGCAGAGTTTCATCTATTTTGGGGTTCTGCACGGCATAGCGGCGCTGCTGGTCGTCGCCCGCCTGAGTGCTCATTGGGGGCGCTGGCTGTGGCTGTTGGGTGCCTTGGCGCTGGCGCTGCCCTGGGCTGTGCAGCCACTTCTGGCCGGACTACTGGCACCCTGGGCCGAGCAACTCAACAGCCCAGCGCTGAACTGGCTGGGGCTGATCACACGCAAACCCGTCGCAGAGGACTATGTGCCGGTACTGCCCTGGTTGGGCATGGTGTGGTGGGGTGTGGCGGCCGGCCAGTGGCTGCTAAGCACAGGTGGCCTGCGCCAATCGCAGCCCCTGGCCGGTGCTGGGCGCCGACTGGCTGCGCTGGGGCGCTGGAGCCTGAGCTATTACATGGTGCACCAGCCAGTGCTGATTGGCGCCCTGATGGCGCTGGCGTGGGTGACAGCTCGCTAGCAGCAGGCGCCACCCAAGCGGCGCTTACTCGATCTTGGCCTTGGCCCGCAGCTCTTCCTGGAACTTGCCGAGCTTTTGTTGTTCAAGCTGCTGCTTGATTTGGGGCTTGACGTCGTCAAACTTGGGCAACTGTGTGTCGCGCACATCGTCGAGGCGAATGATGTGAAAGCCGAACTGGGTCTTGACTGGCGTTTCGGTCAGCTTGCCCTTGGCCAGCTTGGTCAGGGCGGCTGAAAATTCAGCCACGTAGTTACCAGCACTGGCCCAATCCAGGTCGCCGCCGTTGGCGCCGGAGCCTGGGTCTTTGCTGGATTTCTTGGCAATATCCTCAAACTTGCCGCCTTTTTTGAGTTGCGCAATGATGGCCTTGGCCTCGTCTTCTTTGGCCACCAGGATGTGGCGGGCGCGATATTCTTTACCCGCATTGGCTGCGGCGTATTTGTCGTACTCGGCCTTGACGTCCGCATCAGTCACCGGACTGGTTTTCTGGAAATTGGCGAACAGCTCGCGGATCAGCAGGGTCTGGCGTGCCAGTTCCATCTGGACTGTGTAGTCCTCGGTCGCATCCAGGCCCTGCTTTTGGGCTTCTTGAATAAAAATCTCGCGGGCGATCACTTCATCGCGCAACTGGCCCTGCATCTCGGGTGTGACCGGGCGGCCAGACTTGGCGACTTGCTGAGCCAGCGCCTCGACGCGCGCGACGGGCACGGCCTTGCCGTTGACGATAGCGACGTTTTGGGCCAGCGCCAAGGGGGCCAGACCGCCAATGAGCAGGGTGCTGATCAAGGTTGAAATCAAGGTGCGTTTCATGAGGAAAAGGTCTCGGGTAAAAAAGTGATCGGTTAAAAAGAGGTGCTGTCCAGGAGGGTTTTCACGCAGGTGGCAGGCTGGCTTCGATGGCCAGCGCGTGCAGTCCCTGATCCAGAAAATCTTGCAGGGCATCATACACAAGGCGATGGCGCGCTACCGGAGACTTACCCCGGAAAGCCTCGGCGCTGATCCGGACCCGGAAATGGGTGCCCTGGCCGCTGTCGTTGGCGCCAACGTGGCCGCTGTGTTGCCAGCTCTCGTCCAAAACTTCCAGCTGTACAGGCTGCAGCGTGTCGAGCAGGCGTTGGGTCAGCAGCGCCTCTGTGGGCGCGCCGGGCGGGGCAGGGACCGTCGTCATGTCTCAGGCCCGTCAGACTTGAGGTAACGGGCAATGTAAAGACCCTGGCCCAAGATGAAAACCAGCGGAAAGGCATAGCCCCATAGCTTGAAATTCACCCAGTCTTCGGTGCTGTAGTAGGCAGCCACGTAGCCGTTGATGCCGGCCATGAAGAAGCAGTAGCCGATCCAGATCAGGTTGAGCCGCTGCCACACCGGGTCAGGCAGCTCCAGTTGGCTGCCCAGCAGCAACTTGAGAAAGTTTTTTTTCAGCAGCCAAACGGTCACCATCAGCCCGATCGCCATCGCACCGTACAACACAGTAGGCTTCCATTTGATGAATCGGTCGTCATGCAAGAACAGGGTCAGTGCGCCAAAGACCAGCACCAGTGCCAGCGTGATCTTGTGCATCATGGGCAGCCGGCGGTCCATCGCGTAGACCAGCCCCATCTGCAGCACGGTCGCTGCCATCAGAACGGCGGTGCCTACATAGATGTCGTAGACCTTGTAACTGCCGAAAAACAGCAGTATGGGGAAAAAGTCAATCAGCAGCTTCATGAAGAAGTGAAGTGTAGCGAGGCCGAGTTCATGCAGTAGCGCAGGCCGGTTGGTGCGGGGCCGTCTTCAAACACGTGACCCAGGTGCGCGCCACAGTCAGCGCAATGAACCTCGGTGCGCTTCATCCACAGCATGCCGTCCACCTTGGTGCCAACCGCTTCGGGCGAAATCGGCTGGAAGTAGCTGGGCCAACCCGTGCCTGAGTCGAATTTGGCCGCCGCATCAAACAAGGGCTTGTCGCAACAGATGCAACGGTAGGTACCGGCGGCGTGCTGCTCGGCCAGGCGCCCTGTAAAGGCGCGCTCAGTAGCCTCGTGGCGTGTGACCTGGTAGGCCATGGGCTCGGCGCCCTTGTCTTTGAGCAGGGCTTGCCATTCGGCGTCGGTTTTGGTAATTTTGTAGGGCATGGTGTTTGACATGGTGAAGTAAGGGTTCAGGAACTGCAGCTGATGGCGATGCTACCCGCCCAGTCGGGTGGCAAGCCTGCCAGGTCGTCAAAGCCCGGGTGTTCCTCAAAGGGTGATTCAAGCAAGGTTAGCAGCGTATGCACCTGTGAAAAATCCGTCTGCCGCGCGGCCCGAATGGCCAGCTCACCGAGGTGGTTCCGCAGCACGTATTTGGGGTTGGTCTTGAGCATCAAATCGGCCACCAGCCCTTGTGGGATATGGCTTGTCCGCTCTGAATACTGTAGCAGCCAGGCATCCAACCCAGGACGGTTCAGGAACAGGTCGCGCACCGGCTCAGGGGCCCGCCCGCCTTGCGCATGGCTCAGCCGGCGCCAGAAGATGGTGTAGTCCACCTGTTCGGCGGCCAGCAGCTTCAAAATGCCTTCGACCAGGTGCCGATCGGTCGCGGCCTGCTGCGCGTCTGGCTCACCCACCAAGCCGAGCTTGGCCCGCATCCGCGCCTCCAGCGCGGCCGGGAACACGGTTTTGTAGGATTCCAGCGCGGCCAGCGCCAGCGCCTGTTCGCCAATCAGGGGCAGCAGGGCTTGGCCCAGACAAAACAGGTTCCAGTAAGCGATGTTGGGCTGCTTCTGGAAGGCGTAGCGGCCGCCGCTGTCAGAGTGGTTGCAGATGTGGCCGGGGTCGTAGCCGTCCAGAAACTGAAACGGCCCGTAGTCGATGGTCAGGCCCAGGATGCTCATGTTGTCGGTGTTCATCACGCCGTGGCAAAAACCCACGGCCTGCCACTGCGCCACCATCTGCGCCGTGCGCTCACTGACCGCCTGCAGCAGCGCCGCAAAGCGGTTGCCTTGAAATTCCGTGCTGTCGCGGCAGGCTGGGTAAAACCGGTCAATCACATGGTCGGCCAGCGTTTGCAGCTCGGTCAACTGCTGGCGGTAAGCAAAGTGTTCAAAATGCCCGAAACGAATGAAACTGGGCGCTACCCGGGTCACCACCGCAGCGGTTTCGGTGGTTTCCCGGTACACCGGTGCGTCTGAGCCAGTCACGCA
>CALPLW020000097.1 GCA_943324505.2 Comamonas sp. lk
GTACTGCTGGAAGATGACGCCGCGTTCGGGGCTAGGCCCGGCAATGGCCCGGCCGTCCAGGCGCACCTCGCCGGCGCTGGGCTCCAGCAGGCCGGCTGCCAGGTTCATCAGCGTCGATTTGCCGCAGCCCGAAGGGCCGACCAGGGTCACAAATTCGCCGTCGGCAATGCCGAGCGAGACCTGGTCAACCGCCAAAAAAGGTTGTCCAGCCAGCTCGAAGCTGCAGGTGACAGCGTCAAACACAATCTTGTCTGGGCTTGGCAGACTGCTCATCGGCGCTCCTGCCAGCCGGTCAGGTGGGCTTCGAGCCGCAACAGGATGCGGTCCATCACCAGGCCGGTCAGGCCGATCGTGATCAGCGCGACAAAAATGGTTTCCAGGTCGTAGTACACCTGCGCTTGCTGCATGCGGTGGCCCAGCCCCTCTTGGGCCGCGATCAGCTCGGCCGCCACCAGGGTTGACCAGGCGGCGCCCAGGCCAGTGCGCATGCCCACCAAGATGAAAGGCGACGACGCCGGGATGACGACGCGCCTGAACACCTGCGCATCACTGGCCCCCAGCACCCGCGCGGCGTTGATCAGCACTTTGTCGACATTCACCACGCCCTGGTAGGTGGAAATCACCGACACCAGGAAAGCAGCCAAGGTAATGACAAAGACCTTGGGCACCTCACCGATGCCCAGGAACACGATGGCCAGCGGGATCATGGCCAGGGGCGGAATGGTGCGGAAGAACTGTACATAGGGCTCCATCAGGCCGCGCGCCACGGTGTACCAGCCCATCAGAAAGCCCACCGGAATGGCCAGCAGCGTGCCCAGCGCGAACCCGATCAGCACGCGGCGTACTGACGCCAGGGTGTCATTGAGCAGGCTGCCGTTGCTGATCAGTTGCCCGGCCCGCTCCAGCACGGCCAGCGGTCCCGGCAAGCCGGCGAGCTTGAGGTAACTGAAAAAAGCCCAAAGCGCCAGGCCCAGCAGGGCCGCGCTCAGGTTAAGCACCAGCAGGCGTCTGTGAACAGCCTGGCGCGCTGCGCCCTTGGGGCGGGCGACGCGGCGCACAGGTGTAGGGGGGTCAGGCTGCGGGTCAGACATATCAGCGCCCGACTTTAGTCAGCCCGGGTTATGCTTGGAAGTGCATTTATTTGAGACCATGATGCGCGAAACGCATCACATAACTTTTGCAGGAGATCTTGATGGACAGTCCCGGAACCAACCATGAGCCGCAGATTTCGCCGGCGCGGCTGTTGCGTCGCTCTCACCTGCTGGGCGATTTTCTGACGGTGATCGCCGAGGGCAGCATTCGGCAGGCGGCCGACAAGATCGCGATCAGCCAGTCGGCGCTGACGCGTCGCATCCAGGATCTGGAGGAGGGCCTGGGCGCCAGCCTGTTTGAGCGCACGTCGCGCGGGATGACCCTGACACCTTTTGGCGAGGTGCTCAAACACCATGCCCAGTTGGTCGCCATCACGTGCCAGTATGCGGTCAGTGAGATCAGTGAACTGCTCGAAGGCGAGGCTGGCGAGTTGCGCATCTCAGCCGGGCCCGCCTGGGCCTATGCCTTGGTGCCCGACGCCATCGCCGCCATGCAAGCCACCCGTCCCAAGATACGTGTCACCTTGCTGGACCTGATCAACGATGTGTCGTTGCCGATGCTGGCCAATGGCTTATTGGACGTGGTGCTCGGCGGCCTACCCCCCACCCGCGACCCGCAGTTCGAATATGAACCCATCCTGGAAATTGAGCACCTGGTGTTTGCCAATGAACAGCATCCATTGAACCAGCTGCCTGTTGTGACGGCAACGCAATTGACCGCCTACCCCTGGATCTGGTTCACGACTGGCGCAGCCTCGCTGGACCTGATGATGTCTTATTTCCAGCAGGCGACACTGGCGCCTCCGGCTACCTCGGTCGAGACCTCATCGGCCCAATCGGCTTTCAGGCTGATGCAGCAAAGCAACTACCTGATGCTGCTCCCCTCGACCTCGCTCGAGACGGCGGCGCATCACGGCTTACGGCCGCTGCCCCTGCAGAGGAGTTTTGGCCGATATATCGCTGGCATGATGTACCGACCGTCGGTGCGCCGTCTCAAGGCGTTTACGTCTTTTCGGGATGCGCTGCTGGGAGAACTGGCCGCGAGACCGGCTTAGCGCGGCGCGTGGCCGAGAGTGAGCTGCCAAATGATGGGATGCGTTGACATGAGCGTGAATGTGGTCTAACGCCCGCTGCAGTCGGCTGGCATCACCTGCGCGAGTTGGCTGGTTTGGCTGGCCGAGCGAGATCTGCTCAGAGGATAGACATGGAGATAAACCGGATAGCCGCTGGCGAGCGGTCAGAGCTAGACTACGACGGTGCAGTGACTTTACCCACCCCAATTTCCTACTGGAGTACCCCATGAGCAACACACTCGCCTCGTTCGCCGCTGAATTGGCTGCTGGCACCATCCGCGTGGTCGACCTCACCCAGACCCTGTCGGAAGACTTTCCGCCGCTGGTGCTGCCGCCCCAATTCGGCCAGGTGGCTGCCTTCAAAATGGAGCGGATCTCCAAATATGACGAAGCCGGCCCGGGTTGGTACTGGAACAACTTTTCCTGCGGTGAGCACACTGGCACGCACTTTGACGCGCCTGCACACTGGATCTCGGGCAAGGACCACGCTGACAACACGGTGGACACCATCGACAGCCGCAACTTCATTGCGCCGGTTGTGGTTGTAGACGGTAGCGCCGAGGTGGCAAAGAACCCGGATTGGCTGTTGACGGTCGAACACCTCGAGGCCTGGGAGGCTAAACATGGGCGCATACCTGCCGGCGCCTGGGTGGCTTTTCGTACCGACTGGTCCAAGCGCATCTCGGACCCTGCGGCCTATGTCAACATGAAGGAAGACGGCGCTCACACACCGGGCCCGACGCAGGCTGCGGTCGAATTTCTGGTGGGCCGCCAAGTCCACGGCTTTGCCGTCGAGACCATCAACACCGACGCCGGCCAGTCCTACGCCTGGCCCGTGGCTTACCCATGCCATACCCTGATGCACGGTGCTAACCGGTTTGGCTTGCAGTGCTTGAAGAACCTCGACCAATTGCCTGCTACGGGCGCAATAATCGTCTCGGCGCCACTCAAAATCAAGGGCGGCTCCGGCAGCCCATTGCGTGTACTCGCGTTGATTCCAGCTTAAGCCGGGCCACAGGCCATGGCAGAACGCTCATTCGCGGCAGAAGTCGAGCAGCTGCGGGCCGAGCCTGGCTCGGTGTTTCACGGCGAGGGCATTCTTGCTGTGACCAAGGCCCTGCTTGAATGCGGAGTTGGGTATGTGGCGGGTTACCAAGGCTCGCCCATCTCCCACCTGATGGATGTGCTGGCCGATGCGCAGCCCATCCTGCAGGAACTCGGGGTTCATTTCGAGGCCAGCGCCAGCGAGGCCACGGCCGCGGCCACCCTGTCGGCCTCGGTCATGTACCCGATCCGTGGCGCGGTCACCTGGAAATCGACCGTCGGCACCAATGTGGCTTCTGATGCCCTGGCCAACCTGGCCTCGGGTGGCGTCACCGGCGGCGCGGTGATCATCATCGGCGAAGACTATGGCGAGGGCTCTTCCATCATGCAGGAGCGCAGTCATGCGTTTGCCATGAAGTCGCAGGTCTGGCTGCTTGACCCGCGGCCCAACCTGCCCAGCATTGTCCAGGCGGTGCATGACGGCTTTGCCTTGTCAGAAGCCAGCCGCACGCCTGTGATGCTGGAGCTGCGGGTGCGCTCCTGCCACCTGCACGGCAGCTTTGTCACCCGACCGAACGTGCCGCCACCGTACACCTTGCGCGAGGCGCTGGAGTCGCCCGTGCGTGACACCAGCCGCATTGTGCTGCCACCCGCGAGCTACTTGCACGAGCACGAAAAGATCATCGACCGATGGCCGGCCGCAGTGCGCTTCATTGAGGAGCGCGGCCTCAATGAGTTCTTCAGCGGCGACATTGAGGAACTGGGCATCATCATGCTCGGCGGCCTGTACAACAACGTGCAGCGCGCGCTCATGAGCCACGACATGGCCGATTTGTTTGGCCAGTCGCGGATTCCCTTGTACGTGATGAACGTCGCCTACCCGCTCATCGATTCTGAACTGCTGCGGTTTTGCAGTGGCAAGAAGGCGGTGTTGGTGGTGGAGGAGGGCCAGCCCGATTACCACGAGCAGGCGATCCATGCGGTGCTGGGGCGTGCCGGGGTGCGCACCACCATCCATGGCAAAGACATGCTGGCGCGGGCCGGCGAGTACACGGTGGTCGAGCTCAAGCGCGGGCTGGCAGCCTTTCTGGCACGTTACCGGCCGGTGGCTTTGGCCAAACCGGTGCCGCTGGGGATGCCAGCGCGCAGCGCCGACGCGACAGTGGCCGCAACCTCACTGCAACCCGTGGCTCAGCCGGCGCGGCTACCGGTGACCTCCATGGCGGCAGCCGCGGCTGCCGGCGCCCCGATGCGATTGGGTGCCCCGGAGCTGGCGTCCGTCGTCCCGGCCCGCCCACCCGGGTTTTGTATCGGCTGCCCTGAGCGTCCGATCTTCTCGGCCATGACCCTGGTGCAAGAGCAGTTGGGCATGCACCACATTTCCGCCGACATTGGCTGCCACCTGTTTGCCGCCATGCCGCCGTTTCACCTGGGTGCGACCACCATGGGCTACGGCCTGGGCGCGTCCAGCGCCGCTGCGCTCAACGTGGCGGCGGGCAAGCGATCGATCGCGATGATGGGCGACGGCGGCTTCTGGCACAACGGCTTGGCCAGTGGTATCGGCAACGCCGTGTTCAACAAAGCCGACGGCGTGATCGTGATTGTGGACAACAACTACTCAGCCGCCACTGGCGGGCAGGATCTGCTGTCGTCCCGCGCCGACAACCAGAACCGGAGCACGCAGCACCCGATTGAGAACGCGGTGCGGGGCGTAGGCGTGCAGTGGGTGCGCACGGTTGACCACACCTACGATGTCAAGGCCATGCAGTCGGCGCTGACAGAGGCCTTGAGCACCGACTTCAAAGGCCCCAAGGTGGTGATTGCGCAGAGTGAGTGCATGCTTAACAAGCAGCGCCGCGTCAAGCCGCAGGTGGCGGCTGCGGTGCAGCGCGGCGAGCGGGTGGTCAAGGAAAAATTTGGCGTGGACGCCGCCGTGTGCACTGGCGACCATGCCTGTATGCGCATCTCGGGTTGTCCCTCGCTGACCCTCAAGAACAGCGGTGACCCGCTCAAGCCTGACCCGGTGGCCCATGTGGACGATGGTTGCGTCGCCTGTGGCCATTGTGGCGAGGTGGCAGATGCCGCTGTGCTGTGCCCCTCGTTCTACCGGGTGGACTGGGTGCGCAACCCGGGTCCTTGGGAACAGCGCCTGGACGGCTGGCGCCGCAAGGTGGTGGGGTGGTTTCAGGCGCGCCAAGATCGCAGCCTGCGCGCCCGGGCGCTTTATGCGGAGGTCGAATGACAGCCGATTCGAGGGCCCATTCACCCGCCCCTCGGGTGTTGGGCGCTGACCCAAAGCGCCCCATCACCATTGCCATTCTGGCCTTGGGTGGCCAGGGTGGCGGGGTGCTGGTCGACTGGATTGTTGATCTCGCCCAGAGCAACGGCTACCTGGCCCAGGCCACCTCGGTGGCCGGTGTCGCACAGCGTACTGGCGCCACCATTTATTACATTGAATTGTTGGCCAAGCGCCATGTGCCGGCGCAGGGCGGCGCACCGGTGTTGGCCCAGATGGCTGTGCCGGGGGAGGTTGACATTGTCATCGCCTCCGAGCTGATGGAGGCTGGCCGTGCCATGCAGCGTGGCCTGGTCACACCCGGGCGCACCACGCTGATCGCCTCCTCCCACCGCGACTACGCCACGCTGGAAAAGGTGGCGCCCGGCAATGGCTTGGCTGATGCCGCGGCCGTGCTCGAGGCAGGCTACAAGCATGCGCAACGGTTTCTGCACGACGACCTGCAGGCGCTGGCTCGGCAACACGGCAGCGCCTTGTCGGCGACGCTGTTCGGTGCCTTGGCCGGTAGCGGTGAACTGCCCTTTGACGAGGCGGCCTTCGAGGCCACAGTGGTGCGTGCCGGCGTTGGCGTTGCTGCCAGTCTGCGCGCCTGGCGGGCCGGCCTGGAGGCGGTGCGCCGCCCGGTGCTGCGCGAGGCACCCGCCGACCCCATGGCCACGGCGCCTCGCCCTCTGCCGGCCAAAGCGGCAGCGCCCCAGGTGGAGCCGCTGCGCGCGCGGATAGAGCGCGAGTTTGCGGCGGAGGCCCATGCCATGCTGGGCGCTGGCCTGCAACGCGTGCTCGAGTACCAAGACCTGGCCTACGGCAGTGAATATCTGGACCGCCTGGCCGACCTGCACGCCCATGCGCTGCGTTGTGGTGGCGCTGCCCACGGCCACGCCGCCACGGTGGAGGCGGCGCGCTGGGTGGCCGTGGCCATGGCCTACGATGATGTGATCCGCGTGGCCGAACTCAAGACCCGCACCGAACGCGCCCGACGGGTGCGTAAGGAAGTGGGTGCTGGCGCTGACGACGTGGTGGGCACGGTCGAGTTCTTTCATCCGCGCATCGAGGAAATTTACGGTCTGATGCCCAAAGGCCTGGCCGATTGGATCGAAGCCACGCCGCTGCTGCGGGCCTTTCTGGTCAAGCGCATCGGTAATGGCCAGCGCCTGAGGCCCCACACGGTGCGTGACCAACTGATGTTGCAGGGGCTGGCGGCGCTGCGCCGCTGGCGCCGCCGCAGCCAGCGCCATGGCGTGGAGATGGCCCACATTGCGCAGTGGCTGAACGCGGTCAAGGACCTGATGGTCAACGATTACGCCCTGGCGCTGGAGTTGATTCGCTGCCGACGCCTGGTCAAAGGCTACAGCGACACCCACGCACGCGGCCAGTCCAAGTTCGACAAATTGCTGCGCGCGGCGGTGCTGCTCAAGGGGCGGCCGTCTGCTGCCGCAGATCTGGCGGCACTGCGCACGGCTGCGCTGGCCGATCCACAGGGCACCCAACTCACCCAGCGCTGGGGCTTGTTGGGTCTGGCGGCGCCGTAGGCAATAACTCTGACGAAAACAACACGCATCCATGAATCGACAACAACTGCTGGGCAGTGCCGCCACCTGGTTCGACCAGGGCGGGCTGCTGAGCGCCATGCGTCACCGTGTGGCCTGTCCTACTGCCAGTGACAATCGCCCACCGCCAGAGGCGCTGGAGGCCTATCTCACTCAGGAGATGATGCCTTTGCTGCAGCCCATGGGCTTTGAATGCACCGTGGTGGCCAACCCCGTGCCAGGCAATGGCCCTATGCTCATTGCCCGGCGTATTGAGGACCCGGCGCTGCCCACCGTGCTCAGCTACGGTCATGGCGACACGGTCAGTGGTCAGGACGCGTCGTGGCGGCAGGGCCTGTCACCGTGGACGCTGACTGTCGAAGGGGACCGCTGGTACGGTCGTGGGACGGCGGACAACAAGGGTCAGCACAGCATCAACTTGGCTGCGTTGGGCCAGGTGCTCGAAGCGCGTCAGGGCCGCTTGGGCTACAACGTCACGCTGCTGTTGGAGATGGGTGAGGAAACCGGTAGCCCGGGCCTGCGTGAAATATGTCTGCAACAACGCGACGTGCTGCGCGCCGACGTGTTTATCGCCTCCGACGGCCCGCGCGTGCATGCCGCCAAGCCCACGGTCTTTCTTGGCTCGCGCGGCATCATCAATTTTGCGTTGCGGCTGAAAAGCCGTGAACGGGCTTACCACTCGGGGAATTGGGGCGGCGTGCTCACCAACCCAGGTACCGTGATGGCGCATGCGGTGGCCTCGCTGACTGACGCGCAGGGGCGCATTTTGGTCGAGGGCCTGCGGCCTGAGCCCCCGAGTGCAGAGGTCCGAGATGCCCTGCGCGGGGTGGAAATCGGTGGCGACGTCGATGACCCGGCCTTGAATGAGGGGTGGGGCGAACCAGGGCTATCGGCAGCCGAGCGACTGATGGCTTGGAACACCCTGGAGGTGCTGGCCCTGGGGTGTGGCACACCCGAACGCCCGATCAATGCGATCCCGTCTGCTGCCGTGGCGCATTGTCAGTTGCGTTTCGTGCCAGGTACGCCGTGGCAAGACCTGCAGGCCATCGTGCAGGCGCACTTGAATGACCGCGGCTTTTCCGACATTGCGGTGGAGGTGATTGCCGCTACCCCAGCGACGCGGCTGGGTATGGACAGTCCCTGGATCGATTGGCTTTGCCGATCCATCGAGCGCAGTGTGAACAAGCCCGTCACCCTGCTGCCCAACCTGGCTGGCTCGCTGCCTAACGATGCTTTCGCCGAGATCCTGGGCCTGCCAACCCTCTGGGTGCCGCATTCTTACCCGGCTTGCGCCCAGCACGCGCCCAACGAGCACATGCTGGCCAGCGTGGCGCGCGAAGGCCTGCTGCTGATGAGTGGCTTGTTCTGGGACCTGGGCGAGGCGGCCTCAGCACCCTGGCGAACCTGTTGACTGGCGCTCAGGCTTTACCATCTGCGCTCAGGTGCAGCTCAGCCGGCAGCGTTACCTCAAGCAAGGTCAGGTCATGGCTGGCCTCGGTCAGTGCATAGGGCACGCCATCGGGCAGGGTGATGCTGTCGTCGCTTGCCAGCCGGTAAGTCTGGCCCTGTGCGCTCAGACTGACCGTGCCCGACAGCACGAAGTAGAAGCAGAATTCGCTGGCATGGGACTGGCGGGCGATGGTTCCCGCTGCCAGAGGTCGCACCACCCTCACACCGGCCAGTCCAGCGGTGGCCATTCCGATGCCGGTATCTTGCACCTCGTAGCCCGGTACCCGCCAGGGGGTCCAGGCGCCATTGGCAGCGACATGAAACACGAACTGCTGGCCGTCGAAATCCCGTCCGGGTTGCAAGTCGTTGTTGGGCAAGGGCATGCCGCGGTCGGCGATGGTGATGTGCTGCGCCGGTGCGCAGATCTCCACCACCTCGGCACCGGCTGAGCTTTCCATCACTTTGTGGCGGATCATCGGCGGTTGTAGCACGCAGTCGCCAGCCTGCATCAGCAGGGGCTCGCCCTGGCCCTCGTAGGCCACTCGCACCCAGCCCTTGCGGCAAAAAATGGCCTGAAAGCGGATTTTGTGATAGTGCACATAGTCGGCAACGGGCCCACCTTCGAGAATTCGGATGTGAGAGGCGATGAAGGCGCCGTCCAGCCGGTCGGGGACCAGGTCGCGGTAGCGCATACCCGCGCGCCCCACGCCCCAGGCATCGTCGCCCGCGCCATGGTTCACGACCAGACGCTGTGCCGTCGGGGGCACCCGCATCGGTGGATCGGCCGCCACAAAGTGCACCCGCAAACCATCGGGCGAGGTCAGCAGGGCTACACCTGTCGCTGCAGGCGTCTCACACAGCAGGTAGATGTCGGTCGCGCCGCCCGTCGCGCCTTGCACCAGTCGCAGGCTCTGGCCGTGCGCGCTCAGCATGGCGGTGGTTGGACTGTCCGCTGGAAAGATCGCATCCAAAGCAAAGCCAAGCTGTTCTTGAAAGAAATGCAAAGTGGGCGTCAGATCGCGACAAGCCACCAGTACCTGTGTCGCGCGGACACCAGCATGGGCCAAATGGCTTGGATGAAAAGGTGTTTGAGTCATGGGACGGGTATGAGAAAAGAGTAGGTCGCCAGCTTAGCCGGGGCCCTCCGTCAGGGATTGTCAATTCCTTTACAACTTAGGCCAAGCAAAGCAAAAAAAGCAGTTAGGTGCGCGATAGCAAGGTCAGCCGGGTGACGTCGACCACCACCACCAGACGCCCCGAACGGGTGATGACCCTTTCCTGTGCGAGCCAGGTAAAGATGTGCGACACACTGACCCGCGACAGGCCGCAGATGCTCCCCATCTCTTGCTGCGTGAAGGCGATGGAGATCGCCGTTCCCGACTCGTGAGCGACACCGTAACTGTTGACCAGGTCCAGCAGGTGCAGACAAACCCGTCGCCGGCTGGTGTTGGAGCCTTGCGCTGCCACATGCCTGAGCATGACGCGAAAGCGCATGCTCGAAAGCGCCTGGTGTTGCGCGGCCAGCCGGGGGTCGCGGGACAGCGCGGCCTGCAATATGGCTATGGGAACCATACAGGCCACGGTGTCCGTCGCGGCCACCGCAGACACCACGTAAGCCTGGGCCGAGTGCAGCGCACAATCCCCAACCAGCCCGTTGGCACCTAGGATCATCAAATGGCGTTCCTTGCCATCAACGCCAAAGGAGGTCATTCGCACGCGCCCTTCCCGGATCAGATAGACCGTGTCGGCCGCCTGGCCTTCCAGGAAGAGGGTTTCATTCTTGGCATAGGCGCGTGTTCGGGTGCCTCGGGGCATATCGCCCCAGTCAAAAGGCAGGTCGGTGAGCCACGCAGAGACCAACTGCCCCGGGCCGCCGTAAAAGCGGGGGATGCTGGCCGATGGGTCTCGGTGCGTGGTCGAGAGGGCTCGCATGGTTCACAGAGTTTAGCGGCCGCGCCCAGGGGCTGAGGCAGTGTTGTAAAGCAGCTTACATACAGCCTGAAACTTTGCCCTTACGATGCGTCAGTTTCCAACCACCGCTAGGGCCTCTATGGATCGGATTGCAGCGTATTTTTCGGACAGCTATACCCAGGCACGTGCCAAATTTCTGGCTGCTGTTCAGGACGGCGGTGGGCGATTGTTGTCCAGCCACACCAACCCCGAAAAGGGGCCTGAGGGTGAGGACTGCATTGCCGATGTGGCCTGGCTCGGGCCAGAAAATGCCAGCAAACTGCTGATTCTGGTGTCTGGTACCCACGGCGCCGAGGGCTATGCGGGTTCCGGCTGCCAGGTCGCCTGGCTGCAGGAGCGTTGGTTCCAGCGCTTGGCCCCGAAGGACACCGCGATCCTCTTCATTCATGCCATCAACCCCCATGGGTTTGCTTGGGGGCGGCGGGTCAACGAAGACAACGTTGATCTCAATCGAAATTTTGTAGACCATAGTCAACCGCGACCCGAGAACGCCGACTACGTTGCCATCGCAGAGCACATTGACCCCATCGATTGGGCTGAGCCAGGCTTGGCTGCCCACAACCAGGCCATTGCCAAGTTTTTGGGACGCGAGCGTCATGACGTGATGTGCAAGGCGATGCATGGGGGCCAGTACGTCAATCCCCGCGGAATCTTCTACGGCGGCGATAAGCCGACCTGGTCGAATCAACTGTTTCGCCAGATCGTGGCCCAGCACGCTGCGCGTGCGAACCATGTCGCCATCATTGACTACCACACCGGCGGCGGGGTGTGGGGCTACTGCGATTTGTTCATCGACGACGACCATGCGGGCAGCCAGACTCGCCATTGGTTCTCACAGGTCAGCGTGATTTCGGAGGACAAGGCCGCCAACGGCAAAAATGCGCAGTCGGAGACGCCAGGCAATCTGTTTTACTCGCTGCCGGGCATTTTGCCGGGCAAGGCTCTGACCCTGTGCCTGGTGGAGCTTCGCACCGGTGAAACCGGCGGCCACGACATTGTGCGGGCCGAAAACTGGCTGTACCAGCATGGCGACAGGAAGTCACCCTATGGGCAGCAATTGTGTGCCCAAATGCTTGAGCGGTTCTACCCTGCCCGACGCGAGTGGCGCGTGATGGCGGCGTACCAGTCCAATGCGATGCTGGCAGAAGCCGTGTGTGGCCTGTCCGCACTGTAGTGCCCGACATCGGTATCAGGTGGGTCTAGGGTTTTCACCAACGAGGCCTGTGTTGCAATGTAAAGTGAATTACACGCAGGGCCTGCGCTGACAGCTAGTATTCGTGCCATTGGTTCAACAAGAAGGAGATTGAAATGTCCAAAGCAATTGGTGTTTTTCGTCGTTGGGGGCTCGCAGTTCTGGTGGCGGGTGGACTCGCCGCACCGGCATGGTCCCAGGATTTCAAGGTGGCCATGAGCAGTCCGCCGACATCCATGGACCCGCACTTCCAGAACATCACCAC
>CALPLW020000098.1 GCA_943324505.2 Comamonas sp. lk
AGGATGGTGCCCAGCGTCGGATCGGTGTCATCGTAGCTGTGTGAGAGCCCAGTCACCAGTGCGCGGCCAATGCAGGTGTGCACGCCGGCGCCGAATGTCAGGCCCCATGGCGGTGGCCGTCTGCTGAACGGCCGATGCGGATTGAACTGCAAGACATCCAGCCCGAACAGTGCGGCGTCGCGATTGGCCTCCGAAAAGTACAAGGCAATGCGATCACCCTTGCTGAAAAAACGCCCACTGCTGGCCAGAGTGACGTCCTTCATGGCCATGCGCAGCAAGGCCGGCACGGGCTGGTGCAAGCGCAAAGACTCGCTGACCGCCGCGCGCAGAAACTCAAGGTCTGTGGCGCGTTCACGGTCCTCCGGGTGCGCGGCCCACCACTGGTCAAGGTGCCAAAGCACATGGGGCAGCGCGTGCGACGTGGTCTGGGTACCCGCGACCAAAAACAAGGCGCACTCTCGCCAGACATAAGCGTCTTCGCCCTCCCGGCCGTCTTCGCCGAGCTGTGCCAGCACGCTTAACAAATCCATGGGCAGATCCGACTTTTGCAGCTCACCCGCCTTGCACCGAGAGGCCAGCGCCAGCCGCCGCTCAAGCGCGGGCTGGAGAAAGTCACGGATCAATTCGCGGCGCGCCAGGATGCCCTCTTCAAGGACCTCGGCATGATCTCGCGTTGACCACTCCACCCCCGAGGCCGCCTCAAGCTTGGCCACCAGGGCCTGCAAGCGGGTTCGCTGGGCAGGGTCATCCACATCATCGACGCCGGTCACACCCGCAGAAACGCCAATCAGAAAGCCACGCAGCAATGGCACCAGATCTGCACGCACCAAGCCGTCCTGTCCACGTGTCCCCGCCAATGCATCCAACGTACGTGCAATAGCGGGAAGCAGTGCATCGCGTTCGTTGCGCTTGAGTGCCTCGTGTGAAAACAGGGTCATCAGTGCGCGTCGACGATGCCGATGTTCCTGGCCGTCGATGGTCACCAGGGAGCCGCCATACACCGGGCCACTCTCTCGGTGGGAGCCTTGGTGGAAGTCTGCAGAGCGCAGGATTTCGTCAATCTCGGCAAAGGTCTCCACGCGCGGGAACTGTCCCAGGAACTCGGTCAGCGTTCGCGGGGCCTGTTGGGGTTTATTTGAATCCGTTGTGCTCATCGTCGTGTCACTCCAAAAGTATTTGCCAACGCAGAAGGGCCGTCAGGGCAGATGCAAGCCACACCCCCGCAGCAGCAGCGTCACCACATGCTCGGTGGCGCGGGCCTGATCGGCGTCGCCCAGCTCGGGGCGGCCGAGCACGGCGCAGACCTGTACATCAAAGTCGGCATAGGTCTGGGTCGCGGCCCAGATGGTGAAAAACAGGTGCACCGGGTCGACCGGGGCCATGCGCCCGGCGACGACCCAGCCCTCAATCACGGCGGCCTTGGCCTGCACCAGGTCGTGCAACTCGGTGGCCAGCAGGGTCTTGAGTACCGGGGCGCCGTGTAGTAGCTCATTGGCAAACACCTTGGAGGCGTGGGGGCGCTGGGCCGACAGGGCCATTTTGTCGCGGATGTAGCGCTCGATCGCCGTGCGCGGGTCGGCCTCGGGCACGATGCCATGCGTGGGCTGCAGCCAGTCGCTCAGGGTGCGCGCCAGCACGGCGCTGTACAGGGCCTGCTTGCTGCCAAAGTAATAATGCAGGTTGGCCTTGGGCAGGCCAGCCGCCTCGGCAATGGCAGCCATGGTGGCGCCGCCAAACCCAGCACCGGCAAACACACGCTCGGCGGCAGCCACAATCTGGGCTTCGTTGTTCTGCCGGATCTGGCCTTTGGCCAGGTCGTCGGCCGGAGCCAACGAGGAGGAAGAGGGGGAGTGCGTCATGTCAGCCATAAAAAAGGGGCCCTACCCCTGAGGATAAGGCCCCGGCGCACCAGGGGCGCGACGTGCTTACTTGCTGGCAGCTTCCCAGACAGCGTGGGTATAGGCGGCCTTGCCCGGGTCTTTCTTGATCACCGGCGAGCTGCCACCGGCCAGCAGCACCTTGACGGTGCGCTCATAGGCGGCGGGCTCCAGGTAGCCGACCTTGGGTGTGCCGGCGTTGGTGATCAGCTTGGCCACGTTTTCCATCTGGCGCTTTTGCACCTTGAGCGTGGCGCTGCCCGAGGCGTCGGCGGCCACCACCAGCTTGGCGGCTTCTTCAGGGTTTTTGACGGCGTCGTTCCAGCCTTTGAGGGTGGCCTTCAAAAACTTGCCCATGCGCGCCACAAAGGCCGGGTCCTTGAGCTTGGCTTCCATAACGTACAGGCCGTCTTCCAGGGTGGCCACACCTTCTTTTTCATAGAAGAAGGTGATCAGGTCGCTCTCTTTGACGCCAGCATCCACCACCTGCCAGTACTCGTTGTAGATCATGGTGGAGATGCAGGCGGCCTGGTTTTGCAGCAGTGGGTCGACATTGAAACCCTGCTTCAGGATCTTGATGTCAGAGTCGGTCTTGTAGCCGAGCTTGGTCATCCAGTTGAGGAAGGGGTATTCATTGCCACCGTACCAGACGCCCAGGGTCTTGCCCTTGAAGTCTTTCGGGCTGGCCACGCCGCTGGCCTTCTTGCAGGTCAGCATCAGGCCGGACTGGTTGAACACCTGGGCGATGTTGACCAGCGGCACGCCGGCCTCGCGGGACGCGAGCGCTGAGGGCATCCAGTCCACCACCACATCGGCGCCGTTACCGGCAATCACCTGCGCTGGCGCCACGTCGGGGCCGCCGGGTTTGATGGTGACGTCCAGGCCTTCGGCCTTGTAATAGCCCTTGCTCTGGGCCACGTAGTAGCCGGCAAACTGGGCCTGGGGCAGCCACTTCAGCTGCACCGTGACCTTGTCGGCCGCCTGCGCAGTGGCGCCGCACACGACGAGCACCGCGGCCAAAAGGCCGTGGGTAAGTTTGGAAGAACGGGTCATCAAAAACTCCTTGGGGTTGAAGAAAAAAAGTTGGCCAACAACGGCCTCGTACGGGACAGGGGAACAAACTGGGCGTTGGCAAAGGGGCTCATCATGTCAGGTGCCCACGGCCTCACGCACTGAGGGGTGCCAAAACGCAAACCGCCGCTCAAGCCGCAACAGCAGCGTGTAGGCCAGCGAGCCAGTCACCGCAGCCACCACAATCGCACCCCACACCAGGGGCATGTTCATGCGAGACGCCTCGGTGGAGATGCGAAAGCCCAGGCCAGAGGTGGGCGAGCCAAAAAACTCGGCGACTATGGCACCAATCAGGGCCAACGACGCATTGATCTTGAGAGCGCCAAACATGAAGGGCAGTGCCACCGGCAACCGCAGCGCCAGCAGGGTGCCACCGTAAGTGGCGGCATAGCTGTGCATCAGCTCCCGCTCCAGCTTGCCCGAGGCCTGCAGGCCGGCCAGGGTAGACACCAGCATCGGGAAAAACGTCATCAGCACCACCACCGCCGCCTTGGACGGCCACTCAAAGCCAAACCACATCACGGCAATCGGCGCCACCGCCACCAGCGGGATGGTGCTGGTGAGCGAGGCCAACGGTAGCAGGCCGCGCTGCAAAAAAGGCTGCCGGTCTATGGCCAGCGCCACGCCAAAACCCAGGGCCGAGCCCAGTACCCAGCCCAGCACAACGGCCTTGAGCACCGTCTGGTTGAAATCGCGCCACAGCGTCGGCCAGTGCTCCAGCATGGACTGCAAGATCATGACCGGGGGCGGCAGCAACACACGCGGCACCTGAAAAGCCACCACCAGCAACTGCCAGAAGTACAGCAACCACAAGCCAAACAGAGCCGCGGTGAGTGTGCCCATCCAGCGTGGGCGGCTAAATGCAGCCAGGCTGCGAACCGACTGCGCCGCCAGCAGCGCTTGCGCTAACGTGGCTAGCCAAAACAATGCCGTTGGTGGCGCGGCACCCTGGGCCGCTGGCTGCTGCAACAGCAACAGCGCCCCCAGCAAACCAGCACCAACCAAGGCTACAGCAGAAGTGACTTGGGCCTTCATGCTTGTCTGCGCTGGCGCAAGGCCATGTGTTCCAAGCCCGCCACCAGACTGGTCAGCAGCAGGCCCAGCAGGGCCGACATCACCAGCGCCGACCAAATCTGCACCGTGTTGCCATAGTAGGAACCGGTCAGCAGGCGTGCGCCCAAGCCAGCCTGGGCGCCGGTCGGCAGCTCCGCCACCATGGCGCCCACCAGGCCGGCAGCGATACCAACCCGCAGCGCGGGGAACAAAAATGGCAATGATGCGGGCAAACGCAACAACCACAACGCCTGCCAGCGGCTGGCCGCGTAGGTGTAAAGCATTTCGGTCTCGATGCGCAGGGGAGATCGCAGACCTTGCACCATGGCCACAGTGACCGGGAAAAAGCACAGGTACATGGCAATCACCGCCTTGGGCGCCACGCCGGCAAAGCCTAGGCTGCCCAGAATCACCAGCACGATGGGGGCGATGGCCAGCACCGGCACGCTTTGTGACGCCACGATCCAAGGCAACAGCGCACGGTCCAGCGTGCGCGAATGCACGATGCACACCGCCAGCAGCAGGCCCAGCAGACTGCCCAGCACAAAGCCCCACAGGGTGGACTCAGCCGTCACGGCCACATGAAACAGCAGGTTGCGCGGTGAGTCCAGCGGCCAGTCCACCAGACTGGACCAAAAATCGGCTGCCACCTGGTGCGGGGCGGGCAAAACCGGGCGCTCCATGGCCATGGTGGCGGTGAACAGATCCTGCCAGCCCCAGGGCTGGTCGCGCAACACCCGCTCTATCGCACCCGGCGCATTGAGCAGCCAGGCGCCGCCATACCAGATCAGCAGCACCAACAGAACCATGGACGCCACGGGCAGGCCGTGTAGCCGAAGCCGTGCGCCCAGTGGCGGTGGCAGCGTGTCAGCCATGGTGGCCGTCAGCCAACGCCAGCCGAACCGAATGCGCCAGGGCAATGAACTCGGGGCTGTCGCGCAAGCCGAGGTGGCGTTCATCGGGCAGGGTGGAGTCAATCACCTGCACGATGCGCCCTGGGCGGGGCGACATCACCACAATGCGGGTCGACAAATACACCGCCTCGGCAATCGAGTGAGTCACAAACACCACGGTGCGGCGTTCGCGCTGCCACAGCTGCTGCAGCTGCTCATTGAGCCGGTCGCGGGTGATCTCGTCGAGCGCGCCAAAAGGCTCGTCCATCATCAGAATGCGCGGCTCAAACGACAGGGCGCGGGCGATCGACACCCGCTGCTGCATGCCGCCCGACAGCTGCCAGGGGTACTTGCCCTCAAACCCGGTGAGGCCAACGCGGGCCAGTTGCTCCAGCGCAATGCGGCGGCACTCGTCACGCGCGCGGCCCTGGATCTGCAGCGGCAAGGTCACATTGGCCAGTACCGTGCGCCACGGAAACAGTGCCGGGGCCTGGAACACATAGCCATAGGCCCGGTCTAGCCGTGCCTGGTGCGGGCTGACCCCGTTCACCAGCACCTCGCCAGCGCTGATGTGCTCCAGGTCTGCGATCACCCGCATCAGTGTGGTTTTGCCACAGCCCGACGGGCCGATCAGGGCGACAAACTCACCTTCACCGATGTCGAGGTCAATGCCGCTGAGCGCATGCACTGGTGTGTCTGCGGTCTGGTACACCACGCTGGCCTGGCGCACTTGCACAGCCAGGCGGTCGCGGCTGGGCGTAGTAGCAAAGGAGGCAGGCGGCGCAACAGAAGGGTTCATGGGCATGCAAGCATCAGGGGAGCCGCACCAAAATGCGGCAAAGCTCCGGGGAAGTTAACCGAATGGTCAACTTATTCTAGCCACGCAAGCCAATTTCATGCCATGATTTTTGTCAGGGTTTGTCCGGGCTACCGGCCCTGCGCGCGGCCAAGGCCACATACCAGTCCAGACAGGCGGGGTTAGCCATGGCTTCGCGGTTCACCACTTTTTCCAGCGGCTGACCGAGCAGCAATTTTTTAATCGGCAGCTCCTGCTTTTTGCCCGACAGGGTGCGCGGGATCTCGGCCACCTGAAAAATCTCGTTGGGAATAAAGCGCGGTGACAGGGCGGTCTTGATGGCGTCCACCAACCTTTTATGCATCGCCGCATCCAAGGTCATACCATCACGCAAGACCACAAACAGCGGCATGTAGCTGTCGCGGCCCAGGTATTCCAGGTCGACCACCATCGAGTCCAGCACCTCTGGCAGGGCCTCGACCGCGCTGTAAAGCTCGCTGGTGCCCATGCGCAGGCCGTGCCGGTTGATGGTGGCGTCAGACCGGCCGTAAATGATGCAGCCGCCGTTACTGCCCACCTTGAGCCAGTCACCATGCCGCCAGACACCGGGGTACATGTCAAAGTAGCTCGACAGGTAACGCTGGTGGCCCGCATCGCCCCAAAAATACAAGGGCATGCTGGGCATGGGCTGGCTGCACACCAGCTCGCCCACCTCGCCGATCACCGGCTCGCCCTGCTCGTTCCAGGCCTCCACCGCGCAGCCCAGCAGCCGGCACTGCATCTCGCCGGGGACCTGCGGCAGCTCGCGGTTGCCACCAATAAATGCGCCGGCAAAGTCGGTGCCGCCGGAGATGTTGCACCACCAGATGTCCGAGGCTAATTTTCCTTGGGGCGGCCCGGCGGAAAATTGCGCCCCCACGCTTGCATTTTTGCTGACCTCGACCGTGGCGTGAAGGGCTCGGAACTGGTGTGTGCCCCAATTTTGGGCATCGCTGCTCAGGGGTGAGCCGGTGGTGCCCAGGGCGCGCACCTGGCGCAGCTCGCCGCAGGCGCTCAAATCCAAGCTGGCTTTTTGGCAGTTGGCAAAGAAGGCCGCGCCGGCACCAAAAAAGGTAGCGCCCACATCGGCGCCAAAACGCCACAGCGTGCCCCAGTCGGGTGCGAGCTTGTTGCCGGCTTCGTCCACGGTACGGCCGGCCGGGTTGCCGTCGTAAATGCAGCAGGTGGTCCCATTGAGCAGGCCGCTCATCTGGGCGTTCCACATCACCCAGCCCGTGGAGCTGTACCAGTGGTAGCGCTCGCCCAGCGAGTTGCCGGCGTAGCTGCTGCCAATGTCGTTGTGCAGCACCTTGAGCGCCAGCGCCACGATGACCGTGCCGCCGTGGCCGTGCACGATGGGCTTGGGCAGACCCGTGGTGCCACTGGAATAGACGATCCACAGCGGGTGGTCAAATGGCAACCAGAGCGGCTCAAACTGCACAACTTCAAGGTCATTTCGGGCTGTAGCCCTTGCCAGGTCTAGATAGTTTGCTATTGTTTCAGTAGTGTTTGACAAGCCGGCCCGGTGCACCAGCACATGCTGCACCGTGGGCAAGGCCGCCAGCAGCTCGGTCACTACGGCGCTGCGGTCCAGCGCGCGGCCGCCGTAACGCACGCCGTCGCACGCGATCAGCACACGCGGTTCGATCTGCTTGAAGCGGTCCAACACGGCCTGGGTGCCCATGTCAGGGGCGCAGATGCTCCACACAGCGCCAATGCTGACCGTGGCCAAAAAGGCCACCATCGCCTCGGGGATGTTGGGCAGGTAGGCGGCTACCCGATCACCGGGCTGCACCCCTTGCGCGCGCAGGTGCAGGGCCAGCGCGGCCACCTGCTGCTGCAATTGCGGCCAGGACAGTTCACTGGCGTCGCGCTGGCCCAGGCTGTCCTCGTTGTGACTGACGATGGCCGGCAAGCCGGCAGCGGCGGCCGGCGCCACATGGCGCATGACCTGGCGTGCATAGTTCACCTGTGCGCCAGTAAACCAGCGGGTGTGCGGCATGGCCACACCGTCACACACCCGTGTGTGGGGGGTAGGCGACTGCAGGTCAAAGTAGTCCCAGGCGCTTTGCCAAAAGGCATCCAGGTCGGTGGTGGACCAGCGCCACAACGCATCGTAGTTGTCAAAGGACAGGCCGCGCTCACGCGCCAGCCATTGCCGGTACAGGGTGATCTGGGGAATATAGGGGGCTTGCATGGGCGCCATGATGGCATGAAGCGCCGCGCCACTTCAACTCGTGCGAACCCTGAGTCCGGCGTGTGGGTTAACCAGACCGTATAGTCAAGGCCAATTTGACTTCTCGGATTATTGATGCGCATCTGGAAAAAACCGGTCTCTGTCGCGGAACTGACCGCTATTCACCACGACACGGCGGTGGCCCACTTGGGCATCGAGTTCCTGGAGGTCGGCGACGATTTCATCAGCGCGCGTGTACCGGTCGACACCCGCACCAAACAGCCTTATGGCCTGCTGCATGGCGGTGTGAGCGTGGTGCTGGCCGAAACCCTGGGCTCCTGCGGTGCCGCTTTCAGCTGCCCCGAGGGCCACCGCGCCGTGGGCCTGGACATCAACGCCAACCACCTGAAAAGTGCCACCAGCGGCTGGGTCACAGGCGTGGCGCGCCCGGTGCATATTGGCCGCACCACCCAGGTCTGGCAGATTGACCTGCGCAACGAGGCCGGTGAGCTGACCTGCGTGTCACGCATCACCATGGCGGTGCTGGCGCCGCGCTGAAGCCAGCGCCGCTGCAGCCGGGCTAGGTCGCCGCCTTGGCCATGCGCTCGCTCTTCCAATAGACGTCATCACCCACCGAGCCATCGCCACGGTGGCGGTTCAGCACCCGCGCCAGCACAAACATCAGGTCGGACAGCCGGTTCAGGTACTGGCGCGGCGTGTCTTTCAAGGCTTCTTCATTACCCAGCGCCACCACCGCGCGCTCGGCGCGGCGGGCCACGGTGCGGCAGACGTGGGCCACCGAGGCGGCGCGGGTGCCGGCCGGCAAAATGAACTCGGCCAGCGGCGGCAGCGTGGCGTTGTGCTCAGCGAGAGCTTGGTCCAGCGCCAGCACCGCCTCGGGCTTGAGCAGTTCAAACCCGGGGATCGACAACTCACCGCCCAGATTGAAGAGCTGGTGCTGGATCTCCACCAGCAACACCCGCACACCGGCAGGCATGTCCTCGCACAGCAGCACGCCGAGGTTGGAGTTGAGTTCGTCCACATCGCCCATGGCGTGAACCCGCAAGCTATTCTTCGAAACCCGGGTGTTGTCGCCCAGGCCGGTGGTGCCGCCGTCGCCGGTACGGGTGGCGATTTGTGTCAGTCGTTGTCCCATGATGGTTTTCCTTTGAGTCGAGCGATTGTTGCAGCAAAATACAAACCCTACGCTTTTGAAAGCCCACCCGCATGAACGCCCCCACTCCATCCACCCACCTTGCCCCCACCATCCTGCAGCGTGAAGTGCCCGACGCCCTGCTGACAACGCTCAAGGCGCGCTTCGCCGAGCGCTGCTCGACGGCGCTGGTGGTGCGCGAACAGCACGGTCGCGATGAGTCGGCCTTCACCACCGTGCCGCCCCCGGCCGCCGTGGTATTTGCCCTGAGTACCCAAGAGGTGGCTGAGGTGGTGACGCTGGCCAGCCAGTACCGGGTGCCGGTGATCCCATTTGGCGTCGGCTCCTCGCTGGAGGGCCACCTGCTGGCGGTGCAGGGGGGCATCAGCATCGATGTGAGTCGCATGAACCAGGTGCTGGCCATCAACGCCGAAGACCTGACCGTGACCGTTCAGCCGGGCGTGACGCGCAAGCAGCTCAATGAGGCCGTCAAAAGCACCGGGCTGTTCTTTCCGATCGACCCAGGCGCTGACGCCACGCTCGGCGGCATGAGTGCCACCCGTGCCAGCGGCACCAATGCCGTGCGTTACGGCACCATGCGCGAGAACGTGCTGGCACTAGAGGTCGTCACCGCCAGCGGCGAAATCACCCGAACCGGTACCCGCGCCAAAAAATCATCGGCCGGCTATGACCTGACGCGCCTGATGGTGGGCAGCGAGGGCACGCTGGGCGTCATCACCGAAGTCACGGTCAAGCTTTACCCGCTGCCCGAGGCCATCTCGGCCGCCGTCTGTTCCTTCCCCAGTATCGAGGCGGCGGTACACACCACCATCCAGATCATCCAGATGGGCATCCCGATTGCCCGGGTGGAGCTGATCGACGCCAACACCGTGCGCATGGTCAACGCCCACTCCAAACTGACCCTGCGCGAAGAGCCGCAGCTGCTGATGGAGTTCCACGGCTCGCCAGCGTCGGTGAAAGAGCAGGCAGAGACAGTGCAAGAGATCGCCACCGAGCTCGGTGGCAATGCCTTTGAATGGGCCACCACCCCCGAAGCCCGTACCCGGCTGTGGACCGCCAGGCACAACGCCTACTTTGCCGCCATCCAGTCCAAGCCCGGCTGCCGCGCCATCTCCACCGACACCTGCGTACCGATCAGCCGGCTGGCCGATTGCCTGCTTGATTCGGTGGCCGAGGCCGACGCCAGCGGCCTGCCCTATTTTTTGGTCGGCCACGTGGGGGATGGCAACTTTCACTTCGGCTACCTGCTCGACCCCGATAGCCCGAGCGAGCGCGCCACCGCAGAGCAGCTCAACCATGCGCTGGTGGCGAGGGCGTTGAAGCTGGAAGGCACCTGCAGCGGCGAACACGGCGTGGGCCTGCACAAGATGGACTTTTTGCTGACCGAGGCCGGCAGCGGCGCCGTGGCCATGATGCGCACCATCAAGCAGGCGCTGGACCCGCACAACATCATGAACCCGGGCAAGATTTTTACGCTGTAACCCGGCTTCGCCTCACGGTTTGAAAACCTGGATTTGCAGGCCGTTAATCACTGAGAAGTGTTTCTTGTTGGTCGTGATCAACGGCAAGATGTCGGTCTGCGCGTCGTGCTCGCTTGACCTGAACGCTTTTTGCAGGGCCTAGAGCTCTGCCTTGTCGCGGCATCCCTGCACCAGCACCATGTAAGACACTGCGGAAATCGTCCAGTCAGGGGTCTGCTGAATAAGTGCCACCGCCTTGGCATTGCCGCGCATCAACCAAATGAGCACATCCCAGTCAATCAGCACACGCGTGCCGCCTGCGGTGGCCCTGGTCGAGCTGGCCATGAATCAAAAGCGCGGGGCGCGCAAGGCGCTGACATAGGCGCCAGGGTCCGCCATCTCGTCGCGCTGCGCCCAGAGACCCACCAGACCGGCCACCCGTTGCGCTTTGCTCGCCGGGTCCGCCGGAGCTTGCTGGTCCAAAAACTGGTCCACCGCTTGGCGGATCAACTCGCTCTTGGTCACTGCCGAGCGCCGACAGGCAGCGGCGAGGCGGGTTTGCTGCGCCTGAGTCAGGTAGATTTGGGTGCGGACCAGGGCTTGGGTTGTAGGCATGATGTGTAAATCGTACATCGCCACTTGTTGCGGCCCTAACCTGATAATCAAACCTCACCGCACCCTGCCCATCCCCATGCCATCATCCTTGCTACCCCCAGACATCCGGGTGTTCGAACGCGGCTGGCTGTCGTCGAACAACATCCTGCTGCTGGGCCAAGACAACACCGCACTGGTCGACAGCGGCTACGTCACCCATGCGCCGCAAACCCTGGCCCTGGTCGGGTCTGCTCTGGGCGGGCGGGCGCTGGACCAATTGGTCAACACCCATTTGCACAGCGACCACTGCGGCGGCAACGCCGCCCTGCAAGGCCATTACCCGGCGCTGCGCACCGCCATACCGCCCGGGCTGGCCGAGTCGGTGCGGCACTGGGATGTGGACGCGCTGACCTACGCGCCCACCGGCCAGAGTTGCCCGCGCTTCCGCTTTGACACGCTGCTGCAGCCGGGCACCGAAATCCGGCTGGGTGCGCGGCTGTGGCAGGTGCACGCCGCGCCCGGGCATGACACCCATTCCGTGGTGCTGTTTGAGCCGGCGGCACGCGTGCTGCTGTCGGCCGATGCCCTGTGGGAGCGCGGTTTTGGCGTGGTCTTTCCTGAGCTCGAAGGCGAACGGGCCTTTGACGCCGTAGCCCGCACGCTGGATGTGATCGAGGCACTGAAGC
>CALPLW020000099.1 GCA_943324505.2 Comamonas sp. lk
GCCAAGCCCAGACAAGATTGTGTTTGACGCTGTCACCTGCAGCTTCGAGCTGGCTGGACAACCTTTTTTGGCGGTTGATCAGGTCTCGCTCGGCATTGCCGACGGCGAATTTGTGACCCTGGTCGGCCCCTCGGGCTGCGGCAAATCGACGCTGATGAACCTGGCAGCCGGCCTGCTGGAACCCACGGCCGGCGAGGTGCGCCTGGACGGCCGGGCCATTGCCGGGCCTAGCCCCGAACGCGGCGTCATCTTCCAGCAGTACGCCCTGTTCCCGTGGCTGACGGTCAGCCAGAACATCGAGTTCGGCCTGACGATCAAGCACACGCCCAAACGCGAGCGCGACGCCATCGTGCGCAAGTGCCTGGACCTGGTGGGGCTGGGGCAATTTGCCCACGCCCTACCCAAGACGCTCTCGGGTGGCATGAAGCAGCGCTGCGCCATTGCCCGCGCCTACGCGGTGAACCCGCAGATCCTGCTGATGGACGAGCCCTTTGGTGCACTGGATGCGCTGACGCGGGTCAAGATGCAAGACCAGCTGCTTGACACCTGGACCCAAGACAAGCGAACCGTGATGTTCATCACCCATGACGTGGAAGAAGCCGTGTACCTGGCCAACCGGGTGGTGGTGATGGCTGCAGGCCCTGGCCGCATCCAGCAGATCATCCCGGTCGACCTGCCCTACCCGCGCACCGAGGCCATTCGGCTGTCCGAGGCGTTTCTGCAAATCAAGAATGCCGTCTGGCGGGCGGTGTACCACCAAACCACGCCGATTTCTTCAGAGCGATAGTGTCGTTTTAATTTTATAAACAGGAGACTTCCATGCAAAGCAAATCAGCCACCAGCCAACGCCGCAGAACCCTCATCAAGGCCACCCTCAGCGGCGTGGCTATCGGCCTGCCAAGCCTACAGACCGCCTTGGCCCAGGGCGCGCCCATGAAAGTGCGCATGGGCTACATCGGTGACTTTTTGGGCGCGTCCATGATCGCGGTCGCCAACAAGCTGGACCTTTGGAAAAAACACAACCTGGCGCCGGACATCAAGGTCTTCACCAACGGCCCGATTCAAATCCAGGCGCTGGGCAGTGGTGACCTCGACTTCGGTTTCATCGGGCCCGGTGCTCTGTGGTTGCCGATCACCGGCAAGGCCAAAGTTATCGCCATCAACGTCGTCGGCTTTTCAGACCGCGTGATCGGCCAACCCGGCATCAAGAGCCTGCAAGATCTCAAGGGCAAGACCGTGGCGGTGCCCGAGGGCACCTCGGGCGACATGCTGGTGCGGCTGGCATTGCAAAAGGCTGGCATGAAGCTCGACGATATCAAGCGGGTGACCATGGACCCGTCCACCATCGTGACGGCTTTCATTTCGGGCCAGGTCGACGGCGCTGGCATCTGGTACCCACACGTTGGTACGATTCGCCAGCGTGTCCCTAACCTGAATGAGCTGTTCACCAACAAGGACGCGCTACCCAAAAACAGTTTCCCCAGCGCCTTTGTCATGCGACCAGACCTCGACTCGGCAGCCGGTCGGCCCATGCATGACGCCGTGGTGCGCGTGATCAAGGAAGCCAGCGATTGGCGCGCGAACAACGTTTCGCAAGCGGTAGACCTGACCGCCGCGCTGATGAATGCGCCGCGCGCTAACCTGGAGACAGAATCCAAGTTTGCCGAGTACTACAGCAGTGCCGAGCTGGCCAAGCTCACCGAAGACGGCACGGTTAACAGCTGGCTCAATGGCATGAATGAGATGTTCAAGAGCTTTGGCCGTGTGCCTGAGATGGTGGACGCGCAGAAGTACTACATGGGCGCGCGCTACGTCGCTGCCAAAATTTGAGCCAGCATCCGCGACCCTGAACAGGCGGCTTCGCGTCATGGATCAATCTTTCAAACCGGTGGTACTGCTGGACCCCTACCCTCGGACTAACGCCATGATTTTTCGTGAGGCGGACCGCCAGCGACTGCATGCGCTAGCGGACATCATCACCGTTGAAGAGGGCGCTGTGCCCGACGCAGTAGTCGATGCCTGTCTGCCACGACTCAGTGCCATCATGGGACAAACGGCGCTGCCGCCTGAACGCCTGGAACGGGCCCCCGGGCTCAAGGCCGTGTTGAATGTGGAAGGCAATTTCTTCAATAATATCGACTACGCCGCCTGCTTTGCCCGAGGCATCCGCGTTGCGTGCGCTGCGCCAGCCTTTGCGCAACCGGTGGCCGAATACGGGCTCGCCCTGGCTCTCGACATGGCCCGTGGCATCACCGCTGCAGACCGTCACTTTCGCGCTGGCACCGAACGCTACGGTTTCAAGGGCAACGCAGGCGTGCAGACCCTGTTTGGCGCACCGGTGGGCATCATTGGCTTTGGGAACATCGCCCGTAGACTCACTGGCCTGCTGGCCCCGTTTGGCTGCAAAATTCGGGCCTTCGACCCCTGGCTACCTGACACAGTCTTGAGGGAATGGGGGACCGAGCCCTGCGACCTCAATCAGCTTCTGGACAACTCGCGCATCGTCTTCGTGCTAGCCGCACCTACCGTCAAGAATGGCGGCTTGATCGGTGCTCCAGAACTGGCCCGCCTGCGCGACGGCAGCCAGCTGATACTGCTCAGCCGCGCCGAGGTGATGGACTTTGCCGCGCTGCGAGCCGAGCTCCGGAGCGGGCGAATCCAGGCAGCGATCGACGTCTTTCCAGACGAGCCCGTGCCCGCGGACGAAGAACTTAGACACGAAGAAGCCGCTTTGCTGTCAGCGCATCGGGCGGGCGGCATCGATTCGGCACTCAAGACCATCGGCGAGATGGCGGTGGACGACCTCGAACTGGTGCTGCGCGGCCTACCACCCGTTCGTATGCAACTGGCGCACCCTGAGACCATCTTGCTGCAAAGAAGCAAGCCCGGCCTGGCCGGGAAAATCTGATGAGCTCTTCGGTTGCCATATCAGCCTGGGCCACCCTCGGGCGACCCCTGCGCTTAGGCGTGATCGGCGGCGGGCCGGGCTCGTTCATCGGGCCCATCCACATGAGCGCGGCGGTGCTGGACCGACGCTTTGTGATTGTTGCCGGGGTGTTGTCGTCAGACCCGCTGCGGGCCGTCAGCCATGGCGCCACTTTGGGCCTGGACGCTGCGCGCGCCTATGTCTCTGTCGAGCAGATGCTTGCGGCCGAATCAGCCCGGGCCGCCGAGGACCGCATCGAGGCCGTGGCGGTGATGACGCCCAATGACCGCCATTACACCGACTGTGTGCTGGCGCTGCAAGCCGGTCTGCACGTGATCTGCGACAAGCCGATGGTCAACACGCTGAGCCAGGCCCGGCACCTGGTCGAACTGGTGGAACAGACCCAGCTGGCGTTTTGCCTGACCCACAATTACAGCGGCTACCCCATGGTGCGGCAAGCGCGGGCGATGGTCGAAGCCGGCGTGTTGGGCGACATCCGCATCGTGCAGGCCGAGTATTTGCAAGGCGGTATGGCGCTGCCGGTGGAGAGCGGCCTGCTGACTGACAAACTGCGCTGGAAGTTGAACCCGGAGCGCAGCGGGCCGTCGCTGGTGTTGGGTGATATTGGCACGCATGCCCACCATCTGGCCAGCTACGTGAGTGGCAGCCGCGTGGCCCGGGTTTCTGCCGACGTGGGGGCCGTGGTGCCGGGCCGGGTGTTTGACGACTACGCGGCTATTCTGTGGCGCTTCGAGAATGGCGCGCGCGGGACCTGCCTGGTCAGCCAAGCGGCCGCAGGCGCCGAAAACAATGTGCGCATTCGTATTCATGGCGCCAAAGGCATGCTGGCGTGGGAGCACCTCAACCCGAACTACCTGCACCATGCGCCGCTGGGCGACTCGGTGCGGATTCTGGGCCGTGGCGACGCCCAACTGCACCCGGCAGCGCAACGCGCCACCCGGATTGCCCGCGGCCACCCGGAAGGTTTTCGCGAATCCTTTGCCAATTTATATGCCGACTTTGCCGAAGCCATTGCGTCCCGCATCACCGGGCAGGCCGCCGACCCAATGAACAGCGGGTCGCCAGGGGTGCGCGACGGCCTGTGGGGCCAGGAATTTGTCGAAGCCACACTGGCATCGAGCCATGCGGGTGGCGCCTGGACGCCCTGCCACGCGCCTGGATGACACTGACCGAAACGAGCTGGACATGACCCGACCCAACATTGTTTTCATCATGGCCGACGACCATGCGGCCAAGGCCATCAGCTGTTACGGGCATGGCATCAACCAGACCCCCCACATCGACCGCCTGGCCCAGGAGGGCATGCGGATGAACCACTGCTATGTCAGCAACTCCATCTGCACCCCCAGTCGCGCGGCGATTCTGACCGGCACCTACAACCATGTGAACGGCGTCATGACGCTGGCCGACGGCATCAACAACCGGCTGCCCAACGTAGCCAAGCACTTGCGCGGCAGCGGCTACCAGACCGCCATTTTCGGCAAATGGCACCTGGGCGAAGGCCCGGCGCATCAGCCCACAGGCTTTGACGACTGGGCCGTAGTGCCCGGCCAGGGCGACTACCACGACCCGGTGTTCCACGAACCCGGCGGGGCGGTCAGCTACCCGGGCTATGTCACCGACATCATCACCGACAAGTCTCTGGACTGGCTCAAAGCCCGTGACACATCCAGGCCTTTCATGCTGATGTGCCACCACAAAGCGCCGCACCGCTCCTGGGAGTACCACCCCAAGTACAAGGACCATTACACGGCCGACATTGCCCTGCCCGACACATTCAGCGACGATTACAAAAACCGCGCCCGGGCAGCTGGTCAGGCCAAAATGCGCATTGCCGACGACATGACTTACCTGGACCTCGGGTTGGTGCAGCCCGACGGCGGGCAGGGGGTGGGCGAGCTGCTGGTACCCGGCATGCCGACCCGTAAGTTGCCAGCACCGCACGATGTCAGCGCTGTGCGACTCATCGACAAAGACACCGCCGAAGTCTTCACTTTCAACAGCCAAGCAGAGTACGACCATTTCAAGTTTCAGCGTTACATGAAGCGCTACCTGCGTACCATCGCCTCGGTCGATGAGAGCGTGGGCCGTGTGCTGGACTACCTGGACACCGAGGGTCTGGCCAACAACACACTGGTCATCTACACCTCGGACCAGGGCTTCTTCCTGGGTGAGCACGGGTGGTTTGACAAGCGATTCATGTACGAGGAGTCGTTTCAGATGCCCTTTGTGGTGCGATTGCCAAGCCAGATCCAGCCGGGGTCGGTGTGCGACACATTGCTGTCCAACGTTGACTTTGCGCCGACCTTTCTGGACCTGGCCGGGTTGCCCGTGCCCAGCTACATGCAGGGCCGCAGCATCCGGCCCCTGCTGCAGGGGCAAACACCCCCGGACTGGCCGGCCGTGGCCTACCACCGCTACTGGATGCACCAGGACGAGTACCACAACGCCTACGCCCACTACGGCATCCGGGACCAGCGTTACAAGCTGATCTACTGGTACAACCAAGGTCTGGGCTTACCGGGCACCCTGCCCGGTGGGCAAGCACCCGAATGGGAGCTGTTCGACTGCGAGGACGATCCGCTGGAGCTGTTCAACCGCTATCAAGACCCGGCCTACCAACCCCAGGTGGCGAGAATGACGCAATTGTTGGAAGCCAAAATGCTGGAGATCGGCGACGACATGCTACACCGTGCCTAACCGGCCTGCCTCAGGGCTGACGCACGATCACTGGCTGAATCTGGAACACATTGGCCGAGTTGACATCCACGGTCACGCGCGCCCAGTGCAATGACGGGCTGCCGAATGTTTGCAGGCGGGTGAAGTTCGGCAACAGCTTGGTCGGGCTGTAAAGCGGTTTGTCGAGCTTAAAGAAGTGCGTGTCGCCATGCACAAACAGCACCTGGCCAGCGAATTTTTCAGTCTGGGCGGTCAAGGCAGTCATGAAGTTACGGTAGCCCAGAAACTCAGGCAGTGTGCTTTCATCGGCGTCTTCTGTCTCAGGCCAGTCAAAACCGGGGTCGCCCTGCACCACCAGCACCACGCCCGCCGACTTGTCATTGGCGGCTTGCTCAAAGGCGGCCTTCATCCAGTCGACGTTGGCAGCGTCTCGCTCCAGGTACTCGGCATTGGCGGCGTCGCACTGAGGCGCTTTGCGGGCGCTCTTGGCCGAGCAGTCTTTGGCACTCAAGACCAGATTGTTGTTGCTGCCGGGCATGTTGATGCCGACAAACATCACGCCGCCATGCTGAAAGCGCATGTTCTCGACATACTTTTCACCCAGCTTACCCTGGCGTTGTAGCGGCATGCGGGTCTGACCCAGACTGTCGGCGGTCGGGAACATCACTTTGCGCAAGTGGGTCAAGCGTTCCAGCGTGTCATAACCGCCATTGTTGACCCGGTGGCAATCGGTCCATTCGTTGTCACCGGGCACGTAGACCACGGGTTTGACCATCTTCCCGAACATCGCCAGTGCATCGGTGTAGACATCATCGGTGCATTTGGAGCTGCCGTCCTTGATGTCGCCGTCGTAAATTGAGAAGGCAATGTCCGACTGGTTGATGCTTTGCAGCACCGCAGGCAACTTGCTGTCATCACCGGCCTTTTTATAGGGCATGTCGCCCCACAGGCCAAAACTAAAGGGAGCCGGCCCGGCACCGGGCGTGGCGGCGTGACCGACCAAACTAAAAAGGGCAAGACTGACGGCAAGACTTTTAATCCACATAACGACGACCTCAAAGATGGCGAAGCCAAGACAGTAAGCGTGCTGTGTGTCAATCTCGTGACATGTGAGTGCCATCCCCCGGATAAACCCTGATGACACGGTGGCACGTGGATTGCTAGTATCTCGTCAATTACTTGACTAAACGGTCAGATTTTTTGACAGGAGCTGCTCCGGTGCCCATCCCATCCGCCCCCGACATCCGCGCCGGCCGCCTGAGCGCGGCCGACTACGCCCGCAACTTTGCCGACGCTAGCCCGCCTTTGACGCAGGCCCAGGCGCTGCTGGAGGCCGAGCGCTGCCTCTACTGCTTTGACGCGCCCTGCGCCACCGCCTGCCCCACCAGCATCGACGTGCCGTCCTTCATCAAGCGCATTGCCGACGGCAACTTGCGCGGTTCGGCCCGCACCATTCTGGAGGCCAACCCGCTCGGCGGCATGTGCGCCCGGGTCTGCCCGACTGAGAACCTGTGCGAGGCGGTCTGCGTGCGCAACACCCAAGAGGGCAAGCCGGTGCAGATCGGCCGGCTGCAGCGCCACGCGGTGGACGCGCTGATGGAAAGCCCCCGGCCCCAGTTGTTCAGCCGCGCTGAATCCACCGGCAAGACCGTGGCCGTGGTGGGCGCCGGCCCGGCAGGCCTGGCCTGTGCCCACACACTGGCGCGGCTGGGCCACGCCGTGGTGGTGTACGACGCACAACCCAAGGCCGGCGGCTTAAATGAATACGGGCTGGCCAGCTACAAAACCCCGGATGACTTTGCCCAAAAAGAGATCGCCTGGCTGCTGGATATTGGCGGCATCACCCTGCGCCAAGGCTGGAAACTGGAGACGGCGGCCCAGCTGGACGCCCTGCGCCAGGACCACGATGCGCTGTTTCTGGGCATGGGCCTGCGACAAACGCACCTGCTTGGTGTGCCGGGCGAACACCTGGGCGGCGTGCAGGATGCGGTGGACTTCATCGCCACCCTGCGCCAGACGCCCAACTTGGCCACGCTGCCGGTCGGGCGCCGGGTGGTGGTGATTGGTGGCGGCATGACGGCGGTGGACGCTGCGGTACAGAGCAAGCTGCTGGGTGCGCAAGAGGTGCACATGGTGTACCGGCGCGGCCCGGAGGGCATGTCCGCCTCGGGCGCCGAGCAGGAATGGGCACAAACCCATGGCGTCACCATCCACCACTGGCTGGCGCCAGAGGAAATTGTGGGCGCCGATGGCCATACCCGCGAAGTGCGCTTTGCGCGCCAGGCCATGGTGGACGGCAAGCTGCAGGCCACCGGCGAGACCCACACCCTGCAGGCCGACACCGTTCTCAAGGCCATCGGCCAACGGCTAGGCAACCCTGTGCTGGCGCAGGCCGGACTGCTGCTGCAGGACGGGCGCATTGCCACTGATGCCGCCGGCCAGACCAATTTGCCCGGCGTCTGGGCCGGTGGCGACTGCCGCGCCGGTGGGCTGGACCTGACGGTAGAAGCCGTGGAGCACGGCAAGCAATCGGCCCACGCCATCCACCAGCACCTGTCGGCCTGAGGCCAGGCAACCCTGTTCACGATTCGGAGACCCGCATGGCCAATTTGCACACCACCTTTGCCGGCATCACCAGCCCCAACCCCTTTTGGCTGGCCTCGGCGCCGCCCACCGACAAGGCCTACAACGTCAACCGTGCTTTTGAAGCCGGCTGGGGCGGCGTGGTCTGGAAAACCCTGGGCGAAGCCGGGCCACCCATCGTCAACGTCAGCGGGCCACGCTATGGCGCGCTGCTCACGCCAGACCGGCGCATGCTGGGCTTCAACAACATCGAGCTCATCACCGACCGCGATCTGCAACTGAACCTGGACGAGATCGCCCAGGTCAAGCGCGACTGGCCGGACCGCGCCATGGTGGTGTCGCTGATGGTGCCCTGTGAGGAGCAGTCCTGGAAAGCCATCCTGCCGCGTGTGGCCGACACCGGCGCCGACGGCATCGAGCTCAATTTCGGCTGCCCACACGGTATGAGCGAGCGCGGCATGGGTGCTGCCGTGGGCCAGGTGCCGGAATACATCGAGATGGTCACCGCCTGGTGCAAGCAGTATTCCAAATTGCCGGTGATCGTCAAGCTCACACCCAACATCACCGACATCCGGCAACCGGCGCGCGCTGCCAAAAAAGGTGGCGCCGATGCGGTGTCGCTGATCAACACCATCAGCTCCATCATGGGCGTGGATCCCAAAACCCTGACCATGAGCCCGTCCACCGGCGGCCATGGTTCGCACGGCGGCTACTGCGGCCCGGCGGTGAAGCCGATCGCGCTCAACATGGTGGCCCAGATCGGCCAGGATCCGCTTACCGCCGGGCTGCCCATCTCGGGCATCGGTGGCGTGGGCAACTGGCGCGATGCACTGGATTACATCGCGCTCGGTGCCGGAACGGTGCAGGTGTGCACGGCGGCCATGGTGTATGGCTTCAAGATCGTGCAGGAAATGAGCGACGGCCTGTCCAATTACATGGATGAGATGGGTTTTGCGTCGATCGACGACTTCCGCGGTCGGGCCCTGCCCACCGTGACCGAATGGCGCCACCTGAATCTGAACCACATCACCAAGGCGGTGATCAACCAGGACAGCTGCATCCAGTGCGGGCGTTGCCACATTGCCTGTGAAGACACCTCGCACCAGGCCATCACCGCCATGAAAGGCGGCAAGCGCTACTTCGAGGTGAAAGAGGACGAGTGCGTAGGCTGCAACCTGTGCGTCGTCGTCTGCCCGGTACCCGAATGCATCACGCTGCGCGACCTTCGCCCGGGCGAGGTCGACCAGCGCACCGGCCGCACGGTCAGCGCCAACCATGGCGACTGGACCACCCACACCAACAACCCGGGCCGAGTGGCGGCCTGAGTATTCGGCGTAACATATTTAACCGTCTTACCCCTTTCAGGAGATCTCGTCATGAGCGCAGTTTTGATTCGTGGTGGCACCGTGGTCAACGCCGACCGTGCTTTTCGTGCCGATGTGCTGTGCCAGGACGGCCGCATCTTGGCCGTGGGCGAGGGCCTGAGCGCACCGGCCGGCGCCACGGTGGTGGACGCGGGCGGCCAGTATGTGATGCCGGGCGGCATTGACCCCCACACCCACATGCAGCTGCCCTTCATGGGCACGGTCACCATGGACGACTTTTTCACGGGCACGGCAGCCGGACTGGCAGGCGGCACCACGTCCATCATCGACTTTGTCATTCCCGACCCGCAAGAAAACATTCTGGACGCCTATAAAAAGTGGCGTGGCTGGGCCGAGAAGTCAGCGTCGGATTACTCCTTCCACGTCGCCATCACCTGGTGGAGCGAGCAAGTGCGCAAAGACATGGGCACGCTGGTGAACGACGAAGGCGTCAACAGCTTCAAGCACTTCATGGCCTACAAGAATGCCATCATGTGCGACGACGAAACGCTGGTGAACAGTTTCAAGCGCGCACTGGAACTGGGCGCCATGCCCACGGTGCACGCCGAAAACGGCGAACTGGTGTACTTGTTGCAGAAAACCGTTTCCGAGATGGGCATCAAAGGGCCTGAAGGCCACCCCTTGTCGCGCCCGCCCATGGTGGAGGCCGAAGCCGCCAATCGCGCAATTGCGATTGCCGATGTGCTGAATGTGCCCATCTACGTGGTGCACGTGAGCTGTGTGGAATCGGCCGAAGCCATCGCCCGCGCCCGGGCTCGCGGCCAACGCGTGTACGGCGAGGTGCTGGCCGGCCACCTGGTGCTGGACGACAGCGTTTACCGCCACCCCGACTTTGCCACTGCGGCAGCCCATGTCATGAGCCCGCCCTTCCGCCCCAAAGGCAACAGCGAGTTCCTGTGGCGCGGCCTGCAAAGCGGCAACCTGCACACCACCGCGACCGACCACTGCACCTTTTGCGCCGCGCAAAAGGCAGCCGGCAAGGATGACTTCAGCAAGATCCCCAACGGCTGCGGCGGCGTGGAAGAGCGCCTGGCCGTCATCTGGGACGAAGGTGTGAACACCGGCCGTCTCACGCCCAGTGAGTTTGTCGCGGTGACGTCTGCCAACACGGCCAAGCTGTTCAACATCTACCCGCAAAAGGGCAGTGTGAGCGTAGGCGCCGATGCCGACCTGGTGGTCTGGGACCCCGCAGGCACCAAAACGCTGTCGGTCAAGACCCAGCACAGCAAAGGCGACTTCAACATCTTTGAGGGCCGCACCGTGCGCGGCATCCCCAGCCACACCGTGAGCCAGGGTGAACTGGTCTATGTCCAAGGCGACCTGCGTGCCGTGCAGGGCAAGGGCCGCTACATCAAGCGTCCGGCCTTTGGCCCGGACTTTGGCGCAGTGCAGCAACGGGCACAGGCGCACATGCCAACGGCCGTGGCGCGTTAAGTGCACAACCCTCTTTTTGGAGAAAACCCATGACCACAGCCACCACAGTTGACATCAGCAGCCTGCGCATCAACGGCGAGCGCCTCTGGGCCTCGCTGATGGAACTGGCCCAAATCGGCGCCACACCCAAGGGCGGCGTCTGCCGCCTGACCCTGACCGACCTCGACAAACAGGGCCGCGACCTGGTCACGCGCTGGGCGCGCGAAGCCGGCATGAGCGTCACCATCGACAAGATCGGCAACGGCTTCATGCGCCGGCCCGGGCGCAACAACAGCCTGCCGCCCATCATGACCGGCAGCCACATCGACACCCAGCCCACCGGTGGCAAGTTCGACGGCAACTACGGCGTGCTGGCCGGCATCGAGGTGGTGCGCACCCTGAACGACCTGGGCATTGAGACCGAGGCGCCGATCGAGGTGGCGTTCTGGACCAATGAAGAAGGTTCGCGCTTTGTGCCGGTGATGATGGGCTCGGGCGTGTTCGCCAAGGCCTTTACCCTGGAGCATGCTTACGCTGCCCGCGACACCGAGGGCAAGAGTGTGCGCGACGAGCTGGACCGAATTGGCTACATTGGCAGCGAGGAACCCGGCCAGCACCCGATTGGCGCCTATTTCGAGACCCACATCGAGCAGGGCCCGGTGCTGGAAGACAACGACGTCACCATCGGCGTGGTGCAGGGCGTGCTGGGTATCCGCTGGTTTGACTGCACC
>CALPLW020000100.1 GCA_943324505.2 Comamonas sp. lk
AGGCGCTCCCGCTCCAAGGGGTCTCGCCCCAAAAAAAAACGGCCGCAGCACATCGGCAGCTTGGTGCGCCGCACCCATGGCAGATCGGCCCGCAAATCCAAACATGGAGGCCGAAAGACCCGTGTCGGTTTTGAGGGTGATCACCAGAAAATCAAAACCGCGAAAGTTGCCGCCTCGCAATGCAGACGCAGGAAACCGGTCCGCAGATCGGTGACAAGCCCGAATATCGATCGCTGTTATTTTCATGTGTTGAACAGCGCATTAGGCAGCCACAGCGTGAATCCCGGGACCGCGCTGAGCAGAACCAGCAAGCCGCACATGGCCAACAGGAAAGGCATCACCTCTATCGCGTAATCCCGCATGGGGACCTTGAGCACACGCGACGCGATGTACATCATGCCGCCAACTGGTGGCGTAACCCCGGCGATGGTGAGGTTAGCAACCATGACTACGCCAAAGTGAACCGGATCAATGCCGGCCTTCTGAATCACAGGCAACAGTACTGGGGTCAGGATGATGAGCGCAGAAGAGCCTTCGATCGCTGTACCAATAATAATCAGCAAAGCGTTGATAGTGAGCAACAGCATCAACGGATCCCAATGTCCGGTCAGCCCAGCAGCAAGCTTCTGTGGAACCTGCTCCCAGGCCAGGTAGAAGCCAAAGGCAGAGGCTGCACAAATCATGATCATCACCGCACCCGTATCAAGCACAGCCTCTTGAATGATGGCGGGCAAACGCTTCCAGGAAAAGGCCCGGTAAACCACCATCCCGATGAACAGCGTGTACACGACGATCACCGCTCCCGATTCTGTGGTGGTAAAAATGCCGTAACGGGTGCCCATCAGGATCACAATCGGGATCGAGATAGCCCAAAGCCCGTCCATCAATGCCTTTCGAACCTCGGAGGCAGAGGCACGGGTCGTTCGTTGCGGCGCGTAGCCGCGACGAACAGACACAAAATAGGTCGTGATCATCAGTGCCGCCGCCAGCATCAGGCCGGGTACAACACCCGCGGCAAATAGTCGTCCGACCGAGGTCTCGGTCAGATAACCATAGATGATGAGTCCAATCGATGGGGGAATCAACGCGGCGATGATGGACGAGCATGACGTGATGACCGCCGCAAAAGCGCGCGAGTAGCCACGCTCTGCCATCTGTATGCCTACTGTTTTCGACAAAATAGCCGCATCGGCATTGGATGAGGCCGTCAATCCCCCGAGCATGGTGGCCAGCACAATGCACATTTGCGCCAACGCGCCCGTCATGTGTCCCACCAAAACCTCTGCCACATCCAACAGGCGACGGGTAATACCGGCTGCATTCATGATGCCGCCAGCGAGTACAAAGAAAGGCATTGCCAGCAGTGAGATCGACTGCGTTCCTTCGACCATTTCCTGCGAGAAGGTCGATAAGGGCACATCCTGGCGGTTCAAGATGAAAAACAGCAGGGCCGAGATAGCCATAGCCCAGGTGATGGGTGTCCGCAGGGCAAACAGCAGGAACATCAGGAGGAAAGGCAGCCAAGCGTTGAAGGCGTTCAAGGAGTTCAAGGAGTTCATGTGATGTTTGCCTCATGGACCGGCTCGGAGCCATCTGCTGGCTTAAGCCAAGCCTCCACATGACGAAGCAGCATCATCAAGCAGGCGACGCTTAGCGGCAAATGGATGACTGAGCGCGGCAAGTTCAAGGCAATAGTGACCGATTTGTGGGCGTCCACTGCATGCACCGCAAAGAAGACCGTCAGTGCGGCAAAGAAACCTGCGATCAACCAAAAATTAAAGACCGCCACAACGCTCTGCCATCGAGGTGAAAACATAACGACCAGTACGTCTACATCTGAGTGCATTCGATAACGCACGCCTGCCGCAGCGGCAAAAAACACCAGCCAAGCAAAGCCAATGGTGGCCACCTCATAACTCCAGGGGGCCGGTTGCGCAAACAAATAGCGGGTTAAAACGCCCCACAACACCGAGCCGACGACGACCACCAAGGCGGTGCCGGCGATAGCGTCTTCAATTGGTGCCCCGCGCAATCGCCGCAGGAAACCTGTTTCCGTCGTCTTCATACGGTGCTCGGGTGTTGTGGGTGGCCCATCAGTTGCCAGCCATTGCAGCGCGCGCTTTATCGACAAAGCCGGGGGTCACGCCAGGCAGACTTTGATAGACCCCGGCGCTGGCCTTCTGGAACGCGGGCACATCGACGTCAGCAATCACCTGCACGCCGAGGGCACGCAGTTGGTCAGCAAATTTCTCATCTTCAGCAACTGTGGCCTTGGTCAGATTTTCAGCAGACTTTCGCCCTTCCTCCATCAAAATCTGCTGCAAGTCAGCTGGCAGTCCCTTGTAGAAGCTCGAACTGGTCACCCAGGTGGTGTACATGATCTGGTGATTGGTGCGCGAAATGACTTTGCGTACTTCGTGCAACTTGGAACCCCAGATCGTGCCAAATGGTGATTCGGCACCATTCACGACATTAGACTGCAACGCGTTGTAAAGCTCGGCAAAAGGGATCTCGGTGGGTCGGGCGCCAAAAGACTTGAAAGTCTCAACCATGATGGGCGACGGCGGAACCCGCATCGTCATGCCTTTAAGGTCGTCGGGTTTTCTGATTGGACGATCTGCCAACATATGGCGCGCGCCAAACAGGCCGTCGGCCATGATCACCTTGATGCCCTTTTGCTCCAAGCGGTCGGACACGTCTTTGAATACTGGCGAACGGAACAGCTTGCTGGCCTGGTCCATGCTGCCAAAGATATAAGGGCCTGCCAAAACGCCGGCATCCGGGACAAACTGGCCCATCTGACCATAGTCGGTCATATTCATGATGTTGGCGCCCGAGCTGATCATCTCATTGACCTTCTTCTGTGCACCCAACTGCTCGCCCGGAAAGAGCTGGAGCTCCATCCGGCCTTTGGACCGCTCCTTCACCCTCTTAGCGAAGGCCTCCATCTCCTTGTAGGAGGCCTCCTGCGTACTTGCCACCGATGTGGCAAAACGCAGCTTGAACTCCTGCGCCACGGCGGTGTTCGCCATGGCGCTAAGCATCAGTGCGGCAATCGCCGTCGCGCCTGCGCGCAGCATATTCCTAGGGGCTTGCTTTTTCATCTGACTGACTCCTGGTTGGTGGGGAAAATCTGGATTGCTTTCAAACACGGTTCGGCTGAGAAGGCTTTGGGGGTAATCGGTATTTGACAGTCTGGAGGTGCTCGCAATACAACACCAGCTCGCCATCGTTCTTGAACACCTCGTAGCTTGAGCGGCACAGGCCCATCTGCTCGTTTTTCGGGCCTTTGGCAAGATCGGTCTTGATGGTGTAAAGCGTATCGCCAATAAAAACAGGTCCAATAAACCTAAGCCGGTCATAGCCATAGCTGAAGGCATTGCGGCAATTTGTCGCTACCAAACCCAATCCCACGCTGAATACCATGGCACCGGCAACCAGTCGGCGTCCAAAAATACCCTGTTCACGCGCAAAAGGTTCGTCCGCCACATAAGGGTGCATATCCAACACGAGTGCATTGAACTGCATGCTTTCTCCCTCGCTAAGGGTACGACTGATAGAGCGGATCTGGGTACCCGGCACGATGTCTTCCCAATACCAGTCTTCGGCATTCCAGATACGAATATCCCGGTGGCGCTCCCGTGGCGTTTTTTGCGGCTCCGTCTTTTCCATAAATCACGTTCAGTTCGGTTGCAAATAGGTGCGCTCAACCCAGTCGTTGTGCTCGCCGACCTTGGGTGAGCCCAGCACTGATTCTGACCGGGCGCCATCGATTCGGATAGGGCATCGCGTGGTTCGCACACTAGCGCCGTTAGCACGTACAACGTCTTGCAACATGTCAAGCACTTTGAAGCCCTCATGCGCCAGTAATTCAGGCCAGGTCATGACTGGTGCGCACCAATAGTCAACCGGAACCAGTCGGTCCATCCAGTACTGCGTGGACTGATGCACCAGATGGTCAGCCAGAATTCTCTTGATGACGTCGCGGTCCGCAAACCAACGGTCTTGTGCGAAATACGGTGTCAAGGCCGGGCAGTCCAATGCCCCCGCAAGCTTGTCAAGACGTCCCATTGCCAATGCCAGGTGGCCATCAAGCGTGACATAAATGCCATAGGGTGCGCCCAGATAGGCGTGGGCACCATTGACGTCTGATCGTTGTGGCAACTTGCCGCCGTCATTCAGGTGCGTGGTCAGCACTTCAAACTGGAAATCGAGCGCAGACTCCAACAAGCTGACCTCCACACGGCCGCCTTTGCCGCTTACGGAGCGGCGGACCAAACAAGCCAGGAGTCCTTGCACCAGATGGGCGCCTGTCAAGATATCTGCCAGCGCAAGCCCGATAGGAACAGGGCCTTGAGAGGCGTCGCCGGTCAGCCAAACCAAGCCACTGCGGCTTTGCGCCAGCAGGTCCTGGCCAGGCAACTCGACCCATGGGCCAATACGGCCATAGCCCGTAACGCTGCCGTAGACCAGCCGTGGATTGATTTGTCTTACGGACTCGTAATCGAGTCCTATCCGCTCCATCACACCAGGGCGAAAATTCTCGATCATTACATCGGCGCGGACAATGAGTTGGCGCACTTTATCCAAATCAGCGGGATCTTTCAGGTCTGCCGCGTAGGATCGCTTATTGCGATTGATGGTGTGAAACAGTGTGCTGTCACCATCGATTTCCAAGTCCGAGATGTAGAGCTGTCTGCACAGATCACCGTTCACCGGTCGCTCCACTTTGATGACTGTGGCACCCATGTCGGCAAAACGCAGTGCGGCACTTGGACCAGCCAGGAACTGGCTGAAATCCAGCACCAGCAGCCCATGCAGGGGCAGTGCGTCGCTCATGGTGTGGTTCCAGACACTAGCCGATGGCGCTCATCAATGCGCCCCGCACGGTAATGGCCATCGAGTCGATTCAACTCAGACAGCGTCTCAGCTACCGTGCGATTGCCTTGCAGAAACTGGGAAATTACCTCGGGCGCACGCTCCTGAAACTCGATGTACCCAGCATAGCGGGGCCTCAGATAAGCGTCGTCTAGAGTTGGCAGTGTGTCCACAAAAAAGTTGTTCGTGATGCGGTTGTTTTCAGCATCCAGCCAGGCCTGTCGATGCCCGGGTTGACCGCCCTGTGCGGTGTACAGGCCCCGCTGAGTTTCGGCACTGGCCACAAAGCGAGCGTAGTCCACTGCCTGCGGCAATGCCTGGCAGCGGGCAGAGATGGCCAAACCCGCGCCCCCCAGGGTGGATGTCAAGGTCTTGCCATTACGGCTAATCAGCCCTCCGAATTTCAAGGGCTGCGCCACATAGGAGGCACGAGCGTAATTAGAATAGCCATAAGCAAACGGGCTGTAGCCAAATCGGTCGGTACTGGTCAGGAGCTCGTAGGTGGCAATCGGATTGCGCGTCAAGCAAGCAGGGCCGCATGCGTCTGTCAGGGCCTTGAGCACCAACAAAGCGCGTGCACCTACCTCCTGCTCTACGATGCGATCTCCATGCAGAAATGGCTCCTGACCCTCATTGATACAGAGCGCGTACCATTGCATCAGGGAGTCAATTTTCAAGCCGGCAAGCGCCACTAACCCGCCTCTGGCGAGGTCCATCAGTTCGTCCCAGGTTTGCGGTACGGAGCACCCATGGCGCGCAAGCACATCCAGACGCGCGGCAGAGACAGGGGTAGCAGCGTCGGTGGCCAACGTCCATTGATGCCCGCCCATGGCGTAGCTGATGTGCGACGCTCCCACACTATTGGCGGCTTGATCGGCCAGAAAATCTGCGCTCAAGTGCTCGTCGAGGGGAACAAAAAGGCCGCGGGTCGCGGCCTCGCCACTCGATGGATGGTCTACCACCAGCAAGTCATAGCGCTGTGACAGCATCTCTACGGACTGGTCGGCAAAGTCTTGCAGTGAACGCAGCTCCCACACGATACGCACATCCGGGTGCAGCTCTGCATAACGCTGGCCTGTCGCCACCATAGGCAAAAAGCCTCGCGTGTGGCCCCAAGTGATGCCGCGCAGTACGGTAGGCAGCGTCATGACGGGACGCCAACTCGGACTAGACCGGCAACTGTTCGATCAACGTTCGCACCCATAAACGTAACCTCCTGAATGAGTCGATCTTATCATTGATAAAAATGTATTGCATAGGGGAAAACCCGGCACGAGCGAACTCTTGGCCACATGACTTTTCAAGAGTTTTTATAGCGCATAGACATTGATTTGGCGCATATGTTTATGTCTTATAAAATTAGTTTTTGTATTTGATTTGATTTGATTTGGCTTTTCAACCCGTCAATTCACCAATGCAGTTCGAGCCATTCACAAGCATGTGTTGCGTGGTCACCATGGGCTATGCTGTGTCTTAAGCCTTACACCTTAAACATTCTTTTAGAAACGAAACTCCCGCATGAGTCTGCTCTTTTCCCCCCTGCACCTACCCTCACCCCGCGGTGGCCTGACCCTGCCCAACCGTATCGTGGTAGCCCCCATGTGCCAGTACGCAGCTCAAGATGGCGCCGCCACCGACTGGCACCTGATGCACTGGGGCAACCTGCTCAACAGCGGCGCCGGGCTGTTCACCATCGAGGCCACGGCGGTGCTGCCTGAAGGCCGCATCACGCCCGCCTGCCTGGGGCTTTGGGACGAACGCACCGAGTCGGCGCTGGCCGACACCCTGCAGCGGGCGCGCCGTCTGGCGCCGCCCACACCCATCTGTATCCAGCTGGCGCACGCCGGCCGCAAGGCCTCCAGCGCCTTACCGTGGCAGGGTGGGCAGTTGCTTAGCCCGGCCCAGGGCGGCTGGCAAACCGCTGGCCCGTCGGCGCTGCCTCAATTGCCCAGCGAGCCACCACCGACCGAGCTAAGCCTTGAGGGCATGGCCGACATCCGCACGGCGTTTGTGGCAGCTGCCCGGCGCTCGGCAGCGATGGGCATCGAGGCGATCGAACTGCACGCTGCCCACGGCTACCTGCTGCACGAGTTCATGTCACCCATTGCCAATCAGCGAACCGATGCCTACGGCGGCAGTTTCGAGAACCGCATCCGTTATCCGCTAGAGCTGTTTACCGCCGTACGTCAGGCCTTTGACGGCGTGCTCGGCATTCGCATTTCTGCATCAGACTGGATTGAAGGCGGCTGGGACCTGACCCAGAGCAGCGAGTTGGCCCAACGGCTCAAGGCCGCAGGTTGTGACTTCATCCACGTGTCATCGGGTGGCGTGTCGCCGCAACAAAAAATTGCGCTCGGCGCCGGCTACCAGGTACCTTTTGCACGGGCCATCCGCCAGAGCGGCGGCATGCTGACCACAGCGGTTGGGATGATCACCGAGGCCGCGCAGGCCGAGGCCATCCTTCAAGCCGGCGATGCTGACCTGATTGCGCTGGCGCGGGCCTTTTTGTACCAGCCACGCTGGGGCTGGCAAGCCGCCGCTGCGCTGGGCGGCACCGTGACGGCCACCGCGGCCTACTGGCGTTGCCTGCCGCGCGAGGCGCAGTCGGTGTTTGGCCAGGTGTCGGTCGGGGGGCGTTGAACGACCCTGAGCGCGCCTCACCGCCCCTGACCGCGCCAGACCGAGCTTTAGGGCTTGCGCTGCTCCAGCCTCAGGCCCACAGCCGTGCTGCGGCGAAAACCTTTCCAGTAGGTGTGGTCACTTTTCAGCGTGCCGTTGGCCTCGGCCGACCATTTGCCGTCTTGCGCGCTCTCCACCAAGTTCAGGTAACTGTCCATGGCAGCGTCGCTCTTGAGGTGCTTGGCTAAAAAGGCGGTGACAAAGTGCTGCGCAATGTTGTTCATGCGAACGTTGTCCCATACCGCATCGGTGTAATGCTCGCCGCAGCCCCAGGAGCCATCGCCGCATTTGAGTGACTGCATTTCCTTGGGCGCTGGCATAGGCGCGCCGGCATTGTGGCCGGCGTTCTCATAGGTCAGCAGGTAGCGCGGCGCATTGACGCTGCCCTCGTAAATGTTGCGCACGCCCGGTGCATAGCCTGAGGTGCTGTCCACGCTGCCGGCCACAAAAAACACCGGGGTCTTGATGCCGGCCAGGCCAGCCGCATCCCAGAAACCTGCGTTCCATCCCCAGGGCGCAAAAGCCACAGCTGCCTTGACGCGCGGGTCCATGGACGCCGTATGGGCTGGGTTGCCAGCCTGACGTACGGCCAAGGCGCCGTTGGGCGTGCCCCAACTAAAGCCCACGCTGGCTGCGGTAAAGCCGCCACCAATGGTGTTGACCACGCCGTAGCCGCCCATCGAGTACCCGATCAGGCCGGTGTTGTCGGCATTGACCATGCCCTTGAGCGTGCCGGCCGGGTCATTGGCACCCAAGCGCGCCATCTCATTGAGCACAAACAGCTGGTCCAGCGGCCGGTTAAGCAGTGTGCTGCCAAAGGCGGTCTGGTTGTCGTAAGTGCTGTCAGTATGGTCGATAGACACCACCACATAGCCCTTGCTGGCCAGGTTTTCACCCAAATGGCTCATCAGAAAGCGGTTGCCCGGGTAGCCATGCGAGATGATCAGCAGCGGGTAGGGGCCGGCGCTGGCGTCAGGCTGGGCGTCACGCACGGCGCGGCCGTTCAGGGTCACCTCGGTCTTGCCGTCGCGCGGCAGTACCTTGTACTGCCCGCCCGGCGCCTGGCCCGCCGCCAGCTTGGCTGGGTACCACACCTCCAGCGTCAGCGGCCGGTCATAGATGGGCATGGGCTGGCCCGCCTTGAACTTGACGATGTCCTGCTGGCCCGGGTTGACCAGCTTGAGGGTTTTCACACCCACGTCCTGCTTACCGTAGGTCGCCAGCTCGGGCGCATCCGAGCGGATGGTGTCGATGCGGTTGTCTTGCGCCTGGGCGGCGCCGGACAGGGCCAGCAGGGCGGTCAGGCCCGTGACGATGGCGTGTTTGATCATGGTTTGTCCCTTAAAAATAAGAATCTGCTCAGTGCGAGCCGCAGCTTACCCGTGCGCCGTTAAAAACGTCACCGCCAGATGTAACCTCTGAGACAACCCGGCCACTGCGGGCGCCAATCAACGCTCTGTATCCCCTGTGCGCGCCTGAGCACGTGGTATCCAATAAGCCAACTGGCCAGCCGCAATGAAGGCCATCACCCCGGTCGCCGCGATACCCGCGCCCAGGGTCAACGTGGCTGCCAGCAGCGACAGCAGCACCGGTCCGCAAGAAGCGCCAACGTCCGCCATCAGCCGCCATAGCCCCAGAAAATGCGCACGCCCGTGGCGCGGTGAATGATCGGCCCCAAGCGTCATCATCATTCCCGAACCGATACCGTTACCAAATGCGATGGCCATGGCCACCAGCAGCAGGGTCTGAGCGTTGTGCGTGAGTGGCAGCAGCAGCAGCCCTGCGCCCATGATGACCAAGGACGGCACCACCACCCAACGTCGGCCCATCTGGTCCATGACTTTGCCCGCCGGGTAAAACAGTAACATTTCGACGCCGCTGGCCAGGCCGTAAATCACGGCTGTCACCGAGGCGTCTAGCGCAAGGTGATCGGCCCATAGCGGGATGACGGTTTGCCTGGTGGTCCGCACCGCGCTGACCAACAACATGCCCAAGCCAAGCGTGACGAAGACATGCCGATTGGCATGCAGCGTCGTGAGAATCGTCAAAGTTCTGGGCTTGTCGCCAGTGGTATTTGGGTACTTATCGACGGCGTGCAGGCTCAGTTCGGGCAGCCGTGCGGCCAAGACGCCAGAAGCCACAAGCGCGGCCATGCCGACGCCGTAAGCGCCAGCCAGACCGTAGAAGTGAATGGCTGCAGCGGCAACAAAGGGGCCGATGAACATGCCAATGCGCATGGAGCCGCCCAGCGTGGACATGACCCTAGCCCGGTATTCGACCGGGACGACCTCGGTGAGGTAACTCTGCCGCGCAAGGGAAAAAATGGCCTGTGACATGCCGATCATGAAGCAGCCCATGGCAAACACCCCAAGGTTGCCCGACCACCCACACAGCGCCATGGCCACTGCGCACCAAATTGCGCCAGCAACAATGGCCCAGCGCTCCCCATGGCGCATCGTGATCATCGACGCCGGGATGTTGCTCAGCAGCGAACCTATGCCGATCAGGCCCACCAGCAGGGCTGTCACCGGCACCGAGGCGCCCATCGCCCGCGCGGTCAACGGAATCACCGGCAGGATGGCACCCTCGCCCAGTCCAAACAGCAGGGAGGGCCCGAAGGCGGTGAGGGCGATTTGCCTGAGTGAAAAGGCAGCAGAGGTCATCGGTGCACTGTACGGCATACGATGGCTGCCGACACAGCAGCTCGGCAATGTCAAGATCGCCAGAGGCGCGCCTTATGACGCTGACTCAAACGCTCCAGGCTAGGCAGGTTGCACTGCACTCTCGCTTGGATTGAGCAACTGCCAGGCTTCGGCCGGTGTCGCCACCTCACGGCCGCATTCATGGGCAATCGCGACAATGCGCCGAATCAGGTCGGCATTGGTTGGCATCCCGAGTTCGTTGTACGGGTGGTCACCCAGCCCGATCGAAATATGCCCGCCCTGGGAAATGATTGCGGCGGCCAGCCCGAACAAATTACCGCCATAGCTCATGGCCGTCCACTCCACACGCTTGCCCGGCGGCAGAAAGTCAAGGTGGGCCTGCAAGCCCTTGAGCGTGCCCGGGTGCCCGCCCAGGTACACGTTGTCGGTCATGACCAGGCACATGTACAGCGGCTCATCCAAAAGGCCCATGTCGGCGAAGGCATTCACATAACGTAGAAAGCCAATGTTGAAGCAGGTTAGGTAGGGCTTGAGACCGGCCTCCCTGACTCGCTTAGCAAAGTACATCAGGTCACCCGTCGGGTTGGCGTAGACCTGCGTCGTGGTTTCAAACTGCTTAGAGACCGGGTTGTAACGGTCAACATTGATCGACCCCATGTCCATAGGCACGAAGTGCGGCGCCACCGACTTGTCCTTCGCCAGTTCCACAATGTGCCGCAAGCGACCCTCCGCGCTGTGGTCGTCCATGGTGTTGTACCCCAGTGTGGGATGCACGAGGATGTCCGATGCGCGGCGAATGCGGCGGATGATGTCCGAGTAAGCCTCGGCACTGTGCTCTGGCGTGCCGTCAGGCTTGCGGGCATGGAAGTGAACAATCGCCGCCCCCGCGTCACGACAGGCCACGCTCTCGCTGGCGATCTCCTCCGGGGTGTAGGGCACGTTGGTATTACCAGCGTCTCGCATCATGTACTCGTTGATGCGTGCCTCAATGATCAGTTTCTTCATGCAGTATCCTCCGGTTGGTCCAGCACTCGCGCCTGTCTGCCCGGGCGATTGTTGAAGTAAAACCGGCGCTGGTCAAGCACTGTGGCAAGGCGGAGGACTTAGCGTGACGCCAAAGGCTGTGGCTGTGCGTCAGAGGCGCCGAAACACGATCGGCAGGCTGGCAAACGCGTCGTGGTAGCTGTCTGTATTGCGCTTTGGCGCGTTAGCCGGGTCCAGTTCGGCGCCGGCGCGGTACAGCGCAGTCAGTACCCCAAGGATGGTGCCCAGCGTCGGATCGGTGTCATCGTAGCTGTGTGAGAGCCCAGTCACCAGTGCGCGGCCAATGCAGGTGTGCACGCCGGCGCCGAATGTCAGGCCCCATGGCGGTGGCCGTCTGCTGAACGGCCGATGCGGATTGAACTG
>CALPLW020000101.1 GCA_943324505.2 Comamonas sp. lk
ACCGTGTAGGGCCGGTCACTGCGATCAGAAAAACCAAAACCCGGCAATTCCAGCGCGTACACCGCCCGCTGCTTGCGGTAGTAGGCAAACAAGGGCGCCACCTCGGCCGCTGAGCCGGCGGCATTGACGCTGTGCACCAGCAGCAGCGGGGGCAGCCCGCTGTCCACACCCTCGGGCATGGCGCTGTAGAGACTGAGCCGGCCGGCCGGAGAATCCAGATCCCTGCGCTCAGCCGGAAAGGCGAGGGGCAGTGGGCTGTCAATCATGCGCAAGGGGCAGTTGCTCCAAAACCAACCACTCAGCAATGGGCACATGGCTGGACGAACGGCAAATGGCCAGGCGGTCAAAAACAATAACCTGTTCTGCAAAACCGCCAGCCAGCAGTTGGCGCTCCCTGGCATAGGCTTCAAGGGCATCGCCGTATGCCAAACTCAAATGGGGAAACGGCGACAAGCCATGAGCCGTGCCAGTGATTAACTGGGTAGCCGCTTGCATATCTTGAAACGCCTGATGCAAATCAAAACGCAAAAACAGGCATCGAAAGAAATGCGGAGTGCCATCCACCATTGACACCGGCCAGTGCTGAGCAGGCGTTTGCGCTGCCAGACGCGCAAGCGTTGGCCGTAACTGGTCTGGCGTTAAGGCAACATCGCCCTGAATGGTCACGTGGGGCGCAAAGAACGGACCACCCAGCTCGGACGATAAGCGACTCACCGTGGCGGTCAATGCGACTTCCTGGTCAGCACGCGGGAGCAGCCAAATGGAATATTGGGGGCGATCGGACACTGGGACACTCCTGCAGGGTGGGGGACCTTGGCAAGCCAGAGATGATAGTCCCTGCAAACTGGCTTAAGTAATTGCTGCTTTGGATTAGATGGCGCTCGATTGTCACGTGATCGACACATATTTGCCTTATAGTTTGCCGAATGGTCATGCTCATTTTCAGTCGGACAGAATGCTTTTGAGCTATGGCCCAGGTAATTCTTGACAACTTGACCAAGCGCTGGGGTGATCACACAGCGGTCAACAATGTCAGTTTGCTTGTACCGCAAGGCCAGCTCGTGGCCATACTGGGGCCCTCTGGTTGCGGAAAATCAACCCTGTTGCGGCTGATTGCTGGATTAGAAGAACCAAGCTCCGGCAGGGTAGAGATCAATGGCCAGGACGTCACCAAGCTGTCGCCCTCAGAGCGGCAGATCTCCATGGTGTTTCAGTCTTACGCGCTGTTTCCGCACCTGTCGGTGGCAGAGAACGTCATTTTCGGCTTGAAGGTGCGCAAAGTAGGCCGAGCCGACCGCGACGCTCGGCTTAAGCGCGTGGCGGAGTTGGTGGAATTGACACCGTACCTTGACCGCAAGCCGGCCCAGTTGTCAGGTGGGCAGCGGCAACGTGTCGCCTTGGCGAGAGCCATCATTGCCGAACAACCCGTGTGCCTGATGGACGAACCGCTTTCCAACCTGGATGCGCAGCTTCGGCATGAGATGCGGGTTGAAATCCGGGCCTTACAGCAACGCCTGGGCATGACCATGGTGTACGTCACGCACGACCAAACAGAAGCCATGACCATGGCCGATCTGGTGGTTTTGATGCGCAACGGTGGCATTGAGCAGGCGGGTGCACCCGCTGACATCTACAACCAACCCGCGACATCTTTCGTGGCCAGCTTTGTGGGTGCGCCCCCCATGAACCTGGTGCCAGATGGCAACATCGTCCGAGGCATACGCCCTGAACACATCCGTCTGGGTGCTGGCGATGATGGCGACATCGCACGCAGCGGCAAGATCACTGCAGTCGAGTACATGGGCGCTGACACCATCGTCACGGTGCTCACTGGCCAGACTCACCGTGTGTCCATGCGCCTGCCTGGTGCATCGGCGCTGCGCTCTGGTGATGCACTCGATTTCCATTGGAAGCCGCAGGACGAAAGTCAGTTCGACACCTCAGGCCGGCGACTAGTCACCTCTCGGCCTGCGTCGGGCTAAATTTGCCCTTCACACCAAGATCCGTATCCCATCCACCCAACCAGAGCCACAGGGCTCGCAACATGAGAAATAGCAAGATGTCCAAAATTTTACGCCGGACCTTCACCGCCCTGGCCGTGGCCGCCGGGTTTGCAGCGACCACCGCTTCTGCTGCAGATGTCGAAGTCCGCATGTATTTCCCGGTCGCCGTCGGGGGACCAGTCACCAAGATCATCGATGACTACGCCACTGGTTTCGAGAAAGAAAACCCTGGCATCAAGATCAAGCCGATCTATGCGGGCGACTATCAACAGACCGTGGCCAAGGTCCTGACCGCCATCAAAGGCGGCGACATCCCTGAGACGGCTATTTTGCTGGCAGCCGATCTGTTCCTGTTGACCGACGAAGATGCTGTGGTGCCGATGGACGACTTCGTCAAGACCGCAGATGACGCAGCATGGATGAACACGTTCTATCCGGCCTTCATGGAAAACGCCAAGCTCAAGGGTAAGACCTACGCCATTCCGTTCCAGCGCTCCACCCCCGTTCTGTACTGGAACAAGGACGCCTTCAAAGCGGCCGGCCTCAACCCTGAAAAAGGACCCGGAACCTGGGCCGAGATGCGCGACATGGCCAAGAAGCTGACCAAGAAGGACGCATCCGGCGCCACCACCCAATGGGGGGTCCAGATTCCCTCTGATGGCAATACCGGTTGGTTGTTCACCGGCATCACAACCGGCGCTGGCGCCCGTCTGACCAACGCTGATGGCAACAAAGTAGCCTTTGACGACCCCAAGGTTATCGAGTCGGTTCAGAGCTGGCACAACCTGTCCAAGGTCGATGGCGTGCAACCGTCAGGCTTGATCTCCTGGGGGGCCACGCCACGCGATTTTCTTGAAGGCAAGGCGGCCATGATCTGGCACACCACCGGCAACCTCACCAACATCAAGACGAACGCAAAATTCGGCTTCGGCGTGTCCTACCTGCCGGGTATCCGGCAAAACGGCGCGCCAACGGGCGGCGGCAACTTCTACATCTTCAAGGGCGTTCCCAAGGTGAAACAAGAGGCCGCGTTCAAGTTCATCAAATGGATGACGACGCCAGCACGCGCAGCAGAGTGGTCGGTCAAGACCGGTTATGTGGCCACCTCTGCGGCCGCCTACGACACCCCCGAGATGAAAGCCTACACCGCCAGCTTCCCACAGGCTATCGTGGCGCGTGATCAGCTCAAGTTCGCGGTGTCAGAACTAACCACCCATGAGAACCAACGCATTTCCAAAGTATTTAACGATGCCTTGCAATCCATCATGACAGGGGCACGTCCTGCAGAGGCCGCCCTGAAGGACGCGCAACGCGAAGGCGAACGCATCCTGAAAGACTTCAAGTAAGCCACTGTCAGCAGTCAAATCGCCAGCAGCCACCATGACCGGAACACGCAACACCGTTCATGCCTGGCTGCTGGTGCTGCCTGCCTGCGTGCTGTTGGCCGCCTTCACGCACATCCCAATCATCACCACGTTCATCCACAGTTTTTATTCATCCCCCAAACCGCGTCGACCGTCACGTTTCGTCGGCTTCGACAATTACGAGGCCATGCTTGGCGACCCAATCTTCTGGAAGTCGCTATGGAACAACCTGCTTTATGCGGGCGTCTCGGTACCCATTTCGATTGCACTCGCGTTGGCCATGGCACTGTTTGTGAATGGCAAGCTCAGGGGCCAAGGGGCTCTACGGCTCGCCTATTTCACGCCCACGGTGCTGCCGATGATCGCTGTGGCGAACATCTGGTTGTTTTTCTACAACCCGCAATATGGTCTGATTGACCAACTGCTCAAGCCTTTCGGCGTCGTGGGCGTCAACTGGTTAGGTTCACAGGGCACTGCGCTGTGGTGCCTGATCGTGGTCGGGATCTGGAAGGAAGCCGGCTTCTTCATGATTTTCTACCTGGCGGCCTTGCAGCAAATCTCGACCGAATTAAGGGAGTGTGCTGCCATTGAGGGCGCCAGTCGCTGGACATTTTTTTGGCGTGTCAGCTTTCCCCTGCTGATGCCGACGACCCTGTTCGTGATGATCAATGCCGTGATCAATGCCTTCCGTTTGGTGGACCATATTTTTGTCATGACAGGTGGTGGGCCTGACAACGCGACTTCAGTGCTGCTGTATCAAATCTATGTGGTCGGTTTCAAATTTTTTGACCAAGCCTACGCAGCGACCTTGACCATTGTGCTTTTGCTCATCCTTGCCGTCATTGCCATCGGCCAGTTCTTGCTGGCCGACAAGCGCGTTCATTACCAATGAGCATGGTCGACAACAAAGGCCTGGCCAGCGAAGTCGTTGAGACCATCGCAGCCTGGATGCTGGGCTTGCTGTGGATGCTGCCGCTGCTGTTTGCCATCTGGACCGCCATACATCCCAGCGCCTATGTGGCCAAGTTTGACCTGTTAGCCCCGATCACGGCGCAGAATTTCGTCACAGCGTGGGAGGCAGCGCCCTTCGCCCGGTATTTTCTCAACACCATGCTGCTTGTCACTGGCATTTTGCTGGCCCAGTTTGTCCTCTGCACCTTGGCTGCATTTGCTTTTGCCCGCTTTGAGTTCAAAGGGCGAGACACCCTGTTTATGCTGGTACTGGTGCAACTGATGGTGGCGCCCGATGTGCTGCTGCTGGAGAACTACATCACCATTCGCCAGCTTGGTCTGGTGGACACACTGCCGGCAATTGCTCTGCCCTACCTGGCCTCTGCGTTCGGGATTTTTCTGCTGCGGCAAACGTTCAAAGCCATCCCCAAGGACTTTGAAGAAGCGGCACGGATAGAGGGTTGCTCGACACTCGGTGTCCTGTGGCGCGTTTATGTACCGCTTGGCAAGCCGATCTACCTCGCCTACGGGTTGGTGTTGGTCAGCTTCCATTGGAACAATTTTCTTTGGCCGCTGATCATCACAAACTCAGTCACGACACGGCCGTTGACGGTTGGCCTGGCCATCTTCGCCTCTGTCGATCAAGGCATTGACTGGTCCATCATTTGCGCTGCAACGCTGATGACGTCGGGGCCTTTGCTGATTGCTTTCTTGCTGTTCCAGCGGCAATTTGTGCAAAGCTTTATGCAGACTGGCATCAAGTAGCGCGGCGCAGGCACGCCTTACTTTTCTTACCCAGGCAAGCGCGAATAAGGTCGCAATACCTCACCGAGCGCAGCAAACACAGCAGGGTTGCCAGCCATGCACTCCTGGGACTCCAGAAAATCTGTCCCCCCAAGAAAATCGCCCACGCAGCCACCCGCCTCGGTGATCAACAGGCTGCCGCCAGCCACATCCCATGCCCGCAAGCCCAGGTCAAAAAAGCCATCGCAATAGCCAGCAGCCACGTGTGCCATGTCGATCGCTGCCGACCCTGAGCGGCGTATCGCCCCCGTGTGCAGCATCACATCGCCCAGCATCTGCATCGAGCGCGCAAAGTGTGGCCCCGGCCGATAAGGGCAACTGCTGGCCACCATGGCCTCTTGCAAGAGTGGGCGTGCGCTGACATGCAGGGGTGTTGCGTTGCAGAACGCGCCCGACCCGCGAGAGGCATGAAACACATCGCCTCGGGTCACATCCAAAACCACGGCGTGCTCAATCTGGCCGGCGATGGCCAAGGCAATGCTGACGCTATAGGCTGGATAACCATGAATGAAATTGTTGGTGCCATCAAGGGGGTCAACAATCCAGACGTGCTCGGCGCCCTGCAGGCCATAGGCTTGATCTGACTCCTCAGCTCGCACGCTGTGTTCTGGAAAAGCGCTCAACAGCATGCCCACAATCATTTTTTCTGACGCAAGGTCGATCTGGGTCACAAAGTCATTCGGATTTTTCAGCTTGATCTGCAAGGCGGCTGGGTCTGCTGCTGCGTCCAGGATCACCTGGGCTGCGGCCTTGGCCGCTTTTATCGCGACCGTGAGAGTGGGGTGTATGCGGTGTGTGGTGCGTGTCATACCCTATGGTAAAGGTAAGGTCCGTGCTGCCGCTAGCCCCTGCGCTGAAACGTGAACGCCAGATAAGCCGCCATCAGCAGCAGGTTGGGCACCCAACAGAGCCAGCTGACCCAGGGGTAAAACAACTCAAAGGGCACGCGGTTGGCAAAAAACAAACCTAGGTATATGCGCAGGGTGACGGCGGCAAAGGTCAGGGCCACATTCAGCAGCATCCAGCGTCGATGCGCTGGCACGTCGCCGCGCCGGATGGCCTGGTAGGCCAGGGCTGCCGTGCAGAGCCACAAAACGGCCAGCAGCGAGAAGCCCCAGGTCGATAGGGCGCCACCAAAGGCAAACTGGGCCACGTACAAACCACTCAGCCCGCCCGGCAGCACGCCGGCGGCCAAGTAGACCCGCCCGGCGCGGCGGTGCCATGAAGGATGCCTGCGCCGCCAGCCGACCGCCAGTTGCAGCGGTGCGAGCCCCAAGGCCAGCGCCGAGGCAAAAATATGGGTGTAGATGGCGATGCTGTGGGCCTGGAAGGCCAGCGTCATTTGCGGATGCACCAAAGTGCCCAGAGGAAACATACTGTAGGCAACGGCAGCATAGGCCGCCACGCCAACACACCCGGTGGCGGCCACCCAGGCCCCTGTGCTTTGTAATAGTCGGAATGTCATGGCGGCCCTCAATGTACAGAAGGTGGCTCAGTCGCCGGCGCCAACAAACCCAAGTCAGCCAAGGCCGACGCCACGGCCAGCGGCAGTGGCGTGTGCGGCTCGGGGCCAATCAGCGCGGTCAGCCGGGCGTTGGCCAGGGCGTGGGGCGTTTGCCACAGGTAGCGCATTTCCAGCAAGGCGGCCCAAGCCCGCACGAACGGGCTGGCTAAACGCAGGATCGTCCAGGGCATACCGGCCCGCTTGAGCGGAGCACCCGGCGCGACCCAACCCTGGGCCCGGGCCAGGGGCGTCAGCGCGTCTAGCCAGCTTTGCGCCGACAGCGCGTGTCCCGCAAAATGCAGTACCTCAAACGGTGCCAGCGTGTCGCGCCGCTCGGCTACCGCCACAAAGGTGCGAGCCAGGTCAGGCAGGTAGGCCCAGGCAGTGGTCACCTCACCCTGACCTGGATAGGTGAAGCGGCCCTTGGCCAGTTGCTTGGTCAGGGCCAGGTCAAACCAGCTGCCACGGCCGGCACCAAAAAAGTCGCCAGCCCGGATCACCACCGCACGCACACCCGAGGCGCTAAGCTGCTGCTCCAGCGCCACCCGGACGCGGCCTTTAACCGTGTGGGCTTGTTGCGGCGTGTCCTCGCGCAGCAGGGCCGGCATGTCCTTTCCAAAGTTGTACACATTGCCGGGCAGCATCAGGGTGGCGCCTAGTTTGCGGCTCAGGCCAATGGCCGCATCGAGCATCGGCGCGCTCTCGGCTTGCCAGGCTTCGTTGGTATAGGCAGAGGGGTTGAGGGCATGCACCACCACGCTGGTACCGGCAGCAGCGGACGCCAGAGCCGCGGCGTCCTGCACGTCGACACCACGCCATTCGATACCCGGGGCCGTTGGCGGCACGGCATCAGGCCGCATCTGGCCGACCACGCGCCAACCGGCTGCGGCAAACGCACGGGCCGCCGCCAGACCGAACCGGCCACGTGCGCCCAATACCAACACTGTTTTTGTCATGATGAATGTCCTTGATGTCTGAACGATGGTGCGATTGTGCGAAGATTCCAGGCCATTCACAATTACACAAATGTTCATAACAGTAATTCAATTTTGAATATCAAAAACAACCCTGACTTTGACTGGCGACTGGTGCGCTCCTTCCTGGCCGTGCTGGACCAGGGCAGTCTGCTGGCGGCAGCACGGGTGTTAAATGTCAGCCAACCCACCCTGGGCCGCCACATCACCGAGCTGGAAAGCCAACTTGCCAGCGTGTTATTTGAGCGCACCGGCCGGGGCCTGGTGCCCACCCGCACCGCGCTGCAATTGGCTGAGGCGGCCCGCCAGATGCAGGACGGCGCACTGCAACTCTCACGCACACTGGCCGGCGCTCAGGCACAGGCCGGCGGCACGGTGCGCATCACAGCCAGTGTGCCGGTAGCAGTTCAGTTGCTGCCACCCATCCTGCTGGCGCTACGGCTGGCGCTGCCCGACATCCAGATCGAGATCGTCAGCAGCAACCAGGTCAGCAACCTGCTGCGGCGCGAGGCCGACATTGCCATCCGCATGGTGCGGCCGGACCAGACCTCCTTGGTGGCAAAAAAGCTTGGCGAGGCGGCGGTCGGCGCCTACGCCCATCGCCGGTACCTGGCACGACGCGGCGTGCCAGCCCAACCCATCGATCTGCTGCAGCATGAGCTGATAGGCAGCGACACAGACCCAACCATCCGCCAGGGCTTTGCGGCCATGGGCACCCCTGTGCCGCGCGAGGCCTTTGCCTTGCGCAGCGACGACCTGTTGGTGCAGTGGCAGGCAGTGCGCGCTGGTCTGGGCGTGGGCTTTTTCACCGACTACCAGGCGCAAACCGATCCCGAGGTGCTGCCGGTGCTGGCCGGTCAATTACAAATCCCGCCGCTGCCGGTGTGGCTGGCCGTGCACCGCGAGATCCGCACCAGCCGACATATCCGCGCGGTGTTTGACTTTCTGGCCGCCGCACTGCCCGACGCCCTGTCCGCCGGCGCTGCAGTGCGCTACCCTTCAGGCTCATCCCATTGAGCACCGCACCCCTTATGCCCCAAACGCCGAAGTCTCCACCCTGGTTTGATGCCTTTGAGCGCCGAGACTTCGCGCTGACGCAGGCCACACTGCACGTCCGCGTGCCACGCGGCGCGCCCGATGGTCGCCCAGCCCTGCTGCTGCTGCACGGCTTCCCGCAGACCCATGCGATGTGGCAGCGGGTGGCAGCCCGGCTGGCCCGGGACTTTTACCTGGTGATGCCGGACCTGCGCGGCTATGGCGACTCCAGCAAGCCTGCCGGCTTGTCCGACCATAGCAACTACAGCAAGCGCGCCCTGGCGCAAGATATGGCCGATTTGATGGATGCGCTGGGCGTGGGATGCTTCGCGGTCTGCGGCCATGACCGGGGAGGCCGGGTGGCGCACCGGCTGGCGCTGGACCACCCGGGCCGGGTGAGCAGCCTGTGCGTGATCGACATCGCACCCACCCTGGACATGTACGCCGCCACCGACATGGCGTTTGCAAGGGCCTACTACCACTGGTTTCACCTGATCCAGCCCACACCCCTGCCCGAAACCATGATTTCCGGCAACCCGCTGCCCTACCTGCACCACAAGCTTGGCGGCTGGGGAACCGGGGGCTTGGCACAGATCGAGCCCCAGGCGCTGGCCGAGTATGAGCGCTGCTTTGTCCTGCCAGGCACCATCCATGCCATTTGCGAGGACTACCGCGCCAGCGCTGGCATCGACCTGGAGCACGACCGCGAGAGCCGCGCCCGGGGTGAAAAAATTGTCTGTGACACCCTGGCGCTGTGGGGTGAGCGCGGTGTGGTGCAGCGCCTGTTTCAGCCACTCGAACTGTGGCAGGCCCAGTGCGCAGGCCGGGTCAGCGGCCATGCCATGCCGGCCGGGCACTTCATCCCGGAGGAGTTGCCAGAGGCCACGGCTGACGCCTTGGCCGGGTTTTTGGCCGCCAATGCGGCACGTAGCGGGCCATGACCGAACATCTGCCGCACAGCGCCAGCCCGTGGCCAACAGGCGGCCTGGCCCTGGTGATTGGTGCCAGTGGCGGCATCGGCGCCGCACTACTGGCGCAGTTGCAGCAGAATGACCGTTTTGACCGGGCACTGGGGCTGTCACGCCACAGCCAGCCCGCGCTTGACCTGCTGGACGAGGCTAGCATCGCCCAAGCCGCCGCCCACGTCGCTGGGCTGGGCCTGCCACTGCGCCTGCTGATAGACGCCACCGGCCTGCTGCATGGCCCGGGACTCCAGCCCGAAAAGACTTGGCAGCAACTCGACCCGGTACAGATGGCGCAGGCCTTTGCCATCAACGCCATCGGACCGGCGCTGTTGATGAAGCATTTTTTGCCACTGCTGCCGCGTGAGGGGCGTTCGGTGTTCGCCACCCTGTCGGCCAAGGTCGGCAGCATCGGCGACAACCACTTGGGCGGCTGGTACAGCTACCGCGCCAGCAAGGCGGCGCTGAACCAGCTGGTGCGAACCGCCGCCATCGAGCTGCGCCGGCGCCAGCCACAGGCGCTGTGCGTGGCCCTGCACCCGGGCACAGTGGCCACCGGGCTGTCAGCACCGTTTGCCAAAACCGGCCTGCAGGTGCAAGCACCGGACCATGCCGCAGCGCGCCTGCTGGGCGTGATCGACGGCTTTCAGGCCGCTGATTCGGGTGGTTTCTTCAACCACGACGGCAGCGTGCTGCCCTGGTAAAGGGATCGGCTCAGAGTAAGTCGCAGGCGCAGGGGCCGGTCGCTCAGACGGCCACGGTCTTGGAAAAGTACCGGACGCCGGGCAGGCCCTCAAAGTGCTGGTCCTGCGTCCAAAGCGGCACATGGTGTGCCAACGCCGTGGCGTAAATCAGGCTGTCGGCCATCGGCAGCCCGTTCGCAGCGGCGCTCAAGGCGAGATTCAAACCGATGTCAACAACCTGCCCTTCACGCATCAGGGCCACGGCCTGATTGGCTGAGGCAGGACCAAATTCACGCAGCGCCACCTTGTAAACCTCGTACAAGGTGATGATCGGTACGACTAAGGCCCCGGTGTTGACAATGCGTTCAGCAAACAGGTCGGCGCGCGGCGAATTGCTGAAGAACTCCAACCAGCAAGAAGAATCCAGCACCAGGCCCTGCTGCGGCACTGGCACCTTTTTGCGCACCATCAAAACCGCTCGGGATCGTTGGGCACTTCCGTGCTGCTGAGTCCAGAGAGCAAACCCCGGTACTGCACCGGCGTTTTGACCGGTACCAACTGGATCACGCCGTTGATCTCGAACACGCTCATGCGGCTACCGGGCAGGATGCCACCGGCCTCCCTGATTTCACGCGGTATCACAACCTGGAACTTGGGTGAAACGACAACAGTTTGATTTTTCATATCGACCATCATAACGTTGTACACAATTACTGTCGATTGGCAGAATGAACCCCAAGTTCAATTCAGGCGCCGTGGCACTTCTTGTATTTTTTACCGCTTCCGCAAAAACAAGGTTCATTGCGGCCGGGGGTGGGCTTCGCGTAGACGGTTTCGACCCTCGGGCCTAGATGGCACCAAAGCTCGCGCAGGTCGTACACCGCCCAGATCGCGGCGGCGAAGGCTTCCATGCGTTGCAGACTGACGCTGGGCGGGCTGTCGTCGTCAAACACGGGCACGGTGGGTTCATCGGTGTCGTCTTCGGTCAGCGCCACCATGGCCTGCAAGGCGCCATCCAGCAGCTTGGCCGCGTCTCTGTCACGCGGTGGCACCCACTCCTCTGGCCAGGTCTCCACGGCAAACATAAAGCCCAGCGCCCAGACCTGGCCAAAGGCGGGCAGCACGTCTTGCCCTAGCGCGGCGCGCTCATCGTCTGGCAGTGCCGCCACTGCGCCACGCACATCCATCACTTCAGGGTGATAGGCAGCCTCGTCGTCCAGGCCCTTCACGTCGGCGTCGAGCTC
>CALPLW020000102.1 GCA_943324505.2 Comamonas sp. lk
CCCGACACATCGTGGCGGGTCAGGAGTTCAGGGGTCACAGGCAGGGTCTGGGTCGCAGCGGGCTTCATGAATATCCAAGTTATAGGTCCAATATGCCCACATCGCCGACCCATTTGATTGACGCAGGTCAAATGTGGGTGATTTCGCCTGCAAACGGCATTGATCTGAGTCACGCACTGCACCCGATCGGTGCCAAAATCTGCGACATGAACCCTCACACCATCAAAGTTGCCTGCTCCAACTGCAATCTTCGCGAACTGTGCATGCCCATGGACCTGACCGCCGAAGAGCTCGACCGGATCGACGCGGTGGTCGGGGTCCGACGCAAGGTGAAGCGTGGAGCGACCCTGTTCAGAAACGGTGAAAAGTTCACCAACCTTTACGCCATCCGCACCGGCTTCTTCAAAACCTGCCTGATCGCCGAAGACGGGCGGGACCAAGTCACCGGATTCCAGATGGCTGGGGAGGTCATTGGGCTGGATGGCATCGTCAACGACCGGCACGCCTGTGACGCGGTGGCGCTAGAGGATGCCGAGGTCTGCGTCATGCCGTTTGACAGGATCGAGGAGCTGTCACGCGACATCAATGCCCTGCAACACCATGTGCACAAGATCATGAGCCGAGAGATCGTGCGTGAACACGGGGTGATGCTGCTGCTGGGCAGCATGCGGGCTGAGGAACGACTGGCGGCTTTTCTGCTCAACCTGGTTCAGCGCCTGCATGCGCGTGGCTTCTCCCGTTCCGAGCTGGTGCTGCGCATGACGCGCGAAGAAATTGGCAGTTACCTCGGGCTCAAGCTTGAAACCGTGAGCCGGACGTTCTCCAAGTTTGCCGAAGAGGGCATCATCGAAGTCCACCAACGCCATGTGCACATCCTCAATGCCGAGGCGCTCAAGGATATTGTCAACCCCAAGGCTTGCCGCTGAGCCGGGCTGACAGCAGGTAGGTGAGTGCGCTCGACAGCATCGCCATCAGCCAAAATACAAAAAACGTCCACGTGTAAACGGCCTCCCTTGAGGACAGCAGCTGGTGACCCAGCCAGCGCACGTCCTGCGGGTCGACCAGGGCAAACACCAGCACCTCCAGCAGGCAGGCGACCAAAAAGCCAGGCCAGGCTATGGCCATCAGGCCCTGCGACCAAGCTGAGGGTTTATCGCTTGCTTCCATAGCGGGGGCCAATCAGGGTTTGGCTGCCAGGCGCAGCTCAGGCACGACCCCGGTGGCCGCGTGATTGCGCGCCTGCATGGCGGGCGCCAAGCTGGCATCCTGGCCCGGCAGGCGCTTTTGATTGATGTTGATGCCCTGCTGGTAATAGTCCTCGCTGAGCACCGGATCAGGCCGGGTCACGGCCAGGTAAAGGGTGATAAAGCTGGCCACCACCACCACCAGCGGGCCGGCTACGACCAGCCAGACATGGCCAAATTTCCACCAGGGTGTGGGCGCGCTTTCAAAGGGTCTTGTGGTTTTCATGGATTTGTAGGTTCAGGGTTGCGGCACCAGGAACACAGAGCGTTCGCTCAGGTGTCCCTCGGCGTCAAGAGAATCAATTTCAAAACGGATCGGGTGCGAACCAGGCACCGCGTTCTCGGGCGGCAATTGCACCCGTACGGCGACCCAGCGCGACTGGGTGGCAGCGACCGACACCAGGGGCTCTGAACTGAGCGCTAGGCCCGGCAAACCCTTGACCGAGAGCTTGTAGTGCTGCGCAGATTCGGTCGCATTCATCAGCTGCATTCGGTAGACATTCTCGATCTGGCCGGCACCCACGATCCTCGCTGCAACGCCGCGGTCATGCACGACATCCACCTTGAACGGCGTTCGCAGCGACAGGCTGACCAGCATGGCGACCACGATGGTGCCAAGAACCGACGCATAGACCAGGATGCGCGGCCGCAACACATGGCGCAGCGTCTGTGCGCGTGTCCAGCCCTGCTTCATGGCGTTCTCTGTGGTGTATTTCACCAGGCCACGGGCATAGCCCATCTTGTCCATCACCGTGTCGCAGACGTCGGCACAGGCGCCACAACCAATGCACTCGTACTGCAGGCCACGCCGGATGTCGATGCCGGTCGGGCAAACCTGCACACACAGGCTGCAGTCCACGCAGGCCCCCAGCCTCAGCGCGGCAGGGTCCGCCTTGCGGGAGCGCGCACCACGCGGCTCGCCACGGGCCTGGTCGTAGGTGACGATCAAGGTGTCGCGGTCGAACATGGCGCTCTGAAACCGGGCATAGGGGCACATGTGCTTGCACACCTGCTCACGCATGAAGCCGGCATTGCCATAGGTGGCAAAACCGTAAAACAGGGTCCAGAACAGCTCCCAGGCGCTCAGACTCAGCTGCAGCAATTCGCGCGCGAGCTCGCGCACCGGCGTGAAGTAGCCGACAAAGGTGAAACCTGTCCACAAAGCCACCGCCAGCCAGAGGCCGTGCTTGGTGCCCTTGCGCCACAGCCAGTCCACTGACCACGGCTTGGCATCACGTCGCATGCGCGCCGAGCGGTCCCCCTCCACCTGCTTCTCGATCCAGAGAAATATCTCGGTGTACACCGTCTGCGGGCAGGCATAGCCGCACCACAGCCGCCCGGCCACCGCCGTGAACAGAAACAGCGACAGGGCCGAGATCACCAGCAAACCGGTAAGGTAAATGAAGTCCTGCGGGTACAGCACCAAGCCGAAGATGTAAAAACGTCGCGCGACCAGGTCAAACAGCACCGCCTGGCGCTGGCCCCATTCCAGCCAGGGCAAGCCATAAAACACCAGCTGGGTCAGCACTACCATGGCCCAGCGCCAGCGCGAAAACAGGCCAGAGACGCTTCGCGGGTAAATGGTCTCGTGCGAGGCGTAGAGCGAAATCATCTCGCCGTTCACACCCCGGGCACCCTCGCCTGCCACCGCCGCCAATGGCTCCGGCCGTATCGGGATCACCTTGCGCTCAGGCGGCATCACTTGGTCGCGGCCAGGCCTTTGTTGGAGAAACCCCAGACATAGGACGCCAGCACATGGATCTGGGCCTCTGTCAGCTTGTCGGCTTGCGCCGGCATTTGGTTTACCTTGCCGTTGTTGATCATGGCCAGAATGGCGGTCTCGCCATAGCCATGCAGCCAGATGTCGTCAGTCAGGTTGGGCGCACCGAGGGCCGGGTTGCCCTTGCCATCAGCGCCGTGGCAAGCCGAACAGACCGCGAACTTGGGCTTGCCCAAGGCTGCTTGCAAGGAGTCGTGCGGGCTGCCAGACAGGCTAAGCACATACTGGGCCACGTTGCGCACATCCTCCGGGCTGCCAACGGCCGCCGCCATGGGCGGCATATTGCCCATGCGGCCCTTGATCAGGGTCTCCTTGATGGTGACGGGCGCGCCGCCGTGGAGCCAGTCGGTATCAGTCAGATTGGGGATGCCTTTGCTGCCACGCGCATCAGACCCATGGCACTGGGCGCAGTTGTTCATGAACAGGCGCTCGCCAATCGCCATGGCCTGCGGGTCAGCGGCTACCGCCTGAGGCGCCATCGCCGTGAACTTGGCGTACAGGGGCGCCACATCGGCGTTACCCTTGTCCAATTCAGCCTGGTGTTGGCCGGTCGATGTCCAGCCCAGCGTGCCAGCATAGTTGCCCAGACCCGGGTAAAGCGCCAGATAAATCAACGCAAAAATGACCGTCAGCACAAACAACCAGGCCCACCAGCGTGGCAGGGGGTTGTTCATCTCGCGCAGATCGCCGTCCCAGACATGACCGGTCGTGTTATCTGTCGCCGTCATGGCGCGCGCCTTGCCGGTGAACCACAGCAGCAGCAGGCAGGCCACGATGCTGACCAGGGTGACCACGGTCACGAAGACCGACCAGAAATTGCTTGTGAAATCGCTCATGGGTATTTTCCTTTCGCTGGCACGGGCTCAGTCCTGCTCGAATGGCAGCCGAGCCGCCTCTTCGAAATCAGCCGCATTGCGGCGTGAATAGGCCCAAGCCACAATACCAATGAAGGTGATGAAACTGAGCACAGTGGCCATGGCACGCAGGGTGTTGACATCAAAGTCCATTTTGGGCGCCTCCGGCTTACTTGACCAAGGTGCCAAGCACCTGCAGGTAGGCAATCACCGCATCGACTTCAGTTTTGCCCTGCAGTTCGGCGACTGATCGGGTGATCTGCTCGTCGGTATAGGGCACGCCCACCGTTCGCAGCGCCCGCATGTGGGCCGGCATGGTGTCGGCGTCCACGGCATTCTTCAAGAGCCAGGGGTAGGCCGGCATGTTGGATTCGGGTACCAGATCGCGCGGATTGTTCAGGTGATCGCGCTGCCACTGGTCGCTGTACTTACCGCCGACACGGTGCAAGTCAGGCCCCGTACGCTTGCTGCCCCACTGGAACGGGTGGTCATACACAAACTCACCCGCGACCGAGTAATGACCATAGCGCAGGGTCTCGGCGCGGAATGGCCGGATCATCTGCGAATGGCAGTTGTAGCAGCCCTCCCGGGTGTAGATGTCCCGCCCGGCGAGCTGCAGCGCGGTGTAAGGCTGCAGGCCTTTCACAGGCTCAGTGGTTGACTTCTGGAAGAACAGCGGCACGATCTCCACCAGCCCGCCCACCAGCAAGACCAGCAGGATCAGCACAATCATCAGAAAGTTGCTGGTCTCGATTTTTTCATGCGACAAACCGCCGCCTGCATTGTTGGCCATGGTGTTGTCTCCTTCAGGCGTGGGCGGCAGCAACCGCTGGGATGTTCACTTGCACCGAGCGGCCGTTGGTCGCGGTTTTCAGTACGTTCCACAGCATGATCAGCATGCCGCCAAGGTACAACAAGCCGCCGATCAGGCGCAGCACGTAGAACGGGTAGCTCGCCTTGACCGACTCCACAAAGGTGTAGGTCAGGGTGCCATCGGCATTGACGGCACGCCACATCAGGCCCTGCATCACCCCGGCAATCCACATGGCCGCGATGTAGATCACGATGCCGATGGTGGCAGTCCAGAAATGAACCTCAATGGCTTTGACGCTGTACATCTGCTTCTGGCCAAACAGGCGCGGGATCAGGTAGTACATGCTGCCCATGGTGACCAGGCCCACCCAACCCAGGGCGCCGGAATGCACATGGCCCACTGTCCAGTCGGTGTAATGGCTCAGCGCATTGACGGTCTTGATTGACATCATCGGGCCTTCAAAGGTGCTCATGCCATAGAAGGACAGCGACACGATCAAAAAGCGCAGGATGGGGTCGTCACGCAGCTTGTGCCAGGCGCCCGACAGGGTCATGACGCCGTTGATCATCCCGCCCCAGCTGGGCGCCAGCAGAATCAGTGAAAACACCATGCCTACCGACTGCGTCCAGTCGGGCAAGGCGGTGTAATGCAGGTGGTGTGGGCCCGCCCACATGTAGGTAAAGATCAGCGCCCAGAAGTGCACGATGGACAGGCGATAGCTGTAGACCGGGCGTTCGGCCTGCTTCGGAATGAAGTAGTACATCATGCCAAGGAAGCCTGCCGTCAAAAAGAAGCCAACTGCGTTGTGGCCGTACCACCACTGGACCATGGCGTCCTGCACCCCGGCATAGGCCGAGTAGGACTTCATGAACCCGGCCGGCATGGCCGCGCTGTTGACCAGGTGCAACAGGGCCACCGCGATGATGAAGGCGCCAAAAAACCAGTTGGCCACGTAGATGTGGCGAACCTTGCGGGTGCCCAAGGTGCCGAAGAACACCACTGCAAACGAGACCCATACCAGCGTGATCAGGATGTCAATCGGCCACTCCAGTTCCGCGTATTCCTTGCCTTGGGTGTAGCCCAGCGGCAGCGAAACGGCGGCGGCCAGAATCACCAACTGCCAGCCCCAGAATGTGAAAGACGCCAACCTGTCGCTGAACAGGCGCACATGGCAAGTGCGCTGCACCACATAGTAGGCCGATGCAAACAGACCGCAACCGCCAAAAGCAAAGATCACCGCATTGGTATGTAATGGACGCAGCCGCCCATAGCTGAGCCAGGGGATACCAAAATTAAGCTCCGGCCAGGCCAGTTGCGCCGCGATGATCACGCCGACGAGCATGCCCACCACCCCCCAGACCACGGTCATGATCGCAAACTGCCGCACCACCTGGTCGTTGTAAGTGCTTGCCTGCGCGTTTGGAAACACCATATTCGCCCCTTCTTGATTCGATGAAGGGGAGTGTGTTTCGGAACACACCAAGCTGATTTGACGCATGTCAAACGTCGGCAAAAAATGCTCAGGAGTCCTCCAAAATTCGCTCTCCCTCGCTTTCAATGTCTTCAAATTGACCACGGTGGATGGCCCACCACAGGCCCCCCAGAATGAAAAAAACGAGGATCACTGACAGCGGGATGAGCAAATACAGAATGTCCATCAGCTGAGTGCCTGCAACGGCGTTTTGCCCGATAGGCGCAGCGCATTGAGCACCACCAAAAGGGAACTGAGGGCCATGCCCAGCCCAGCAGCCCAGGCACTCAGCAGACCCGCCACTGCCAGTGGCACGCAGACCGCGTTGTACAGGGCCGCCCAGGCGAGGTTCTGTCGGACGATGCGCACCGTACGCCGCGCCAGCAGCACGGCCTGCGCCACGGCGCCCAGTTGCCCCCCGGGCACCACGAAATCGGCCTTGGCTTGCGCCAGTGGAACCGCTTGTCCAAAAGCGAATGACACTTGGGCGCCGGCCAGTACCGGGCCATCATTCAGACCATCACCGACCATCGCCACACGGCGGCCGGCCTGCTGGGCCCGCTGCAGAAAATCGAGCTTGTTTTGCGGCGTGCAGGCTCCGGCATATGCCGTGATCCCCAGTGCCTGGGCCACCCGCGACACGGTCTCTGGACGGTCACCTGACAGGAGGTGAACCGAAATTCCTGCCGCCTGCAAGGACTGGACAGTGGCAAGGGCATCCGGTCGCAGGTCCTCCTGCAGGTCGAAGGTAGCCAGCCATCCTTGGGCATCAGCCAAAAACACCTGCATCAGGCTGCTCTCTGGCTGCATCAATTGACAGAACGCCGCTGAACCCAGCCGCATTTCAATGGCTTCGCGCCCGTCAGGCACATACCCTACCCGGGCCAGGACGCCGCCGCCGGGCTTTTCTGTGACGCAAGATGCCAGCCAGTCGGTTTGACTTGTCGGAGTCTGCTGGCTGGTGAATGCCGCCACCAAGGCGCGGGACACCGGGTGCAGCGAATGCCGAGCCAACGCCTGAGCCTGGGCCAGTGCCTGCGCCACCGTGATCCCCGCCCGGGCCCGGGTTCCGGCCAGTACCAAACCATCTCGGGTGAGGGTGCCGGTCTTGTCGAACATGACCGTGTCCACCTTGGCCAGCGCCTCAAAGGCGTCAAGCCGGCGCACCAGCACCCCGCACCGCGCCAAGGCGCCAGCGGCAGCCAGCATGGCCGCTGGTGTCGCGAGCGACAGCGCACAGGGACAGGTCACCACCAGCACCGCCACCGCCACCATCAGCGCGTGGCCCGGGTCCTGCCGCCACCAATAAGCGCAGGCCAAAGCGGCAGCAAGAAGTACCGACAGTAAAAATGGCCGTGCCATGCGGTCAGCCAGCCGGGCCAACCTGGGCCGGCTGGCCGAGACGATCTCCATCAAGGCGACGATACGGGCAAAGCGCGTGTCCGGGCCCACCTCGGTCACACTGACCTGAACGACCGACAACAAGTTGTAGCTGCCGGCGATCACCGCAGCACCAGGCCCCCGCTGCAACGGGTAGGACTCCCCCGTCAGCAGTGACTCGTCTACCCGGGTGTCGCCGAGCAGCAACTCGCCATCAGCCGCAAAGGTCTCACCGGGCAGCACCTGAATGACATCACCGGGCTGTAAGCGGCGTACCGGCACCCGTTCAAAGCCTCCCTCTGGCGTTCGGCGTGCCACGCTGTCAGGCAAACGATTCATCAGGGCCTCCAGGGCACCGGCCGTCTGGTCGCGCAGTCGTGTTTCCAGCCAGCGTCCGAACAGCAAAAAGGTCACAAACATGGTCAGTGAATCAAAATAGACCTCAGCCCCAAAGATGCCGCCTGGCTCGAAGGTGCCCGCGCTGCTCACGCCGAAGGTGATCAGCATGCCCAGCGCCACCGGCAGGTCCATGCTGACACGGCGCTGCGCCAGATCACGCAAAGCACTGCTGAAAAACGGCCCGCAAGAGAACAACAGAACCGGCAGCGTCAGCACCCAGGAAGCCCAGCGCAGCAGCTGCGCCATCTCCATGGATAAATCGCCGGGGGCGGCCACGTAGGCCGGGTAGGCGTACATCATGACCTGCATCATGCACAGGGCTGCCACCAACAGCCGCCACAAGGCCGTACGCGATTCAGCCAGTCGCCGTGCCCGTGCCTGAGCGTCGTTGGCCGGCACGGCCCGATAACCCGCCGCCTGCACCGCCTGCATCCAGCCCGAGGGTTGCACCTGGTCAGCCAACCACAGCACCCGGGCCCGCTGGCTGGCAGCGCTGACCTCAGCCCGCAGCACGCCCGGCACGCCTCGCAGTGCGTCCTCGACCGTCAAAGCGCAGGCGGCGCAGTGCATGCCCTCGATCACAATGTTCGACTCCCAACTCGATGCCGGGCCGGGCGCTGGTCGGCTGAAAGCCGACCACTCCTGAACGTCATCCAGAATACGCAGGTCGGCATCGGGGCCCTTGGCTCCGGCGATTGTGGTGGTGGCACTCGGTGGCAATCGGTCGATCGCAGACATGACGGGACTGATAAAGGACATGGTGGACGAGCCTACCGGGTCGGCACTTCGGTTTAATTGACGAAGATCAAGGTGGGCGCCGGTTGGTCGGCCTAAGCTACAAGCTTCAAAAGCACCAAAGACCTGTCCATGTACCAAAAAATTCTTGTCGCCACCGATGGTTCAACCCTGTCCAAGAAGGCTGTCACCCATGCCATCGCGCTGGCCGCGCTCGCCAATGCCGAGTTGGTGGTCATCAAGGTCGTCGCGCGCTACCCGCAAAGCTATTTCGAAGGTGGCCTGGCGCTGCAGGCGGCCGAAGTGAGCCGGATTGAAAAGCAATGGACCGAAGCGGCTCAAGGGGTGGTTGACGCCGTCAAGAAAACGGCCGAAGCTAAAGGGGTCAAGGCCCGCGCCATCACCGTGAAGTCAGACCTGGTGTCGGACGCGATCATTGCTGCGGCCAGAAAGCAGAAGTGCGACCTGATTGTGATGGCCTCACATGGCCGCCGCGGTGTAAAACGTTTGCTACTGGGCAGCGAAACGCAACAGGTGCTGACACACTCCCAGGTCCCGGTGCTGGTGCTGCGCTAAGGCCGAGCCCACCTCAGACTGCGCCGTAAAGGGCCCGCAGCAGGTTTTTCTGGACCTTGCCCATGGCGTTACGCGGCAGTTCGGGCACAAGCAGGCATTGCTTGGGCACCTTGAAATTGGCCAGCCGGGCTTTCAGGCTGGCCAAGATGGCCGCAGGATCTGGCGCTGCGCCCGGCTTGGCGATCACCAGCGCCAGCCCGACCTCACCAAAATCAGCGTGCGCCACGCCGATCACAGCACTTTCGGCAACGCCCGCCAACTCGTTGATGTAGCCCTCGATCTCGGCCGGGTAGACGTTGTAGCCGCCGCTGATGATCAGGTCCTTGCTACGCCCGACGATCGTGACATAGCCGGCGGCATCGATGCGGCCAACGTCACCGGTTTTGAAAAAACCGTCGGTGCTGAATTCTTCAGCGGTCTTCTCCGGCATGCGCCAGTAGCCCTTGAACACATTGGGCCCGGCCACCTCGATGCCACCGGTTTCGCCCGTGGCCACCGGTTGGCCCTGCTCATTCACCACCCGCAGACGCACGCCCGGCAGCGGCCGGCCCACCGTGCCGCCGCGACGCTCGCCCTCGCTGGCCAAGTAAGGATTGGAGGTGAGCATGACCGTCTCACTCATGCCGTAGCGCTCCAGAATGGTGTGGCCGGTGCGGCGCTGCCACTCGGTGAAGGTCTCGATCAGCAGTGGCGCCGAGCCGGCAATGAACAGGCGCATGTTGCGCGCCACCTCGGGGGTGAGGCCGGGTTCGGCCAACAACCGCACGTACAGGGTGGGCACCCCCATGAACACGGTGGCTCGGGGCATGGCCGCCAGCACCTGGCGCGGGTCAAATTTAGCCAGCCAGATCATCATGCTGCCGTTGAGCAGTGCCGCATGGATGGCCACAAAGAGGCCGTGCACATGAAAAATCGGTAAGGCATGGATCAGCACGTCGCCACCCTCTGCAGCAGCTCGCCAGCCCCAGCTGGTCTTGAGCACTTGGGCATTGCTGAGCAGGTTGCCGTGCGTCAACATGGCGCCCTTGCTTCGCCCGGTGGTGCCGCTGGTGTAGAGGATGGCGGCCAGATCATCCGGGCCGCGAGGCACCACGGCCTGGTGGTCAGCGCAATGGGCCGCGCGCGCTATCAGCGACCCGGTGCGGTCGTCGTTGAGGGTAAACACATACCGGGTACCGGCTTGGAAGGCGATCTTGCTGATCCACCCAAAGTTTTTACCGGTGCAGACCACCACGGCAGGTTCGGCGTTGTCGATGAAATACTGGATTTCTGCCGTCTGATAAGCCGTGTTCAACGGCAAGAACACCAGCCCGGCCCGCAATGTGGCCAGGTACAGCAACATGGCCTCGACCGATTTTTCGACCTGCACCGCCACCCGGGCGCCCTCGGGCAGTTGCAAGGACATCAGCAAATTGGCCAGCATGGCACTGGCGCGCTCCAGGTCACGCCAGCTGTAATGCAGGCCGTGGTCAGTTTCAACCGCCGTGCTGTCAAGATCGTCCGGAAACGCCGCACGCAAGGCGGCATACAGGTTGCCGGTGGCCGGGCTTGGGAAGGGTTGGGCTTGGGTCATGGTGCGGTGTTGTCGGCGTGAGGCAGCGCGTCAGAAGCTGGGCTTTCGCTTGTCCAGAAAGGCCGTGACACCCTCTCGGTGCTCGGCGCTGGCGGCATAGGCGTAGGGGTCAGCATGGGGCTTTGCTTCATTATTGATAGCAACATCCTCAATAAAGACGGGGGCTAGAGGCGATTTTGACATCAAATTCCTTAGGGTCTGCTTGTTCAGTCGGGCAGCCTGAGGCGCGAGCATCGACACCCGTTGCACGGTGGCTTGGGCTTCGGTGGCCAGCCCATCGTCGGGTAAAACGCGGCTCAGGAATCCACGGGCCAGCATCTGCGGCGCATCCAGCACGGCGGCCTCCAGCAGCATCTCCCGCGCCGTCAACAGCCCGGCTTCGCGGGCCACCAGCGCGGCCTCACGCGGTGCCATTGGGAACCCAAGGCGGGCAATCGGTGCACCAAAGCGGGCGCTTGCCGCGGCCAGCCGCAGGTCGCAGCAGCTGGCAATCTCTAGGCCAGCGCCCATGCAGTTGCCGGTAATTTGCGCCACCAAGGGCACGTCGCAATCGAGCATGGCCTGGAGCGCCGGCCAGACTTCGCTCTCATGAAACTGGCGCAGGCTCGCAGCCTCGAACCGGAAAGCCGGGTATTCGGAAATATCACCACCCGCGCAGAAGTGCGCACCCTCCCCGGTCACCAGCA
>CALPLW020000103.1 GCA_943324505.2 Comamonas sp. lk
AGGATCGTGTCACCACCACGCGACTAAAGCACGCTGACACCAAGGACGGCGACGCTCCCTTCTGAAATCGTTAATTGACGGCCGTGTCGCCCATCGGCCATGGCGTGGTCTCAAGCCCATATTTGTGCGGATGCTAAAGCCCGCTAACAGCGAACGTGGCTCTCAACCCCGACCGCTGTCTGCGATACATTTAAACCCTCGCTTGCGCGCACCCCAGCGCGTCCACGATGGCGCTGAAACGCCGTCCACGATCACGCTGAAACCAGCGTCCACGATCGCTGAAATACGCACATAAGCGGCCGGCATGGTGACTTTGGATGCCGTACTTGCCAAGAACGCCAAGCGGCACAAGCTGAAGCCGGTGGGGGTTTAGAGCCTGCCAAGCGATATACTTGACCATCTAAATAGTCAAATTGAAAGAGCACGCCACCATGCAAGTCAGCGTAGCGGATATCAAAGCCAGGTTCACAGCCATCGCCCGGCAGGCTGATGCAGGTCAAGAGGTGATCATTACCAACCGGGGTAGGCCTGCTTACAGGTTGCTGCCCATCCTCCCAGCGCCGCTGCGCTCTGCTTTCCCTGACACCACGGCGCTGGCCATGCAGTCAAAGCCCAGTCAGACCTTGGTCAACGGCAGCTTTGTGGCAGACTGGCGTGCGCAAAATGAGCGGTTTTAATCTGCCGTGCCAAATAACGTCTATGTAGACACCAGCCTGCTGCTGGCGGCCTTCAGCAATGAACCTGGCCAGCCCATCGCACTGGCACTGTTGCAAGAGCCGCAGTGGACGCAGGTTTGCGTTAGCGACTGGACTCTGGCCGAGTTTGACTGCGCTCTGCACGCCAAGGTTCTTCGCGGCGAGACACCGGCTGACGTGGCACATGCGATTAACCAATCCATCGAACGCTTGCTTGAAGTAGGCGCCTTGCAGCGCCTGCCCGTGCTGCGTGAAGACTACAGCGCCGTGCAGCGGGTGGTACCAGGCATCAGTTGCCAGGTGCGTGGTGCAGATGCCCTGCATTTAGCGGTAGCCGCCCGAAGCGGCATGACCCACTTCGCCAGCCTGGACAAAACCCAGCGACTGGCGGCAGCGCAATGGCTCAGAGATATCCCATGTGTGCCAGAGTTGTAGCCTAATGACAACGCGCTCGCCCTGAGCGGTATCCCTGGTTCACTAATGGACTTCAGGTGGATCTGCCCAACTGTTTTTCAGGCCGCTCTGTAAAATACACACATACAAGTGTGTACATTAGGATTTGCCATGCCAACAGCCATCAGTCGTGTCTTCATGAACGGCAACAGCCAAGCCGTGCGGATTCCCCAGGAATTTCGGCTGAGCAGCAGCCGCGTGCAAATTTCTCGCAATGCCGATGGCGATCTGGTGTTGCACCCCATTTCCACGGATCGGGGTGCCGCCCTGCTAGATGCGCTCAACGCCTTCGATGATGAGTTTGTCGCACTGGTCGAAGCTGAGCAAACCGAACCATCGGCCATGCAGGACCGGGAGCCGCTGTGACCTATATGCTCGACACCAATATGCTGATCTACCTGATCAAGAACAAACCGCCCAGCGTCGCGCAGCGCATCAATGCACTTGAGAGCCAAGTTGAGCTGTGCATGTCATTCATTACTTTTGCCGAGTTGCTCAAAGGCGCCGAACGCAGCACCCGCCAACCAGATGTGATTCGCCAACTGGATGCACTGACACGCGTGATTCCCGTGCGCTACGCGGCCGACCGCGAGTTGTGTGTGCACTACGCCAAACAGTTCACCCAGTTGCGCGCTGCGGGGACACCCATCGGTGCCAACGACCTCTGGATCGCCTGCCACGCGCTCGCCCTGAACGCTACACTGGTTACGAACAACACCAGTGAGTTCAAACTCGTCACTGGCCTCCATTTGGAGAATTGGGCTACCTGAGCGACCAAACGTTCAGGGCATGCCGCAGCCTAGGCCCGCCTAGAATCCCCCGGTGCCCGCCGAATCCGCAACTCCCCTCCCCGCCCGCCGCCCGATCCAGCCCCTGCCGGATGAGCTGATCAGCCAGATTGCCGCGGGCGAGGTGGTGGAACGGCCGGCCTCGGTGGTGCGGGAACTGGTGGACAACGCGCTCGATGCTGGCGCCAGCCAGGTCACGCTGCGGCTGCTGGCCGGCGGTGTGCGGCTGATTGCGGTGGAGGATGACGGCTGCGGCATTCTGCGTGAAGAGCTGCCTCTGGCGTTCCGCCGCCATGCCACCAGCAAGATTGCCAGCCTGCTCGACCTGGAGTCTGTGGCCACCATGGGGTTTCGGGGCGAGGCCCTTGCCGCTATCAATTCGATAGCAGACTGTTCAATCCTGTCAAGGGCTGAAGGCCAAAACCATGCTTATGTGTTGGAGGGCCGCAGCGGCGAGTTGCGGCCGGTGGCGCGCAGCACCGGCACCACGGTAGAGGTGAAAGAGCTGTTTTTCAGCACGCCGGCACGGCGAAAGTTTCTCAAGACCGACGCCACTGAGCTGGCCCACTGCCTGGAGGCGGTGCGCCGCCATGCGCTGGCGCGGCCGGATGTGGGCTTTGCCGTCTGGCACGAGGGCAAGCTGGTGGCGCAGTGGCGCCGCTGCCAGGGCACGGACGCGCTGGCGCAGCGCCTGGCCGACGTGCTGGGCGAAGACTTTGTGCAGCGCGCGGTGGCAGTGGATTACCGAAGCAGCGCCAGCGGCCCAGCCTATGCGCCGCTGATTCAGGTGGCGGGCTTTGCAGGCATACCCGATGCGGCACGCGCCCGGGCTGACCAACAGTATGTGTATGTGAATGGCCGTTTTGTGCGGGACCGGGTGCTGGCCCATGCGGCCCGTAGCGCTTATGAGGACGTACTGCACGGCCAGCGCCAGCCGGTCTATGCGCTGTACCTGCAAGTGGCGCCCGAACGGCTGGATGTGAATGTGCACCCGACCAAGATCGAGGTGCGTTTTCGTGATGGCCGCGAGGTGCACCAGGCACTGCGCCACGCCCTTGAAGACGCACTGGCGGCGCCGCGCACGGCCGCGGCGGCCCTGGCGGCTGGCCTGCCCAGCACGCTGCCGGCGACCGGGGCCTATGCTGACAACGCACTGCCTGCTGCGCAGCAAGCTGCCGCCGTGCCGATGTATGCCAGCCAATACAAAATGCCGTTTGAGCCGACGGTTGGCCACCGCGTGAGCGACCTAGGCGCCCTGTGGCAGCGCAGTGAACCCGCTGTGCCAACCCTGTCTACAACGGCGCCGACCTATGCAGAGATACCGGCTGCCACCGCCTTGGCGTCTGACGCAAGCGCCCTGCCGCCGGGCGATTGGCCGCTGGGCCGGGCGTTGGCGCAGTTGCAGGGCGTCTACATCCTGGCAGAAAACACCCAGGGCCTAGTGATTGTGGACATGCACGCAGCGCACGAACGTATTGTTTATGAGCGGCTCAAAAGCCAGTGGCAGCAGCGCGCGGCTGAGTCAGCGCTTGGCGGCGGTGGCCCTGCGGCGCTGGCCAGCCAGCCGCTGCTGATCCCCGCCACCTTTGCCGCCACGCCCGCCGAAGTGGCCACCGCCCAGGCCCATGCCGACACGCTGGCGCTGCTGGGGCTGGATATCACACCCCTGTCAGAGCGCACGCTGGCGGTGCGCGCAGTACCGGCCAGCCTGGCGCAGGGCGATGTCACCGCACTGGCGCGCAGCGTGCTGGCCGAGCTGACCCAGGTGGAGGCCAGCACGGTGCTGGCGCGCGCGCAAGATGAGCTGCTGGCCACCATGGCCTGCCACGGCGCGGTGCGTGCCAACCGGCGCCTGACCCTGGACGAGATGAACGCCCTGCTGCGCCAGATGGAAACCACCGAGCGCGCCGACCAGTGCAACCACGGCCGCCCGACCTGGCGCCAGTTGCGCCTGGGCGAGCTCGACGCCCTGTTTATGCGCGGCCGCTAAGGCCTTTTGCCATGACACCCACCACCGCCGTTGCCGCGGCCAACCTACCCCTGGCTGCCCGGGCGCGGCAAGAGGCACGCGCCCTGTGGCAGCTGGCCTGGCCGATCCTGATCGGGCAGTTAGCCACCGTGGGTTTGTCGGTGGTGGCGGTGATGATGGCTGGCCACGCCTCGGCGCAAGACCTGGCCGGGGTATCGCTGGGCGCGTCGATCTTTCACATCACCACCACCACGGTGATTGGGGTGATGATGGCCATCAACCCGATCGTCGCCCACATGGTGGGTGCCGGCGACCACGCCCAGATACCGCACGCGGTGCGTCAGGCGCTGTGGAAAGCGCTGGCGGTGGGCTTGGTGGCGGTCGCTTTGATGAATTTGGCGGCGCTGGTGTTTAACCACTTGGCGCTAGAGCCCAGCGTGCGGGAACTGGCCCAGGGCTTTGTGCGCATCACCAGCCTGGGGCTGCCGGCCTATGCCGGCTACCGGGTGCTCTACGGCTACAGCGCCAGCCTGAACCAGACCAAGCCGATGATGGTGATTGCGGTCACAGCCCTGCTGCTCAACGGCCTGCTCAGCGCACTGCTGGTCTATGGCCTGTTTGGGCTGCCGCGCCTGGGCGGCCTGGGCTGCGCCTGGGCCACCACCGCCGCCATGTGGTTCAACTTGTTGGCCATGGTGTGGTGGACGCGGCGCAGCCCGGCCTACCGCAGCACCTGGCCGCTAAGCCACTTCGAGCCGCCGCACTGGCCCACGCTGGCCGCCCAGCTGCGACTGGGCCTGCCCATTGGCGTGACCTATTTTGCCGAGACCAGCGCTTTTGGACTGATTGCGCTGCTGGTGGCCCGCTTTGGCACCAATGAGGTGGCAGCACACCAGATCGCGCTCAACTTTGCCTCATTCAGCTTCATGCTGCCGATGAGCATAGGGGTAGCGATATTGACCCGGGTGGGGCAAGCCATGGGCGCAGGCGACGCCCGCGCTGCGCGCTTTCGGGCATGGGTGGGCATTGGGGTGGCGCTGGCCTTTGCCGGGGCGTCGGCGCTCTTAATGGCGCTGTTCAACCAGCAGATTGCCGCCGCCTACACCAGCGACCGCGCCGTGGTCGCGCTGGCTGCGCAACTGCTGCTGCTGGCCGCACTGTTCCAGCTGACCGACGCCTCCCAGGTGGCCACCAGTTGCGCCATTCGCGGCTACAAGGTCACGAGGGCGCCCATGGTCATCCATATGCTGGCATTTTGGGGTTTGTCACTGCCGCTGGGCTGCGTTTTGGGTCTGGCGCCAGGCTGGCTGCCGTTCGGGCCGGCAGAGCCCATGGGGGCGCACGGTTTCTGGATTGCGCTGGTGGTGGCGCTGACGGTGGCCGCTCTGGGCCTGACAGCCCTGCTACACCGTGTGGCCAGCAAGCATCTGATACGCTCAAACCATGCCCGCCCAGCCATTGCCGCTTAGCTCGGCCACTGCCACTGTCACAAAGACGCGCACAACCACCCGCACCCCCATGCCGGCGGGGCGAGTGGTACTTTTGATTGCGCTGCTGATCGGCCTGCAGCCGCTCAGCACCGATCTTTACCTGCCGGCTTTACCCGCGCTGACCACCGGTTTTGGCGCCAGCATGACGCAGGCGCAGCTGACCCTGACGGTACTGGTGCTGGCGCTAGGCGTATCCCAGCTGTTCTGGGGCCCCATATCAGACCGCTTTGGTCGCCGCCCGGTCTTGCTGGTCGGCATGGTGGCTTATGCGTTGGCCTCTGTCGCCTGCGCCATGGCGCCTAGCATCGGTCTGCTGATTTTTTGGCGCGCCGTACAAGGGGCTGCCATGGGCGCCGGGGTGGTCTGTGGCCGCGCCATCGTGCGAGATTTGTACGAGCCGACTGAAGGTGCGCGGGTGATGTCCAAAGCCATGAGCGGTCTGGCCGTGATTGCCTGCACCAGCCCACCGCTGGGCGGTCTGCTGTCTGACCTGTTTGGCTGGCGGGTGGCGCTGACCACACTGGCCGTGTTTGGCTTGGTCACCCTGGCGCTGCTGCTGTGGGGTTACAAAGAGACCATTCCGCAAAAAAACCCGCAGGCACTGGCGCCGGACAAGCTGCTGGCCAACTGGCTGATGGTGCTGCGCCACCCCACATTCAGGGCATTTTCGGCGCTAACCACCGTGTCTTACGCCGGCCTGTTCACCATTTTGGCGGCATCGTCTTTTGTGTATATCCAGGTCTTGGGTTGGAGCAAAACAGGCTACGGGCTGGCGATGCTGGCCAATTCTCTGGCTTACATGGCCGGTACATTTTTATGCAGGCGCCTGATCACGCGCTTTGGGGTACCCCGCTCAGTGGCGCTGGCCGGGGGCGTGTCGCTGATTGCCGGCACGCTGATGGGCACCCTGGCACTGGCCGGTGTGCAATCGGGCTGGGCACTGCTGCTGCCGCAATGCCTGTTCATGATTGGCCATGGTGTTCACCAGCCCTGCGGCCAAAGCGGCGCGGTGGGACCCTTTCCACAGGCTGCAGGCGCCGCATCGGCCGTGAACGGCTTTGTGACGATGCTGATGGCTTTTGCCGTGGGCAGTTGGCTGGGTGGCTATATGGACGGCAGCGTGCTTCCGCTGGCTCTGGGCGTGTGGTTTTGGAGCGCCGTCACAGCCCTGGTGGCCTGGACCCTGGTGCGGCGTCACGGCCAGAGCGGCAAGCGCTGAACCGTGAGCCCGCACGTGAGCCCTCACGCTAAACCCCTGCGCTACCTGGCCCTGGCCGGCCCCACCGCCTCCGGCAAGACCGCTGCCGCCCTGGCGATAGCGCGTGAGCTGCCAGTGGAGATCATCAGCGTGGACTCGGCCCTGGTGTACCGCGGCTTGGACATTGGCACCGCCAAACCCAGCGCCACCGAGCTGGCCGCCGTGCCGCACCACCTGATCGACATCCGCGACCCGCTGCATGCCTACAGCGCGGCCGAGTTCTGCACAGACGCGCGCCAGCTGATCGCCGACATCGCCGCGCGCGGCAAGCTGGCACTGCTGGTGGGCGGCACCATGCTGTACTTCAAGGCGCTGGCCGAGGGGCTGGACGACATGCCGCGGGCCGACCCGGTGCTGCGCGCCCAGATCGAGGCCCGGGCACAAGCGCTGGGATGGCCAGCCTTGCATGCCGAGCTGGCCTTGCTGGACCCGGTCACCGCGGCCCGCCTGAACCCGGCTGACTCGCAGCGCATCCAGCGTGCGCTGGAGGTGTGTCAATTGAGCGGACAACCCATGTCAAGCCTGCATGCTACAAAAAAAATAGCTATAGGCCCTATATCCACGGGGTCTGAGGGCCAAAATGATGCAAAAAATTTGCCAGACCAGCGACTGCTGATCTCGCTCGAACCCACCGACCGGGCCTGGCTGCACGCCCGCATCGCCCAGCGTTTTGACGCCATGCTGGCCGCCGGCCTGCTGGACGAGATGCAAACCTTGCGTGCGCGCGGCGACCTGCACCCGGACCTGCCGTCTATGCGCTGCGTCGGCTACCGGCAGGCCTGGGAAGCGCTCGACGGCCTATGGCCCATGGCTGAGCTGCGCGACCGCGGTGTGTTTGCCACGCGCCAGCTGGCCAAGCGCCAGATCACCTGGCTGCGCGCCAGCCCAGAGCGCCGGGCCGTGCCCTGCGACGCGCCCGACGCGCTGGCCGGGGTGTTGGCGCTGGCCCAGGCCTTTGCCCAGGACGGAGCCGACGCATGCAGCTGACCGTGACTGACCTCGCCAAACACTATGGCGACACCGCAGTGTTCAGCAAGGTCTCATTGCAGGTGAACAGCGGCGAGTTTGTGGCCATCGTGGGTGAGTCGGGCGTGGGCAAATCCACCCTGCTGAACTGCCTGGCCGGGCTAGACCAGTGGGACCAGGGCACCGTGCTGCTGGACGGACAAGACCTGGGCCGCCTGGGCGACGAGCCGCTGGCCCGGCTGCGGCGCGAGCACATCGGCTTTGTGTTCCAGGCCTTTCACGTGCTACCTCACCTGGATGTGGCACAAAACGTGGCCCTGCCGCTGATGCTGCTGGGGCGTAATGACCCGGCCCGGGTGCAGGCCATGCTGGCGGCCGTGGGCTTAGATGGCCTGGGCGCGCGCCTGCCGCAGCAGCTCAGCGGCGGCCAGCTGCAGCGGGTGGCCATTGCCCGAGCCCTGGTGCACCGCCCGGCCCTGCTGCTGGCCGATGAGCCCACCGGCAACCTGGACCCCAGCACCGCGCTGCGTGTGCTCGACACCCTGGTGAACCAAACCCGCCAGCACGGCGCGGCGCTGGTGCTGGTGACCCACTCCCAGGCGGCGGCCGAGCGCGCCGACCGGGTGCTGCAGCTGACGGCCCAAGGCCTATTCCCCAAGTCATAGTGCTGCTGTTGATCTTTTTGGCGCACCAGTCAAGGCGGCGCCGGGCTGAGCGGCTGCGCTCGTGTCCTCCAGACGCACGGGCCCTGCAGTCCCGTGCGTCTTTCCCCCTTTACCTCGCTCCGCCCCTCAGCCCGGCACCACCTTGACGACCATAGCCATCGAGCAGTGGGAACCGGCCAGCCCTGTCGTCCCCACCTCGACTGGGAATGACGAGGAGCCGCCTGCCGGAGTGACATCTTGCCCAACCAAGGCGGAGCCGGCGTGCCTGGTGCAGCGAGGTCAAGGCGGAGGGACCGGAAGCCGGCAGGCTGCTGGGCCCGGGGGACACGAGCGGAATCAGGCACGCCGGCTCCGCCCAACTCCAACGCCATCGCCATCGCTAACGCAATAATGCAGTACTCTTCAATCCAACCTGAAGCACGCCCAATGACCCAACACGAACTCGACTACCAAAGCCCCGCCGTGACCCAGGCCCGGACTGACCTGGCGCTGGCCCTGCGTGCCGCCGCTCACCATGGCCTGTCAGAAGGCGTTTGCAACCATTTCAGCGTGGAGCTGTCCGACGGTTCGGGCCGCTTTCTGCTCAACCCGCAGGGTCTGCTGTGGCAGGAAGTACAGGCCGACGACATTGTGCTGATTGACGTGCTGGGCCAGCGCCTGGCGGGGCGTCACCCGGTGGAATCGACCGCCATGCACATTCACTCGGCCATTCACCGGCTGGCCGGCAAGGCCTGCGTGCTGCATACCCACATGCCCTACGCCACGGCGCTGACGCTGACCCAGGACCGGGCGCTGGACACCACGCTGTCGCAAAACGCCATGCGCTTTCATGGCCGGGTAGCGGCCGACCCGCACTACAACGGGCTGGCACTGGACGCCGGCGAGGGCGAGCGCATCGCCATGGCCATGCACGGCGCCGATATCGCGTTTCTGGGCAACCATGGCGTGGTGGTGTGCGGGCGCCAGATCGCCCATGCCTACGACGACCTGTATTTTCTGGAGCGTGCCTGCATGATGCAGGTGCTGGCCCAGTCCACCGGCAGGCCACTGGCACCCTGCGACCCGGCGCTGGCGGCACGGGTGGGTGGGCAGGCCGAGAGCGAACGCCAGCAGTCCGAGCTGTTTTTTGAGGCGCTGAGGCGCACGCTCTGAGGCGCATGATTGACCTGCTGCGCACCTTCTCGTGGCAGGAACTGCGCCACCACCCCTGGCGCAACGCCGCGGCCGTGCTGGCGGTGATGCTGGGCGTGGCGCTGGCGTTTTCGGTGCACCTGATCAACGCCTCGGCACTCGATGAGTTCGCCCAGGCCACGCGCTCAGTCAGCGGCCAGCCCGACCTGAGCCTGACCAGCGCCCAGGGCAATTTTGACGAAGCGGTTTACGCGCTGGTGGCACGCCACCCACAGGTGGCCAGTGCCTCACCGGTGCTGGAGATCAACACCCAGGCCACCGACGGCGCCGGCGCGCGGCTGCCGCTGCGCGTGGTGGGGGTGGACGCGATCGTGGTGGCCACCGTGTCACCCGACCTGCTGCCCCGGCCCGATGCCGACGCCGACCGGCTGGCGCTGTTTGCCCCAGCCACGGTGTTCCTGAACGCCAGCGCGCGCCAGCGCCTGGGCCGCACCGGTGTTCAGCTGCAAACCGGTTTGCGCCTGCATCCGGTGCTGGTGGCCGGCAGCCTGGCCAGCGGCGGTGCGCCACTGGCGGTGATGGACCTGGGCGCGGCGCAAGACCTGTTTGACCGCCAGGGCCAGCTCAGCCGCATCGACCTGCGCCTGCAAGCAGGCGCCGACCGCGCCGACCTGGTGCGCGAACTGCAGACCAGCCCCGGCTGGCCGGCCGGCCTGGGCCTGAGCGAGCCAGGCGATGCCGCCGAGCGGCTGGGCAACCTGTCGCGCGCCTACCGCGTCAACCTAACGGTGCTGGCGCTGATTGCGCTGTTCACCGGGGCGTTTCTGGTGTTCTCGGTGCTGGCGCTCAGTGTGGCCAAGCGGGCCCAGCAGTTTGCCCTGCTGGGCGTGCTGGGCCTGAGCGCGCGTGCCCGGCTGGCGCTGGTGCTGTGGGAGGCGTTGGCGCTGGGCCTGGTGGGTAGCGCCGCCGGCATAGCGCTGGGCACGGCGCTGGCAGCGCTGGCGCTGAATGTGCTGGGCGGCGACCTGGGCGGCGGCTATTTCCCCGGCGTGGCGCCGCAGCTGCAGTGGCAGGGTGGCGCCGCCCTGCTCTATGGCCTGCTGGGGGTGGCTGCGGCGCTGGTCGGCGGCTGGTGGCCGGCCCGGCAGGCGCAATCGCTGCCGCCGGCGCAAACCCTCAAAGGCCTGGGTGATACCCGTATGCAGCCGCATCGGGGCTGGATCAGTATGATTTTGATAGCGACCAGCCTAGCATTGACAAGGGCTCCAGCCATTTTTGACCTGCCGGTAGCGGCTTACCTGTCAATCGCGATGCTGCTGGTGGGCGGCATCGGCGCCCTGCCCTGGCTGATCGGGCTGCTGCTGAACCGGCTCAGCCCCTGGGTGCAGGCTTGGCTGCTGCCGCTGCTGGCGGTGGAGCGGGCGCGGCGCCAGCGTGACAGCGCCGCCGTGGCGCTGAGCGGCGTGGTGGCCTCGCTGGCGCTGGCGGTGGCGCTGACCGTGATGGTGGCCAGCTTTCGTGACTCGGTCACCGACTGGCTGGACCGGGTGCTCCCAGCCGACCTGTATGTGCGCAGCGCCACCACCCTGCGCGAGAGCGACACGCTGTTCTTCAGCCCCACGCTGGTGCAGGCCGCTGCCGCCCTGCCCGGCGTGCGGGCGCTGCGCCCCCAGCGCCAGCTGCCGCTGCTGCTGGACCCAGCCCGGCCACCGGTAGCATTGCTGGTGAGCCAGATCGACGACCCAGCCCGCAGCCTGCCGCTGGTCGGCACGGCGCTACCGGTGCCGCCGGGGCAAATCGGCATTTATGTGAGCGAGGCCATGGTGGACTTGTACGGCGCCCAGCCGGGTGCTGAATTTGCCCCTCTTTACAAGCATTTTTGGCCTCC
>CALPLW020000104.1 GCA_943324505.2 Comamonas sp. lk
GGGGTTGCTGCCCATTAAAGCTTTCCACTGGCCCTGCGTTACTTCGGTCTTGCCGATTAGAAAGCCCGGCACATTAACCCGATGTACAGGCTGTTCATCAGCGTTTTCATTGGACCCCATGTCAAAACTCCCCGCCGGCAGCACCACCATCTCGGGGCAGTCGGCGCAGTCTTTGATGACTTGGCCGGCTCTTGGGACGGGCTGAGCTGGTTCGCTTTGCGCCAACGCCGTTGGACTGGCTCCACCCAAGGCTCGAACGCGGTCAGCCGCCACATCGACAAAAAGCCCATTGGGGAACTTGTTGAGGTAGGCCTTGAAGTCGTTCACGTCTCGGCTGTCCTTAACTGAATCCCAAAAGGCGCGGTCATCGGTGATGGGTAGTACGCCTTCAAGCGGTGTGAGGCCTTTGCCGTCTGAGACTTGGGCAATCACACATTGGGTAAAGCAGGCTAGAAACATAAGGGCCGCTGCGCGATGCGGTACAGTAAAGCCCAAAGCCGTAAAGAAGCCAAGGCGCATGACTTAAGGGGTCCTGGCTAGCCGCAGGCCGAAGTAGTTGCCGCGGTTGTCGGGCGCGATCCTGCCGCGATAGGCCGAGCGCAGGACCCGCGGGTTGCTGATCCAAGAGCCGCCACGGAGCACCCGCGTGTTACTACTACATGCTGTTGTCCAGGCGCTGCCATCTGTTGGCGCGCCGCTATAGTTGTCATGCCAACAGTCTTCCAGCAATTCCCAAACATTACCGTGCATGTCAAAGAGGCCAAAAGCATTTGGGCGCTTTTGCGCCCCGGCTTGTGACTTTGCGCCGCTGTTGATGCTGAACCAAGCAAAGTCTGCCAGCCGAAACTCGTCGTTACCGTGGCCCCATTCGGTAGTGCTGCCAGCCCTTGCAGCGTATTCCCATTCAGGCTCAGATGGCAACCGATAGGCCAGGCCGGTTTTTTGATTGAGCTTGCGGATGAAGTCTTGCGCATCGTTCCAAGAAACCTGCTCCACCGGGCAGTCGTCACCGCACTGGCTGAACCTGCTTGGGTTATTGCCCATTACCGCTTTCCACTGGCCCTGGGTCACCTCGGTCTTGCCGATTAAAAAGCTCGGCACGTTGACGCGGTGAATCGGTTGCTCATTCACACTCCCGGTGGATCCCATCTCATAACTTCCCGATGGGATGACGACCATCTCAGGGCAATCCGCACAGTCTTTAATAATTTGGCCCGGCACGAGGTTCTGGCGCTGCACGACCAAGGAGACTTGTGGGGCGATTTGCGTGACAGGTGGGCTTGGTGGCTGAGGCGTCTGAGCAGTGCCCACTGCCAAAGCCCGCATTCGGTTGCTGGCCATCTCAGCAAACAAACCGTTGGGGAACTTGTTTAAATAGGCTTTGAAATCGTTCACATCCCGGCTATCTTTAACAGCATCCCACAAGGCGCGGTCATCGGGGATGGGCAGCACGCCTTCTAGAGGGGTGAGTCCTTTGCCGTCAGAGACCTGGGCAAACCCTTGATGCGCCAGCAGCAGGGCCGCCAGCAGGGCGAGATGTAACAGGCGGGCCAGCAGCTGCGGCATCACCGGCTCACCAGTACCCGGGCTGTGTCGCCAACAAGCTGTGGCTGTTGCCTGCGGTTCATCTTCAGGGCCTGGCGGGGCACCATGTCGGCGATGTAGCTTTGCAGCTCGGCCACGGTAATCTTGCCGTCTTTGTTCTCGTCAGCCTCACCCTCCAGGCCCTTCATGAGATAGAAGCTGAAGATGCCGTGTTTAAGCTCTGGGGAAGATGACGATATTTGGTCTAAAGACGAGGCCGAGACCACCGTGAAGTTGGCTGGGTACGGGTTCTCGCTGGCCTTGAGGGCGACCGGGCGGGCACTGGCCAAGAGCGTCTCACCAGAGCGCGTGCTGCCGCTGTAGCAGCTGTCAATGAACATGGTTACAGACCTGGGCTTGGCCGCATTCAAGGCTGCAACAATTTGCGTTTGGCTGATGCCGGTCTCGGTCACGAAGTCTTTATCGCTACCCTGAGGCAAAAAGAACAGGGACTTGCCGTCTGTAGAGGGCAGGCCGTGACCGCTGTAAAACACATAAACATCTGTCTGGTCTTTTTTGACATACGACGGCAGCCAGTTTCTGAATGCGCTGAGTATGCCCACCTGCTCAGCTTGGCTGTCGATCAGCATCTTGATGTTTTCGCGTTTGATGCCAAGCGCACGCACGGCGTAGTCATAAAAAGCCCGCGCGTCTTCGTTGGCAAAGTCCGCTTTGGGCAGGCTTTTGTAGTCTTGAATGCCGATGATGATGGCCACCGCGTCCCGCGCGGGCGAGAGCTTGAGCGTTTCGGGCTTAAGGGTGGGGGCTAGCCCGGCGGCCAACATCGCCTGGCCCCGCAGGGAGATGGCCTTGCTGCTGGTGTTGCCATAGGTGTCTACCGCGGTGATGGTGTAGGTAGTATCGCGGCCCACTCTGGGCAGGCGTTTGATTTGGTAGTTACCTTGCTCATTGGCACCTTGCTCGTCGCCGTCAATTTTCAAGGAACTGGTGTCGCCACCGGTTTGCACAGTGATGACCACCAGCCCGCTTGGGTCTGGCGCTGAGGCTGCTACCCGCAGGTCTAGCCGCGAGTTGGCCTTGGCCTGTTCACGTTTGGCACGGTCTTCTTCAAGTTGGCGGCGTTCTTGGGCAAGGCGCAGCCTGTCATCTTCTAGCTTTTTACGCTCGGCGAGCATGGCAAAGTTGGATTGCGCTGCCAAAGGGATATTGACTTTGTCTGCCCGCACAAACTGGCTTTCTGCCCATACGCCTTCTTGGGTGGGTTTGCCGTTGGAAAAGGTGTAGCGGCCTTGGCCGTGTCGTTGGCCGTTGCGAAACTCGCCCACGTACCTGTCGCCGCGGAAGGGGTTGTCGGCCAGGTGGTAGTAAGTGGCCCAGCCGTTGAACTTGCCGTTTTGAAACTCGCCCTCATACCGGTCCCCATTGGCAAAGTTGACCGCGCCTTGGCAGTTGTGCCAGCGCGTGGCATCTGCACCCAGGCAGGGCACGACGCTGCTTTGCCCAAAAGCACCGGCGCAAGACAGCACGAGCAGCAGGGCAACGACGTGTCGGTAGATGGTCATAGGGTGATTGGCTAAAACCTGGTTTTGACAAACACAAAGTGACAAAGGGGCTACTTGTAGGTAGCCACCATGACCACCTTGCCCAGCATGGCCTGGTAAAGCGCCTCGGTGCTGAGTTCCGCACCGGGCTCCTGGTTCGCCAAGCGTACATTAGCGATGGCCGGGAGTCGGTCAACGTGAATGGCCAGGTTGACGTCCTCAGGCATAAAGCCCTGCTCGTCCTGTATCTTTTTGCTGTCGAGCTTGCCCACGGTGATGCCGACCACGTTGCCCGTCATGTCAAATACCGGGCCACCTGAGTTGCCTTTGTTGACTTTGGCGGTGAGCTGGAACGTGCCCAGGTCGTCCCCCAGGCCAGTGCGCTTGGAGACCATGCCGTTGGTCAGCGAGGGCGACCCTTGCCCCAGCACGTACCACAGCGGGTAGCCCATAACCACCACGTTGCGCCCCACGGGGGGCTTGGCATAAGCAGTGCTGGGGATGGCACGGTCTGCGTTCAGCGGCCGGTCGAGCGACAGCACAGCCAGGTCGTCGGTTGCAGAGACAAAGATCACTTTGGCGGTGATCACCTCACCGAGCCCGGTGCGAACAGCAAAGGCTTTGCCACCCTCAATGACGTGCCGGTTGGTGACAACTTTTGACCCGCCGTCGACCACAAATCCGCTGCCCCCGGTGATGACCACGCCCTCTGGGAACGGGAAGCGTTGCAGTGGCACGGCGAAGTCACGCTCGGCAGGTGCAACAGGTTTGGGTTTGGGTAGTGGCGGGGCGTTGGCTATGGGTTGGGCGGTTTGGGGTGTTGCCGATGCCGGGGGCGGCAGCGCGGCGCCGCCTCCGTTGGCCTCTAGCCAGGCGGCAAGCACTTCTTTTTTAAAGGCGTTGCCCTGGCTGCCGTACAACTCTGCAGCCACACGTTTGAGACGCAGCGCGCTGGCGGCGTTGCCTGCCTGGTGCTCCATGTCGCCCAAACGGTCTCTGATGGCTGCGGCTGCGGGGGCTTTGTTGGCAAAGTCTTGCAAAGCGCGCCGGGCTGCTGCGTCATCGCCCACCAGAGTCAGATATTTGCTGTAAGCGATGATGGCGCTCTCAGAGTCTGGCCTGGTGCGGGCCAGGGTCTGCATTTGTGTTGCCGCATCGGCGGTGTTGCCGGTACGGTGTGCGATGACGGCCAGCACATAGTCTGGTTCTGCCGAGTCTTGGTCAACCCGTCGGGCGGCTTGTACATAGCGGCGGGCCTGCGCAAAGCGGCCCAGTTGGAGGTTGGCCTGGGCGGCACCGATGGCTGCGTCAAAGTTTTCAAGGGCCTGGGCGTCGGCGTCTTCAAAAAACTCAAGCGCCTTGGCGGGCCGGTCAATGGCCAGGTAAATTTTGCCGGTGAGCACGCTCAAGGCCAGGTCGTCGCCACGGGTTTGGGGCTCGACCTCCTTCAAGATCGCCACGGCCTCCTTGAAGCGTCCGGCCTCGACCATGATACTTGCCCGCCGCAAGGCTTGTTCAGGGCTGGCGGCGGTGGCAGTCGCTGCACCCAGTGCGCCTACAGAAAAGACGGCCCCAACGACCAGCCATTCACCGGCATTGGCCAATGCGGCCATGCATGTCACGATGGCACGCCGAAGCGCGATAAGAGCGCTGGGGATATTCATTCAACCTTGAAGGAGAGTTCTTTTTCTGCCATTCGCCCCTGGCTGTCATTGATTCTGAGCAGTATTTTGTGGCGTCCGGAGGGAACTTCGACATTGGCCACCTTGAGGCCGGCCAGCGTCTTGGTGGCTTCTTTGAGCAGGCGCTCAGTGATGTCGATCTTGAAGGTGCCGTAAAGTGCTTTGAAACTTGACAAGTCCAGCCCCACCCCGGCCTGGGATTTGAAGAAAATCTCCATGCTGAAGGGGTTCTTCAAAGGTTTGTCAAGTGCGCTCAGGTCTGCCAGGGTGATGACAGGCGCCAGCGGGTCAGGCGCCGCGCTCTGCATCAACAAGAGCTCTGGCTCTGTTTGTGACGCCAAGGCCTCTTCGGGGGTAATCAACTGCGCCGCGTAGCACAGCTGCCCCAGCGGCAGCAGAACGGCGGCCAGTAAAAGATGCAATTTCAATCGCATGGGATATGACTTGTAGGTTATTTCTTCTTCGCCAGTTCAATCTCGCGTTCAAGGTCTTGGAAGGCCTTGGCCGCCCTGATCTTGGTGTCTAGCACCGCGCTTTTCTTGACCTGGTCAGCAACCACACGGTTGTTTTCGCCAACCGGGTAACGCAGCAGCACATAGGTGCGGTAGTTACGTCCCTCCTGGATCACCTCAGACTTCTCCCTAACATGACCGGCCACGTTGACATCGGCGGCCACGCTTTTGGTGACCCGCTCAATCTCTTTGACTACCTCAACGTCATTGCCCGAGCCGGTCTGTGAGGCAAAGTCGGTCATTTTGGATGAGACCCGTTCACCCAAAGAGCCGGCCAAACCGCGCTTGGCCGACAGCAGCGCCATGTCCATAGACATTTGCATGTCAGGGGAGCTCTCTGTTGCTGCCGCATAAAGCGCATTGGCATCGACAGGCGGCTGTAAAAACCAGGCGGGAGCCTTGGCGATGGACTGGGTGACAGCTGCTAACGCCGCCTTTTGCTGTTCCACCTCTTTGACTGCAACATACTCCGGTGTGCCTGGCTTGGGGCCGGCGCAGGCAACAAGTAGCAGCAACAAAGTGGTGGGCAGGGCACCGCGTTTAATGAAATGCATGTGTATGTCTCCTTGAAAATATTAACTCGCCAGCAGTTGGCCAATTTTGACCTCCAGAGCTTCCAGCTCCTCTGAAGAGAGCTGGGCCTGCAGATCCATGGCCTTAAATGTCGCCAAGGCACGGGCGGCGTTTTTGTGGTTTCTGTCAGCAATGCTCAAAATCATACTCTGTCGCAGTGCCTTTGCCGCGGCAGAGTCGTCTCCGATGCCAACTAAGGCCACCCCGATCTGCAAATGGGCATAGGCCGCGCCTGGCTCAAGCGCCAGTGATCGGCTTAGGGCGGCCGCTGCCAGCGCATAGTCTCCTACCTGGTTGTAGGCTACTCCCAAGGCTGTGAAATAGATCGCCTTTGGCCCGGGCGCACTGGCAGCTTTGAGCATAGCTTGGGTGGCCATTGCGGGCTGATCAAGTTGCAGATAAATACGGCCCTGTAAAAAATGATACTCAGGCAAGCTGGCGTTGAGCTGGATGGCCTTTTGGGCGAGGCTCAGCGCAGCGGTGGCCTCACCAAGCGCGAGCCTAGCGCTAGCAAGTTCAAACAAGGCTTGGCTGCTTTGCGGCTCTTTATTGAGCCAGAACTGAGCCAGCACGAGCCGGTCAGCGGGCTCGGGCCATTGGTCACCGGAAAGCGCGGCGGCAATCAGCGGCCCCAGCTGAGCTATCGGACGCTGCTCGATGCCGCTGACAAAAGCGTGCGGCGACGGCCTGCCGGCCAAGCCCGGGATGGAACTGGAATGGGCAGCTTGGCGGGCAACGGCGTCCTGGCTCAGGTCACTGTCTTTCTCTGAGTAACTGAGATTTGGGATTGCCGCCACAAGGCGCCGGGCCAGATCATGCGTCGTTCGCGTTAACTGCTCATCGCGCAGGTTCACGCCCGCCGAGATCACGCCACCGATGGCGCTGAGGGGGTCCAGGGGTAGGCCGCCGGCCCGCACCACGGCCGTGTGTTTGCCGCGCCAGATCACCTGCCCGGTGCTAACCCGAGTTATCTGCAAGGCCGCAGCCAGTTTGATTTCAGAATAGACGCCCCAAAAGCGAGACAGACGCTCACTGATGTCACCAGTCATCAGGGTGTCACAACCGGTGGCGGCGGACACCGCCTGCAAACGCGTCAATTCGGATTGCCCAGGGACAAGGCTGCCATCGACGCGTTGCAGAGGCAACAATTGAATGCCTGTAGGTGCCAGGTGTGCATGAAGCGCTTTGCGCAGGTCTTGCGTGGGCTCAAACTCTTTCTTGCTTGCCCCCAAAGGCATGATGCCCAGGCACAAGGGCGGGTTTTTGGTGAAGTCTTCGCTGGTCTTGGACACCACGACGTCGCCAATCGCGTCGGCAGCGTCGTCTTTGTCAGGGTCGCGCTCCACGTATCGGGTGGCGCAGCCCTGAAGACTAAAAAGTACAGCAGCAATCGCCGCGCCCATCCAAAACCCGGTGGCGGCTCGTCTTGTAAAGCAGAACTGGCGCGTCATCGGTTCAGGAGGTAGCCACGCCTGACGATGCGCCGCTCGTCCAAGGGTATTTCACGCAGCTTCTCCTTGAATTGGTCAAGGTCGTAGGACGGGAGCCACTTATAGGGCCGTTTGGTGGCGATGACGATCAGCCACTCGTCGTATTGTTTCTTGGTGTCTTTGTACGCGCTTGACCAGGTCGCCATCAAAGCAAAATCAACCTTAAGCTTGCCGGTGGCATTTTTCTTCAAAACGCCCATGTCCGCCCCGCTGCTTGCATCTTGCGGAATGATGCGGTGGACTTGGTCGTTTTCATTAGGGAGCCAGTTGAATATCGCCAAGTGGGCGGGCTCTGTGCTCTCCACTGCCAAGGAAAAATCATCGCCAACCCGGTACACCATTTGGTTGGTGGTTACCTTGACTTCGAAGTTTGGATCAGGCTTTTTGGTCGGGATGACGATGTCAGCCTCAAGGCTAACCACGCAGGCATTTGTGCCCAGGCGCTTTTCAGTGGAGCGCTTCAAGTTCTTGATGCTCCTGATGTCGCCCTCAATCAACGACCATGTCACCCGGTTAAATTCACATCCGCCGTCAGTCGCTTTGCCGGTACTTTGCTTGCAGAAAAGTTGCTCTTCGTTGGATACCGACTCGCCAAAAACACTGGCTAAAGCCGCCGCCTTGGCCCTTTTTTCGGCCAAATCGCAGGCGGCGTTTTCCGACATCTCGGGGCCGTAAAACTGCTCGCCTGTTCCGGCGGCCAACTCGGCACTTGACATGCTACTCGCGCAAGCTGCCCAGAGAATAATCATTGCTCGCTGCAAATATTTCATGGCATCAGCAGCGGTCGCCTTGGGTCTGTGTTGGTTGGGGTTTTCTTGAGTGAGACATATGGGCTGTCCAAAGGGCGTTGCCCGCCGACTAGCGCAGATCGGGGGCTTCATCCAATAGAGCTTACTTGAACTGCGCAGGCCAGGCAATTGAAAAATCGCGGTTGGCCGACCGGGCGCTGGCGCCGACGCAGGTCTGACTCAAGGGGGGTGTCGACTTTTGACTTGACCAACGTTGACGACAGTTACCCATTTCGCAGCGACGGGCTCACTCGGTCAAAACTATCAACACACTGTCACCGAGACCACCAACAAAAAAGCCTGCTATCTTTTGAATAGCAGGCTTTCCATATGCCGCAAGGCTTATTTGGTGGGATGTGCGGGGGTCGAACCCACGACAAACGGATTAAAAGTCCGCTGCTCTACCAACTGAGCTAACATCCCGACTCTCTCCACACTACCAATTGCTCGGCGGAGCGAAGCCCCAAATTATAGGGTGAATCTGGCAACCAATCAGGGGTCTTGTCGAGATATTTTATCAAGCACCCAACCGGCTGCGCATTGGCCAAAGGTGGCGGTCACACTCACCACCGAGCCGTAGCCATGGCAGTTCAGACTGGTGTCCTGCTGCGGCGCGCAGGACGCATCTGGTGGCGCAATGGGCTCACGGCTAAAGACCACCGACACACCGATTTTTTTACCCACACGCGCCGCGCCATGCTGCTTGCGCAGCCTGTAGCGCAGCTGGGCCAGCAGGGGGTCATGGGTGGTCTGGGCCAAATCATCGATATCAACCAAATGGGCCAGCCGTTTGCCACCCGCTGCACCCGCCGAGATAAAAATTATTCGGGTCCGCAGGGCCCAATCGGCCATGCTGGTCTTGGCTCTCACCTGATCACAGGCATCGATGACGGCGTTCACGCCTGGGGGCAACAACTGGGGCCAATTGTCGTGCTCGACAAATTCCTCAACGGCATGAACTTGGCAGTACGGGTTGAATGTATGAATGCGGTCTCGCATGGCGAGAACTTTGGCTTGGCCAATGGTGGCGTCTTCAGCTTGTATTTGTCGGTTGATGTTGGATTCGCTAACGTGGTCCAAGTCAATGAGTGTCAACTGGCCAACGCCACTGCGCGCCAGTGCCTCGGCCGCCCAGGACCCCACGCCACCGATACCGACCACAGCCACATGGGCACGGCGGATACGGTCGGCGCCAGCTTGGCCATACAAGCGAGCCAAGCCGCCAAAGCGGCGGTCTTCGCTCAAGCCAATCGATCCACGCGCCAGACCTGGTAGCGCAGCGCTGCCACCGCACCGGCGAGGATACCGGCCACCGCCAAAACACTGTTGGCACTCAAGGTAGACAGGCCGCTAAGCCCCTGCCCCACCGTGCACCCCATGGCAGTCACTCCGCCAACCCCCATCAGGACAGCGCCGACCAGATGGTTGGCCAGGTCCTCGGTGCCGGCAAAGCCCTCCCACCTGAAACTGCCAGCCGCCATCGCCATGCACCATGAGCCCAGCACCACGCCTAAGGTGGACACAATACCCATCGTCAGCACCTTGCTTTTGTCACTGAAAAAAAGCAGCCAATCCATCAAGTAAGCCACTGGCGCCACAAAGCTCAGCGCCTCTGATCTACCAGAGTTGGTGGCTAAAAAAGTCTCTTGCAGCGTTTCCGGGTGCTCAGACAGATGGCCAAGATGACCCGACACCCACCACATGGCAACGACCAGCCCGCCCATACCGACACCCGCGAGCAGATTGTCTGGCGTGAGGAAACCGCGACCGGCCATAGCCCAGAGCATCAGGCTGCCGCCTATGCCAAGGCCAAGCAACAGCGCTGTCAAGGCTGGTGGCAAGCCCCAGGCGGCAGCGACCCATGGCGCCAAACTTGTGCCAGTGGAAATATCCAGCACGACCCTGTCCACCGTGGCGACTCTCAGCACAGCGGTTACGCCTTTGAGCGTAGCGAAAGCAGAGGCACCAAGCACGATCAGCACAACCAGCGATTTCAGGCTGCCGCCACCAATGCGAACCAGAGTTTTGCTGCCGCAACCCGAGGCCAGCACCATGCCCAGACCAAACAGGCCACCACCTACCAGAGCGGACAACCAGATCCAGCGGTTTGAGGCGTAAAGCACCTGGGCGGGGTCAACGCTCCCGGTATAAACCAACAGACCAAAACCGGCCATGGCAAAACCAATAGCCAGTGCCCATTGACGCATACGGGTCCAGTCGCCCATGTTGACAAGATCACTCACAGCGCCCATGGTGCAAAAGTGGGTGCGTTGGGTAATCGCACCCAAGCCGATGCCGATGCACAAGGCCAACCACAGCAATTGCGCGTTGAGCGTCGAGAGTTCTGATGCTGGCATGGCAGTAGGTTGTAGGCCAGTGGCTGCTATGCGCCTTATTTCAGCAAAGCTAGGCGTTCTCTAGCTGCTACCGCAGCCTCTGACTTCGGGTAAGCGCTGACCAGGTCTTGTAGTGTTTTGCGTGCGCCACGGATATCCTTAAGCTCCACTTGACAGTTGGCGACCGACAGGACCGCCTCAGGTGTTCGTTGGTGATCAGCCGCACTGGCGATCAGAGCCCGAAAATTAACCATAGCCCCTGCATAGTCGCGCGTAGCGTACTGAGCGGTACCCAGCCAGAAAAGTGCAGACGGTGCATATCCACTGCGGCTGTATCGGCTCAAGAAGTCAAAAAACGCAGTTTTGGCTCCGGCAAATTCCGCTTTTCGAAACAGGGCAAGTGCGGCTTCAAAATCCCGCTTCTCAGCCTGCTCCGCCATGAATTCGAGACCATCCAGCTTCACCTTGACGGGTTCGACCGTTCGAAACCGTTCTTCCATCCCTTGCGCCGTCGCACTAAGGCGTGCATCTAAGCCCTGTACCTTCGCATCCAGGCCCTGGATTGTGGTGCGCAGCGTATCGTCCTGCCCCTTCGGCACAGCGAGCAAACGGTCATCAAGTCCCTTGACCGTGCTATTCAACTTTTCAAACTTTTCATCCTGCCCCTTGGTTGCAGCAAGAAGACGATCATCGAGTCCCTTCATCGTGCTTTGAGACTTTTCGA
>CALPLW020000105.1 GCA_943324505.2 Comamonas sp. lk
CATCATTAACATCGATCCCCCAATCGTCATGTTTGGCATGTTTGTTCTGTATGGATTTAGCGGCTATGTGATCTATGCATGGCGCAAAACGAAAGGTGTTCAGACCAGTGTGATCAGTACGTCGACGGAAGAGCCTGATGAGCGGGACCTGCACAAATAGTGGGGATGCACGTGACCTTGAAGACGAAATTTTGTTGGGATGCAGCTGTGTGGTACAGTGCCCATATGAATTTTTCAGGGCCCACACTACTACTATCGCTGACGCCAGACGGGCGGAGACGGTAGCGCACGCGCACACCCAAACCAAAAGCCCGTATGCACCCGCTACGGGCTTTTTGTTTGGTGCAACCTATTCAGCCAGCTTTTCGGAAACCATCAGGAGATTGAGATGAGCGATAAATTGATTATTTTTGACACCACTTTGCGGGATGGCGAGCAGTCTCCTGGCGCATCGATGACCAAGGATGAAAAGCTGCGAATCGCCCGGCAACTTGAACGGCTCAAAGTGGATGTGATCGAGGCCGGCTTTGCTGCTAGTTCAAATGGGGATTTTGAGGCTGTGCGGGCCATCGCCCATGCGATCAAGGATTCAACTGTCTGCTCGCTGTCGCGTGCGAATGATCGAGATATTTCAAGAGCTGCTGAAGCCCTCAAGGGGGCTAACAGTGCACGCATTCACACGTTTATTGCGACGTCGGCCTTGCACATGGAAAAGAAGCTAAGAATGACACCAGATCAAGTGTTTGAGCAAGCCAAACTAGCCGTTCGCTTTGCCCGAAATCTGGTCGCCGATGTGGAGTTCAGCCCTGAGGATGGGTACCGCAGCGACATGGATTTCCTGTGTCGTGTGCTCGAAGCGGTCATCAAGGAGGGTGCCACAACGGTGAATGTGCCTGACACAGTTGGCTATGCAGTTCCCGAACTGTATGGTCATTTCATCAAGGACTTGCGGGAGCGCATTCCTAATTCGGACAAGGCTGTTTGGTCGGTGCATTGCCACAATGATCTGGGTATGGCTGTTGCCAATTCGCTTGCGGGTGTGAAGATCGGTGGTGCACGACAGGTGGAGTGCACGATCAATGGATTGGGCGAGCGGGCGGGTAATTGCAGTCTGGAAGAGGTTGTGATGGCAGTCAAAACGCGGCGAGATTATTTTGGACTTACCTTGGGCATAGAGACCAAACATATTCTTGCAGCGAGCCGAATGGTGAGCCAGACCACCGGTTTTGTCGTACAGCCCAACAAGGCAGTCGTCGGTGCCAATGCGTTCGCGCATGCCTCAGGTATTCATCAGGATGGCGTGCTCAAGGCCCGCGATACCTACGAAATCATGCGCGCCGAAGATGTAGGCTGGAGCGCGAACAAAATCGTCCTTGGCAAGCTCAGCGGGCGCAATGCCTTTAAGCAGCGGCTGCTGGAGTTGGGTGTGCAACTTGACAGTGAAACTGAAATTAACGCGGCGTTCGCAAAGTTCAAGGAACTGGCAGATCGCAAAAGTGAAATATTTGACGAAGACATTCTGGCCTTGGCCAGTGACGGTAGTGTCTCCCATGAGGACGAGCAGTTTGTTTTTGTCTCTCTGTCCCAGCATAGTGAGACCGGTGAACGGCCACAGGCCAGCGTGGTTTTTACAGCGCAAGGCAAAGAGGTCAAAGGATCGTCGGATGGAAACGGCCCAGTGGATGCATCCCTGAAAGCCATTGAGTCCCATGTCAACAGTGGCGCCGAAATGGTGCTTTATTCAGTGAACGCCATAAGCGGTTCGACGGAAAGTCAGGGCGAGGTTACAGTGCGCCTGCAAAACAGTGGACGTGTCGTCAATGGCGTTGGGTCAGATCCAGACATCGTGGTGGCGTCAGCTAAAGCCTACTTGAGCGCACTCAACAAATTGCACAGCAAAGCGGAGCGGGTGGCAGCGCAAGGCTAGGTTCTTGGCGGTAAGCCATCACTTTGATGAAGAAAGACCTGCAAGTAATTGATATTTAGCGCTTTTTTTGGATAAACTCAAGCTTGTTTTAGTGCCCGGAGGTGGTCGCATGCCGATAACCAGACAGTTTTTGTTGGGAGGTCCCGTTAACCTTGGGTTCGTTCGTTTGGGCATCATCGCGTTTGCGTTAGGGATGTGGCAGCCGCTGACTATTGCGGCACCGGCTCAAGGTCAGGCTCAGGTCAAAGCGAGCATCGCGAAGGCGAAGCCAGTTAAACGCAAGGTCATTGTTCGATCTGGCGCCAAATCGAAGCTCAGGGCAGGCATTGCGCGAGCTAATTCCATGCCGCTGAAGCCTTCATATGGCCAACTGGCTGGCTTGCATGGGGCCCGCGACGCGCTTGAGCTGAAATCTAGTGTGGCACTGGTCATTGATCAAGAGACCAGCGAAGTGCTTTTCAGTAAAAATGATAAGGCCGTGCTTCCAATCGCTTCTCTGACCAAGCTGATGACGGGTCTGGTGGTTAGTGAGGCCAAATTAGCCATGGACGAGATAATAGTGATTTCTCAAGCCGATGTGGACACAGAGAAGGGCAGTTCGTCGCGCCTGAGCGTTGGTACGGAATTGACCCGAAATGAACTCTTGCACCTGGCGTTGATGTCCAGCGAAAATCGAGCAGCGCATGCGCTCGGACGTAGTCACCCGGGCGGCTTGCCTGTTTTCGTGGCGCTGATGAATGCTAAAGCCAGATCCCTTGGCATGAGCGATACCAGCTATGTTGAGCCGACTGGTTTGTCCAGCAAAAACCAGTCCAGTGCCAATGACTTGGTCAAGCTGGTCAATATCGCCTCCACGGATGCCCTTTTGCGTGAATTTTCCACGTCCCCAGGTCATCAGGTTGAGGTTGGGCATCGTACCTTGCAGTACAACAACACCAACCGTTTGGTCAAAAATCCCGCTTGGGATATTGGCCTTCAGAAGACTGGCTACATCTCTGAAGCTGGTCAATGCCTGGTGATGCAGGCCAGGGTGGCTGGCCGCAAACTTATCATGGTATTCCTAGACTCTGCTGGAAAGCTGACGCGTCTGGCAGATGCCGAACGGGTGAGGCGCTGGGTTGAATCGACCTCAGCGCGCGCGCCTCGAACAGCGTCCCCTTTGGCAGGCTCTAACCGAGAAACACTGCTGGCAGTTCGTTAGACATTCTCATCAGCGTAACTGCTGGAATGCCTCAGCCCGATGTCCTAAGCTGGCAGAAATTTCTTTAGCGGTATCTTGAAGTTTAGGCAGCCAAGCTTCTTCCAGGCGCTCTGCTGGGGCGGATATTGACAGGCCTGCTACCAGCTTGCCTTGATCGTCATAAATGCCCGCTGCCATACAACGAACGCCGAGTTCAAGTTCCTCGTTATCGCGCGCAAAGCCGTATTGACGGACTTTCGACAAATCTCGCTCGAGAACTGGTAATTGAGTCAGGCTGTTTTTGGTGTGTCCAGTCAAGCCGGTGCGAGTAGCATAAGACCGAACTCGTAGGGGGTCATCGGCAGCTAAAAACAACTTTCCAACCGATGTCAGGTGAAGCGGTGCACGGCCGCCAATCGCCCGAACCACCTGCATGCCCGATCGTTCACTGTAGGCGCGCTCCACGTAGATGATTTCGTCACCCTGACGTACGCTGAGATTGACAGGCTGCTGTATCAGTTTGTGCAAGTCGCGCATCGGCAGCAAGGCAGCATCGCGCACGTTGAGCCGGCTTTTCACCAGATTGCCTAGCTCGAGCAAACGCATCCCTAGACGGTAACTCCCAGGCTGCGGGCGATCCACAAATCGGCCGGTAGCCAAGTCGTTGAGAATCCGGTGCGTGGTGGAGGGATGCAGCCCCGTTTTCTCGCTAATCTCTTTAAGTGAAATAGCCTCCTCCCGTGATGCCAGTACATCGACCAAGGCAAACATACGTTCAATGACTTGTACGGTTGGCGTGGTCGGCGTAACGCTATCTGACTTTGACATCTTGCTCTTGAATTGCACACATAAATTTTACCATATGAAAAAATAATCGAGTCGGATCGGTGTGTTGGTGCCAGAGTCTCACCTACGTCCCGATGGTTCCATCACACATTGGCCATCAATTAGCAAGGACATCGGCGCAAAGCGAGACTTGTAGCTCATTTTCTGGCTGGCCTCAATCCAATAGCCTAAGTAGACATAGCGCAATTGGAGTGTGCTGGCCTGTTCAATCTGCCAAAGAACGTTGTAGGTGCCGTAGCTGCAATGAGGTTCGGGTTCGTAGAACGTGTAGACCGCCGAGATGCCGTCGTCAAGCACATCAAGTATGGACACCATCTTGAGTTGTCCAGGCCCGCCGTCAGACCCTATTTGTCGAAACTCGACCAGCCTGGAATTCACGCGGCTTTGAAGAAGAAACTGGGTGTACTGATCAACGCTGTCCTGATCCATTCCGCCGCCGGCATGACGACCGCTTTGATACCTAAGGTACAGCAGGTAATGCTCTTCAACAAAGCAGAGGTCAAGCACCCTAGCTTGTAATGTGCCGTGTCTAGCAAAAGCCCTGCGCTGACTCCGGTCCGGTTTGAATTTGTCCACCAATACACGCAGCGGGATGCAGGCGCGGCAGCCATCGCAATAGGGGCGATAGGTAAACATGCCACTGCGTCGAAAGCCTTTTGCAACCAGTGCTGAATACGTCTCGTTATTGATCAGGTGGCTGGGTGTTGCTACTTGCGATCTGGCTTGCTGATCAGCCAGGTAGCTGCAAGGGTACGGCGCCGTTGCATAAAACTGCACCGTCTGCAATGGAAGGTCCTTGAGATGGGTCATGTCGTTTGCAACCCCGACGGCATGATCAGTGCCCAGTATTTGGGGTCAAATTGCCAGGTTGGCTCAGCGCATTGCAGAGCAATAGAAACACCAGCAATGAACTGCGTCCGGTGCACTTCTTTCGCACCGAGCGAAGCCATATGGGCAGTGTTTTGCTGGCAGTCGATCTGCTCAATGCGGTGCTGGCGACAAAAGGCGACAAGTGCAGCCAGTGATATCTTCGACGCGTCGCTAACAAGGCTGAACATAGACTCACCAAAAACCGCGCAGCCTAAAGCCACACAATACAACCCGCCGACCAGTTTGCCGTTGATCCAGATTTCAACACTGTGGGCTAGGCCAGCATGGTGGAGCTCGCAGTAGACCTCAATCATGGGTGGCAGTATCCAGGTCCCAGGCTGTCCTTTGCGCGGACTTTTGGCACAGGCCTGAATGACTTCACGGAACGCGGTATCAAATTTAATCTCGCAGTCAGGCGTCCGTGCAAATTTACGAATCTTTTTTTTCAGGGAAGGGTGCAGTACAAACTGTGAGGTCTGCAAAACCATTCGCGGGTCTGGACTCCACCATAGTAGAGGTTGCCCTTCGCTGAACCATGGAAATATGCCTCGGCTGTAGGCTTGTTGCAAGGTATCTAGGTCGAGCGCGCCGCCGGCTGCCAGTAAGCCTGGCGCTGGTGTACCTGGTCCCCAGGCAAGGCCCGGCTCGGGGAAGGCCGCTCCAGGTGCGAGCCAGGGTAACTGCGGGACTGGGATTGACATAGGTGAACTGTAGCGCAGCCATGGGTATTGGCACGCAGGTGGCGTTGCCGGCGGGGATTTAACGAGTTGGGCGCTGGCGATTCCAGAATCAGTGCAAGTGTTGGGAAAAACAGCGCCAGCCACCCGCTACAATACATGCCAGTCGGGGTGTAGCGCAGCCTGGTAGCGCATCTGGTTTGGGACCAGAGGGTCGAAGGTTCGAATCCTTTCGCCCCGACCATAATTTGAGTGAAAACGGGTTTTGGATGTCGTATCCAAAACCCGTTTTTCGTGGAAATTGAACCTAACAGGAAAATAGTTGTGATTCGTTTCAAAGTCAATGGACAGATGGTCGAGTCGTCTGCCCCGCCCACCGAGCCGCTACTTCAGATTTTGGCTAATGACCTTGGCCTCAATGGTCAAAAATATGGCTGTGGCAAGGCGCAGTGTGGCGCCTGTACCGTGCTCATTAATGGCGATCCGCAGCGCAGCTGTGTGTTCCCGCTTTCGGCCGCAAGCGGCCGGTCTGTTGTGACTCTGCAAGGTCTCAGCGAAGCTGGAGCACCCAGCCGACTCCAACAGGCCTTTGTGCAAGAGCAGGCCGCCCAGTGCGGCTACTGTACCTCCGGCATGATCATGCAGGCCCAGGCGCTGTTGGATCGCAACCCGCGGCCTACCGAATCTGAGGTCCGGATTGCCCTGGATGGTAATTTGTGCCGTTGTGGTGCGCACAACCGCATTGTTCGTGCCGTGATGCGCGCGGCGCAAGGAGCCTGAAATGACACGCTTGACATCTGATTCGCGTCGCCGTTTCCTGAAACGCTCAGGATTTCTGGCGCTTGGTTTCACGATCCCGCTGCTGGATGTGCACTCCCAGCAGACCGCATCTGCCGACAAACCGCGGCTACCTGGTGACTTGCAAGTCAATCGTACCTTGAGTGCCTGGATCCGTATTCAAAGCGAAGACCAGTCTGTGTTGCTGATGGTTGGAAAAGTCGAGCTTGGGCAAGGCATTCTGACCGCGGTGGTACAGGTTTGTGCAGATGAGCTCGATGTGGAAATGGCACGTGTGAAGGTGGTCTCGGGTGACACCGCCCTGGTTCCGAACGAAGGCACTACAGCAGGCTCGTTCTCGATGCCCAATTGCGCCACTGCTGTTAGGCAGGCGGCGGCAGAAGTGCGCGCCATTTTGCTGGATCTGGCGCAAGTCCGGCTGGGTCAACCGTCATCTGGCCTGAGCGTGCGGGATGGCCTGGTGCAGACCGTTTCCGGCGCCACGACCAGTTATTGGGACTTGCTTGTTGGCGAGTCGCTGCAGCGAGAAGCGACCGGGCGGGTCAAGACCAAGCCTATCGGCGAGCATCGCCTTGTCGGTCGCTCTGTGCATCGGCTGGACCTGACCCCCAAGATTCTTGGGCAAGCCATGTTTGTGCAAGAGTTGCGTCCTAAAGGCATGGTTTTTGGTCATATTGTTCGACCGCCGACCTATGGCGCTCGGCTGATAGCAGCTGACACAGCCGCTATCACCCGCATGCCCGGGGTTATCAAGGTATTGAGAGACGGGAGTTTTTTGGGCGTTATTGCGATTCGTGAAGGCCAGGCTCAAGCGGCGGCACTGGCGCTGCAGCAGACCTGCCAATGGCAGGTGCCCCGAGAATTGCCCGGGACAGAGGGTATGCCTGACTGGCTGCTCAAGACCAAGCCTGATCGCATCATCGAGACCAAAAAACAGGTCCGTAGCACGCCCGGCCAGGTCACGCGAACGGTCGAAGCCAGCTACTACCGGCCCTACCACATGCATGCCTCGATCGGCACCTCTGCCGCGCTGGCGACACTGGGGGCCGATGGCGTCTTGACCGTGCAAACTCACAGTCAGTCGGTGTTTGAAACGGGCGAAGCCATTGCCAAGATGCTGGGCATGCCTTTAGCCAGGGTGCGCATGCAGCATGTGCAGGGCTCTGGTTGCTACGGTCACAACATGGCCGACGATGCCGCGGCCGATGCCGCTCTGCTGGCGGTGGCCGTTCCGGGTACGCCGGTGCGCTTGCAGTACACGCGCGAGCAGGAGCACCTGTGGGAGCCCTACGGTTCAGCCATGCTGATCAAGACGAGGGCTGGGCTGGATGCCCAGGGCAATGTGTTGGACTGGGATCTCACCATTTGGTCTACCCCTCACGGAACGCGACCGGGCGGTCAACCCGGTAATTTGCTGTCGGCCAGGTACTTGGAAAAACCCTTTTCAATACCCAAACCACAAAATGGCGGCGCTCCGAATTTTGCGGCAGATCGCAATGGCATTGCGCTCTACGATTTTCCGGGGCACAACGTACTCACCCATTTCATCACCGAGATGCCCCTGCGCGTGTCGTCCACCCGTGGACTTGGCGCCTATGCGAATGTGTTTGCCATTGAATCGTTCATGGATGAATTGGCGCATTCGGTCGGCGCGGACCCGGTGGCCTATCGCCTGAGATTCCTTAAAGACGAGCGTGCGCGGGATGCCATCGTTCGGGCCGCTGAAAAATTTGGCTGGTCGCAATGGCAAAAATCGCCTGGCCGCGGCCGCGGCATCGGGTTTGCCAAATACAAAAATATCGCGGGCTACTGTGCCGTGGCGCTTGAGGTTGAGGTCAATCGCCAGAGTGGCCGAATTCGCGTTTTGCGCGCGGTGGCCAGCGCTGACAGCGGGCACATTGTCAACCCTGATGGTGTCAGCAACCAGATTGAAGGCGGATTGATCCAGTCCCTCTCCTGGACCCTGAAAGAAGAGGTTCAAATGGACGACACTCAGGTGTTGTCTCAAGACTGGAGCAGCTACCCTATCCTCACCTTCTCCGAGGTGCCGCCGGTCGAGGTGGTGCTGATTGACCGGCCTGGCCAACCTTTTCTCGGTACCGGTGAGGCATCCCAGGGCCCAACTGGCGCTGCACTGGCCAATGCCGTGTTTGATGCCACCGGGGTGCGTTTCCGGCGCCTGCCGCTCACGCCTGACCGCGTACTGCAGGGGCTGCGGACATGAGCAGGCGTGCCGTGGCGACGGCGGCCCCCGCCTTGCGAATCGGCATATTGGGGTGCGCCAATATCGCCCGGCAGTTTGCCCGCGACGTTGCGGGCTGTCCAGACGCCAAAGTCGTCGCGGTGGGAAGCCGTAATGCCGAGACAGCTGGCGCCTTTGCCACTGCCTGTGGCATTGAGCGCACTCATGGCAGTTATGAGGCCCTGTTGGCGGACTCTGGGGTTGATGTGATTTATCTGCCCCTGCCCAATAGCCTCCACGCCGAATGGGCGATCAAAGCAGCCCAAGCCGGCAAGCATGTGCTTTGTGAAAAACCCCTTGCGATGGGCTTGGCGCAGGCGCAGGCCATGTTCGAGGCGGCACGCCAGAACGGGGTCATGCTGCTGGAGGCGTTTCCCTACTACTTTCAGCCGCAGACTGGCGCCATGCTTGAGTTGGTGCGCGGCGGCGACATCGGACGCGTACGCTCGGTGCAAGCCAGTTTTGGATTTACGCTGAATAAGCCGCTTGGCAATATCCGGCTGAGTCCGGCGCTTGGTGGCGGCGCTCTGCTAGATGCCGGCTGCTACGCTTTGAGTCTGATCCGCCTTGTGATGGGCGAGGCCCCTCAAAAAGTCATGGCGGATGCCGTTTGGGCAGATTCGGGTGTCGACATCAGCCTCCTGGCGACGCTGTTTTACGCAGATGGGCGACGCGCTCAACTCTCGTGCGCTATGGACACCGCCAATCACCGCCGAGCAACCATCATAGGTACTGATGGCACGATCGACACTGAATACCTTAACCACACCAGCGAGCAATTGGGGGGTCATGCTTATGGCTACCTGCCGAGCCAGCTGCGCCTGCGCCGCGGAATTGCCAACACCATTCCCTTTGAAGACGTCATTACCGGCACCGGCAGCGGTTTCCGCTTTGCTGCCGAGGCATTCGCGCGGGTTATTCGTGCTCGGGACTTTGCCGCCATTGACCGCGCAGCCCAGGCTAGTATGGACAATGCGGCCACGTTGGAGGCCTTGGCAAAGAGTGCACGTTTGGGCCGTACCGTTGAGCTTTAGCGGGAAGGTGCGCCAGTGAGGTTTACGGTGGGCGGCCTACAATTGACAACAGTTGATTACTGCCCGTAGCTCAGTTGGATAGAGCAACAGCCTTCTAAGCTGTGGGTCGGGGGTTCGATCCCCTCCGGGCAGACCAATTCAACGTATTCGCGCGTCAGATAATGCCAATCTCGCGTCCAATTAAGTCGAGGCAAAGGTCGCCTCACACCGATCAGAAGCAAGCCTTGATAGCTGGCGCGGCAGCCGATTTTGTCAGGCGGCTAAATTTTTAAATGAAATCGTGCTCCAGACCCCGTGTTTATTGCTTAGTTTGCTATTAAAAAAGTAGTGATCATCGGCGTGATGCCAGTGGCTGTTCTGGCTGAGGCACCGAGTTGACTGGCCGCGGATCACCGGTCCAAGGTGCGATACTTCCCCGCCTAAATTTGATTTTTCCACGTGGTTTGGAGGTGTGAGATGAACAAAAAATTACTTCTGCTGCTGGGTGCCCTGTTGGCTAGCGCCGCACTGACCGGATGGGCCCAAACCTACCCGACCAAGCCACTGCGCTTGGTGGTTCCATTCCCGCCCGGGGGTCTGATCGACAACATGGCGCGGCTGTTGGCGCCCCGCCTGGCGCAGGAGCTGGGGCAACCGGTGGTGATTGACAACAAGCCTGGTGCGGGTGGCAATATTGGCGCAGCTGAGGTGGCACGCGCTGCTGCTGATGGTTACACCCTGCTTATGGCGTCCCCGCCCTTGACCATCAGTCCAACGCTCTATAAGGTTTTGCCCTACAAGCCTGAGCAGATCGTTCCGGTGGCGCTGATGGGCCAGGTTCCCAATGTCCTGTTCGTCAAGCCCGGCAGCATTGGCAGCGTGCAACAGTTGCTTGAGAAAGCGCGTGCTCAGCCTGGGCGCCTTAACTACGCGTCCAACGGCAACGGCACTTCTTTGCACTTGAGCGCCGAGCTGTTCAAGAGCAGCACCAACACCTTCATCACCCATATCCCCTACCGCGGCGCTGCTGCCGGCATCACTGCCGTTCTGGCGGGTGAAGTCGACATCATGTTTGACAACCTGCCCTCCGCCATTGGCCAGATTCAGGCCGGCACATTGAAGGCGCTTGCCGTCACGACCACCCGGCGCAGCAAGGCACTGCCGGATGTGCCAACGCTGGTGGAGTCGGGCCTTGCTGACTTTGATGTGAGCGCCTGGTTCGGCCTTGCGGCGCCAGTCGGCACTCCCGCGGCTGTGATGATGCGCCTTGAGCAGGCCCTGGACAAAGTGGGCCGACAGCCTGAGGTTACCGCAGCCATGCTGCGCCAGGGTGCTGAGCCGGCCTTCATGGACAGCAAGACGATGGCGACTTTCTGGGCTGCAGATGCCGCCAAATGGCAGCGTGTAGCTGCTTACGCCAAGATCACGCTCGATTAACCC
>CALPLW020000106.1 GCA_943324505.2 Comamonas sp. lk
GAAAAAGCCGGCTTTGTGCCGAACGTCTTTTTGGCCCTGGCGCGCCGCCCGGCCGAGTGGCGGGCGTTTTTTGCCTACCACGACGCGCTGATGCTGAAGGAAGACTCGGGCCTCACCAAGGGCGACCGCGAGATGATCGTCACCACCACCAGCGCCGCCAACAACTGCCTGTATTGCGTGGTGGCGCACGGTGCCATTTTGCGCATTTACGAAAAAAAACCGCTGGTGGCCGACCAGGTGGCGGTGAACTACCGCAAGGCCGACATCACGCCACGCCAGCGCGCTATGCTTGATTTCGCCATGAAGGTCTGCCAGCATTCTGATGAGCTTGGAGACACCGACTTTGCGGCCCTGCATGCGCACGGTTTCAATGACGAAGACGCCTGGGACATTGCCGCCATCACCGCTTTCTTCGGGCTATCGAACCGCATGGCTTCTTTCAGCAGCATGATGCCCAACCCCGAGTTTTACCTGATGGGCCGGGTGCCCAAGCAGAAATAATCAGGGCGTGACGATAGCGCGCAGCCAGTCGGGCAGAGTTTTGGCTTTTTGCGCCGGAAAATTCACCCAAATGGTGGTGGCGCCACCCGCTGCGTAGATCACCTCAGGCTGGTCGGTGCGGGCCATCGTGGCCCAGGTCTCAAACGTGCTGCGGCCAGGGTCGCTGGCATACATCTTGATCAGCACATCGCCGGGGTACTCCAGCTGCCGATAGAAATTGCAGAAGGCGTTGACGATGACCGGGCCCTCCCCCTGTGGGTCGGGCTGGCAGCCGATAGAACGCATCCAGTCAATCCGGCAGGTCTCCATGTAGCGGAAATAACTGGTGTTGTTGACATGGTTCATGGCATCCATGTCGCCCCAGCGAATCGGGATCTGCATCTCAAACACCAGCTTTTTGACCTCGGGAATTTCGATTTTCATGGGGCTTTTGTCATACCCCGGCGCCGTCGTCAGCGGAGATCACTGCGCCGTTGATGAAATGACTCTCGTTGGCACACAGCATCACCAGAACAGCGTCCAGGTCTTGCACCTGCCCGACCCGCTTGCGCGGCAGCATCTGCACCAGTTTCTGGCCCTGCTCGGTTTGCCAGTGGTGGTGGTTGATCTCGGTGTCGATATAGCCCGGGCAAAGCGCATTGACGTTGATGCCGAAGCGGCCCCACTCCACAGCCATGGCACGGGTCATGTGGATCACCGCTGCCTTGCTCATGGCATAGACGCTGATCTGCGGCAGCACCCGCAAGCCAGCCGCCGACGCGATGTTGACGATGCGCCCACCGGTGTAGGTGCCGGGTGCAGAACCGCGAGCACGGGCCAGCATGCGCTTGCCCACCTCCTGCGCCACAAAAAAGGCGCCTTTGACGTTGGTGTCAAAGGTAAAGTCAAAATCCTCCTCGGTCACATCCTGGATGCGCTGGGTGGTGCTCACCCCCGAGTTGTTGATCAGGATGTCGATCGAGCCGACCTGGGTCTCGGCGTGGGCTACTGCCGATTTGATCGACCCGTGATCGGTCACGTCCAGTTCCACCACATGGGCGTTCCCGCCATCAGCCTCGATGCGGGCGCGCAGGTCTTTGAGCCGCTCCACGCGCCGGCTCGCCAGCACCACGGCAGCGCCCGCGCGCGCCAAAGTCTGGGCAAACTGGGCGCCCAAACCGCTGGAGGCACCCGTCACAAAGGCCACCCGGCCGGATAAGTCAATGCTGTAGGCCATATCGTGTTTCTCCACAAAAGAGGGTCCGGGCGCCCGCAGACGCGCCGATTCACCGAATAAAATCAAACCAGCCCCACGGCCTGCGGGCCTTGACCGGGAACCCTGGCCAAGGCCCGATTATCAAACGAGAATTTCACACGAGAATCAGCATGACAAACCAGGACCTACTGGCCCAGTTCGGCCCCCGTGAAGCGATGGAATACGACGTGGTCGTGGTCGGCGGCGGCCCCGGTGGTTTGGCCACAGCCATCCGCCTCAAGCAATTGGCCGCCGAAAAAGGCCAGGATGTGTCGGTGGTGGTTCTGGAAAAAGGCTCAGAGCCGGGCGCCCACATCCTGTCGGGCGCCATCATGGACCCCAAAGCACTGACCGAGCTCATTCCGGACTGGAAGGCACGGGGTGCGCCGCTCAATCAGCCTGTGACGGACGACGCTTATGTCTTTTTGGGCGAGAAAACCGGCTTTCGGGTGCCCAATATGGTCTTGCCACCCTTTGCCGACAACCACGGCAATTACATCGTCAGTCTGGGCGCGGTCACCAAATGGATGGCCGAGCAGGCCGAGGCGTTGGGGGTGGAAATTTTCCCGGGTTTCACCGGCGCTGAGGTGCTGTACAACGACAACGGGTCGGTCAAGGGCGTGGTCACAGGCAACATGGGCGTGGGCAAGGATGGCGAACCGATGGACAGCTTCCAGCTCGGCATGGAACTGCTGGGCAAGTACACCGTGTTTGCTGAGGGCGCACGTGGTCACCTGGGCAAACAGCTCATCGCCCGGTTCAAGCTTGACGAGGGCCGTGACCCGCAAAGCTTTGGCATCGGCATCAAGGAGCTGTGGGAAATCGACCCCAGCCGCCACCAGCCCGGCTTTGTGATGCACACCGCCGGCTGGCCCATGGCATCAGACACCTATGGCGGCGCCTTCCTGTACCACCTGCCGGACAACAAGGTGGCGCTGGGCTTCGTCACCGGACTGGGCTACACCAACCCCTATCTGAGCCCATTTGAAGAACTGCAACGCTGGAAAACCCACCCCAACGTGCGTTATTACTTCGAGAACGACAAGGGCGAGGTCACCGCCAAACGTGTGTCCTACGGGGCGCGCGCCATCAATGCCAGCGGCCTCAACGCCCTGCCCAAGACCGTGTTCCCAGGTGGCGCGCTGGTGGGCTGCAATGCCGGCTATCTGAACGTGGGCCGCATCAAAGGCAGTCACGCTGCGATCAAGACCGGCATGCTGGCCGCCGAGGCGGCTTTCGACGCCATCGTAGCCGGACGCCAGCACGATGAACTGAGCGCCTACCCGGCCGCCTTTGAGGCCAGTTGGCTGCACACCGAGCTGAACAAGGACCGCAACTTCAAGAACTGGTTCAAGTACGGCCTGACCACAGCCACGCTGATGAACGGCTTTGAGCAGTTTGTGCTGCGCGGTCATATCCCCTGGACCCTGCGCCGCGACAAGCCCGACCACGCCTACCTCAAACCTGCGGCCGAATGCCAGCCCATCCATTACCCCAAGCCCGATGGCAAACTGACCTTTGACCGCCTGAGCAGCGTCTTCATCAGCAACACCAACCACGAAGAACAGCAACCGGCCCACCTGACGCTCAAAGACGCCTCGGTGCCTGTGAGCATCAATCTGGCCAAATACGCCGGGCCGGAAGCCCGTTACTGCCCGGCCGGCGTCTATGAGTATGTGAAAAACGACGACAACACCGACCGTCTGCAGATCAACGCGCAAAACTGCGTGCATTGCAAGACCTGCGACATCAAAGACCCGACGCAAAACATCGTCTGGGTCACGCCTGAAGGCGGCGGCGGGCCAAACTACGCCGGTATGTAAGCCCGGGGGCGCCGGGAACACCGGGCCCATACCCGAGAAAACCCCGATGTTGGCGGGCGTATCCGGCCGTCACAATGGGGCACATCTGGCCTGAACGCAGGCCATCAACCTGGAGAACCCCATGAACCTGAACAAGCAATCCCTGTCCCGTCTCGCCTTGGGCCTTGGCCTGGCACTTGGCCTGATGGCCGGCGCTGCAGCCCAGACCACCATGAAGATCAGCATCTCGACAGCCAAAAACTCGCATCAGGGCGTTGGCATCGATGTATTTGCGCAAGAGGTTGAAAAGCGCACGGCCGGCCGCTACAAGGTGCAGACCTTTTATGACGGGTCGCTCGGTGGCGAACGCGAGTCAATCGAGGCAGTTCAACTGGGCACCCAGGAACTGACGATGACCTCGACCGGTCCGGTACCCAATTTTGTGCCTGAAACCAAGATCATCGACGTGCCATTTTTGTTCCGTGACAAAGCCCATGCCCGCGCGGTGCTGGACGGCCCGTTTGGCCAGGACATGCTGACCAAATTTGACAGCAAGGGCTTCAAGGCGCTGGCCTGGGCGGAAAACGGTTTCCGGCACATGACCAACAGCAAGCGCGATGTGAAGCTGCCCGAAGATCTGAAGGGCCTGAAAATGCGCACCATGGAGAACCCGGTGCACATTGCCGCCTACAAGGGCCTGGGCATCGTGACCACCCCCATGGCATTCCCAGAGGTGTTTACCGCCTTGCAGCAGGGCACGGTTGACGGCCAGGAAAACCCACTGTCGGTGATCATGGCGTCCAAATTTGACCAGGTGCAAAAGCACCTATCGCTCACTGGTCATGTCTACTCGCCGTGCCTGATCCTGATGAACAAGGCCTCCTTTGAGAAACTCAGCGCCGCCGACAAGACCGCGTTCATTGAAGCGGCCAAGGAAGCCGCCAAGGCCAACCGGGCCAGGGTCGACGCGGACGACGCCAAGGGCGTGTCCGAACTACGCTCCAAGGGCATGGTCGTGATAGACAACGTGGACAAGGCCAAGTTTGTGGCCGCTTTGGCACCCGTGAATGCAGAGTTTGAGAAACAGTTTGGCAAGGCCAACCTCGACGCCATTCGCAACGCCAAATAATAGGTTCGTCGCCCCTTGAAAGCCCTGTTCCTGTCACTGGAGCGCCGCACCACCGGCCTGGCCATGGCGATTGCCTGTGCCATGCTGGTGGTGGCCTCCACTTTGGGCATGTTCCAGATCATCACCCGGTTTGTGCTGGAGCAGCCGGCCGAGTGGTCGGAGATCTTGATCCGATTCAGCCTGATCTGGATGGTGTTCATGGGCATTGCAGCGGCGTTTCGCCAGGGGGCGATGGTCAGTGTTGACGTGCTGTACCGCTGGAGCCCGCCGCGCATGAAGCGCGTGCTGGACTGGGTGGTGTGCGGTGCTGCACTGCTGCTGGTGGGCATCATCGTTTGGTGGGGCTGGGCCTACGCCTTGCGCGGCCAGGTGCAGTCCATGGCTGGCCTTGAGCATGTTTCGATGTTTTGGGCCTACCTCGCTATGCCTGTGGGCGGTGTTTTCAGCGTGCTGGGCATTGTGGGCAACCTGCTGGACCCGCAGCGCCAGGAACTGGAGACCGCCCAATGAGCATCATGATGCTGATCACCATGGTGCTGTGCTTTGCACTGACCGTATCGGTGGCGGTGTCGATCGGGCTGGCCGCCATTCTGGGTATTCAGGTGTCGGGCATCAACATGCTGATTTCGGTGAAGGAGATGTTTTCCTCCATCAACAAGTTTCCGCTGGCCGCCATCCCGTTTTTCATTCTGGCCGGTAACCTGATGGAAACGGGCGGCATATCTCGAAGGCTGGTAGAGTTTGCCAAGAGCATCGTGGGCGGCGTGCAAGGCGGTCTGCCCATGACCTGTGTGCTGACCTGCATGATTTTTGCGGCTGTGTCGGGCTCGTCGGTGGCCACCACTTTTGCAGTCGGGGCTATTCTGATCCCGGCCTTGATCAAGCACGGCTACCCCACCCCCTACGCCGCCGCGCTGCAAGCCACCAGCGCTGAGTTGGGCGTGATCATCCCACCCAGCATTCCCATGATTCTGTATGGGGTCAGTGCCGAGGTGTCGATTGGCGAGTTGTTCATCGCCGGCTTCGGGCCGGGGTTATTGATCAGCGGCGCGCTCATGCTCTTTGTCTACATCTACTGCCGTTATAAGGGCTGGGGCAAGAACGATGGCGACGGCCGATTGCGTTTTCTGCCCGCCACGAGGCAGGCCGGCTGGGCCTTGATGATGCCCGTCATCATCTTGGGCGGCATCTATGGCGGCATTTTCACGCCGACCGAGGCATCGGCCGTAGCCGTCTTCTATGCCCTGCTGGTCGGGACTGTGGTGTACCGGGAGCTGAACCTGACGAATCTGGCAGCGATATTGCGGAAATCCGTGTTGTCCAGTGCTGTGATCATGTTCATCATCGCCAACGCCGGGCTGTTTGCCTTTTTGATCACGCGAGCCGGGGTGCCTGCGGCGATCGGCACCTACTTGGAGTCGGTCTTGCAGTCGCCAGCCATGTTTCTGCTGGGGGTGAACGCGGCACTGTTCCTGATCGGCATGTTCATCGAAACCAGTGCGGCCATCATTGTGCTGGCGCCCATTTTGGCACCGGTGGCGATGCACTTTGGCATTGACCCGGTGCATTTCGGCCTGATCATGGTAGTTAATCTGGCGCTGGGCATGATCACGCCGCCCTTTGACGTGAACCTGTTTGCGGCCTGCACAGTGGCCAAAATTTCACTCGACCGCATCATCGGCCAATTGGTACCCTTTGTGATGGTGATTCTGGCCTGCCTGATGGTGATTACCTACGTCCCCTCCATATCGCTGACTCTGCGAGATCTGGTTTACGCCAAATAAGGAGAGTTGGCGCCTCCGGTCCGGGGTTAGAATTTGACGGGTCAGGAGAGTGCTGGAACAAAGACCAGCCGCCGAAGGCGCATGACGGCTGATCACAGCAGTCTGAACGCTCAGGCAAAAGGACTGACAAACGTGGGCTGATCTTGCTGGTCAATCCACGACTCCCCACTGGAGAGAGGCGGCAGCGCATGCCGCCCACCGAAGGAGCAACCCGCAGCACATTGCGCCAAAGGTCTGGCGCAGTTGGCCCGGCGAATCTCTCAGGTACCACGGACAGCGGGGGCCAACCATGGCCTAGGTCATGGCATGTGCCCGCGTATTGACTGTCCAGGAATGCCCCATGAATCACCCGTCGGATGAACTGCTGAAGACGCCCTTGAACGACCTGCACCTGAGTTTGGGCGCCCGCATGGTGCCGTTTGCCGGCTACAGCATGCCGGTGCAATACCCGGCCGGTCTGATGGCAGAGCACCACCACACCCGCAAGGCTGCCAGCCTGTTTGACGTGTCCCATATGGGGCAGCTGCGCCTGGTTGGGCCCGATGCAGCTGCCGCGCTGGAAACCCTGCTGCCCGTGGATGTGATTGGCTTGGCGACCGGCCGCCAACGCTACGGGCTACTGCTCAACGATGCGGGCGGCATCATCGATGACCTGATGTTCGTCAACCGCACCGACAGCCATGGCGACCTGTTTCTGGTGGTCAATGGCGCCTGCAAGGCGGCCGATGTGGCCCACATCCAAGCGGGGATTGGCCAGCGCTGCCAGGTTTTGCCGCTGCCCGATCTGGCCTTGCTGGCGCTGCAGGGTCCGCAGGCAGTTACGGCGCTGCAACGCCTGTGCCCCACCGTCGACCGGCTGGTGTTCATGACTGGCGGCGGCTTTGAGGTCGACTGCACCCTGGGTGGCGCCACCCGTCAGGTGCCCTGTTTCATTACCCGCAGCGGCTACACCGGCGAGGACGGGTTCGAGATTTCGGTGCACCAGGACGATGCCGCCGCGCTCGCGCGCGCCCTGCTGGCCCAGCCCGAAGTCCGTCCGGCTGGCCTGGGCGCGCGGAACTCTTTGCGGCTGGAGGCTGGTTTGTGCCTGTACGGCAATGACATCGACACCACCACCACCCCGGTCGAGGCCGGCCTGGGCTGGGCCATCCAGAAGGTGCGCCGCAGCGGCGGTACACGGGCCGGCGGTTTCCCAGGTGCTACAAAAATACTAGCGAAGTTATCAAGTGGGACGTGGGCTGGAGCCCGAAAACTCGTAGGACTTTGCGCCCTGGAGCGGGTGCCGGTGCGTGAGCACAGTGTGCTGCAGACCCCGGACGGGCAGGCACTGGGTGAAGTCACCAGTGGTCTGCTGAGCCCCAGCGTGGATGCGCCGATCGCGCTGGGCTATGTGCCACCCGAGTTCGCCACGCCCGGCACGCGGCTGCAGGCGCTGGTGCGCGGCAAGCCCGTGCCCATGGAAGTCGTCGCCCTGCCCTTTGTGCCGCACCGCTATGTGCGTGCTTGATTCACCAGCCCTGATCTTTTTCGCGATTTATTAATTTTTTGAAAGGAAATTTCCATGACCCTCCAGTACACCCCCGACCATGAATGGCTGCAGACCGACACAAGCCCTGTTGGTGTTGGAGACATCGTCACCGTTGGTATTACTCACCATGCGCAGGACGCACTGGGCGACGTGGTGTTTGTCGACCTGCCCGAAGTCGGCAAAACCCTTGCCGCCCGCGACGTAGCCGGCGTGGTGGAGTCGGTCAAGGCCGCAGCCGATGTCTTCATGCCGGTGTCGGGTGAGATCACCGAGGTGAACGAAGCCCTGCGCGCTGACCCGTCACTGGCCAATTCAGATCCGCTCGGAGCCGGCTGGTTTTTCAAGGTCCGGGTCAGCCAGCCGCAGGAGTTCCATGAACTGATGGACGAAACCGCTTACGCCGGCTTTGCCGCCGCCTAATCCCCCAGCGCCAAGGAGGCCGCCATGTTGATGCAATCTGCCAAACCCCTGGGTGAGCTGGAGGACAGCCATGAGTTCGCCGCGCGCCACATCGGCGTCACCGCGGCCGATCAGGCCCTGATGCTGAAGGCCGTTGGCGCCGAGTCGCGTCGCAGCCTGATGGCGCGCATCGTGCCCACCAGCATTGCCCGAAGCAGCGCCATGGCCATCCCGGCGCCCTTGACCGAAGCCGCCGCTCTGGCGGAACTGCGCGGCATCGCCAGCCGCAACCAGGTGTTTCGCAACTTCATCGGTCAGGGCTATTACGGCACCCACACGCCTGGCGTGATCCTGCGCAACATCCTGGAAAACCCGGCCTGGTACACGGCGTACACCCCCTACCAAGCCGAAATCAGCCAAGGCCGGCTGGAGGCGTTGCTGAACTTCCAGACCATGGTGACCGACCTGACCGGTATGGCGATCGCCAACGCCTCGATGCTCGACGAGGCCACCGCAGCCGCCGAGGCCATGACACTGGCCATGCGCATGGGCAAGTCCAAATCCACCACCTTCCTGGTGGACGACGAGGTGCTGCCGCAGACACTGGCCGTGCTGCAAACCCGGGCCCGGCCGCTCGGCATCACCGTCAAGACCTGCAGCGGCCCGGAGGGGTTGACCGAAGACAGCTTCGGCGTGCTGCTGCAATACCCTGGCCTGAGCGGCATGGTGCGCGATGACCGGGCCTGGATCACCGCCTACAAGGCGCGCGGTGGCGTGGTGATCATGGCGGCTGACCTGCTGGCATTGACACTGCTGGTGCCGCCCGCTGAGCTTGGCGCCGACATCGCGGTGGGCAACAGCCAGCGCTTTGGCATGCCGCTGTGCAACGGTGGTCCGCACGCAGCCTACCTGGCCTGCCGGGACGAATTCAAGCGTTCGATGCCGGGCAGGCTGGTGGGTGTGAGCGTCGATACCGAGGGCAACCCGGCCTACCGGCTGGCCCTGCAAACGCGCGAACAGCACATACGGCGTGAGAAAGCCACCTCCAACATCTGCACAGCGCAAGTGCTGCCAGCGGTGGTGGCCAGCATGTACGCCGTCTACCACGGACCCGCGGGCTTGCGCCGCATCGCACAGCGGGTGGCCGCCTTCACGGCCATGCTGGCGCGCGGCCTCCAGCAGATGGGCTACACACCGGTCAATGAATACGCCTTCGACACACTGACGCTAAAAACCGGTAACGCTACTGAATTGATAGCTAGAAAGGCAAGCGCAGCAAGGCTTAACCTTCGATTTGACTCAAAAGATGGCGTGAGCATTTCGCTCGATGAAACCACCACCCGCGGCGACGTGGCGGCGCTTTGGGCAGTGTTTGCGAAGGAGGGCCAGGCACTGCCCCAGGTGGCCGCATTTGAGAAAGGCCTGGAGCCGCTGATTCCGTATGAGCTGCGGCGTAGCAGCGCCTTTCTCACGCACCCGGTTTTTAACTCGCACCAGTCGGAGACCAGTATGCTGCGCTACATCCGCCGGCTCAGCGACAAGGACCTGGCGCTGGACCGCAGCATGATCCCGCTTGGCAGTTGCACCATGAAGCTCAACGCCACCAGCGAGATGATCCCCATCACCTGGCCTGAATTCGCCAACATCCACCCTTTCGCGCCGCCCGAACAGCGGGTCGGCTATGCCGAACTGGATGCCCAACTGCGCGCTTGGCTGTGCCAGGCCACCGGCTATGCCGGCATCAGCCTGCAGCCCAACGCCGGCTCCCAGGGCGAGTACGCAGGCCTTCTCGTGATTCGCGCCTGGCAGGCAGCGCACGGCCAGGGTCACCGCAACATCTGCCTGATCCCCAGCAGCGCCCACGGCACCAACCCGGCGAGCGCTCAGATGGCCGGGCTGACAGTGGTGGTCACCGCCTGCGACGAGCAAGGCAACGTAGACATGGCCGACCTGCAAGCCAAGTGCGAACAGCACAGCGAGCACCTGGCGGCGGTGATGATCACCTACCCCAGCACCCACGGCGTGTTCGAGACCTCGGTCAAGGCCCTCTGCGACCTGGTGCACCAGCACGGCGGGCGGGTCTACGTGGACGGCGCCAACATGAACGCCCTGGTCGGCCTGGCCGCGCCCGGCGAATTTGGCGGCGACGTCAGCCACCTGAACCTGCACAAAACCTTCTGCATCCCGCACGGCGGCGGCGGCCCCGGTGTCGGCCCGGTCTGCGTCGTCGCCGACCTGGTGCCCTACCTGCCCGGCCACATCAACAACGACACGCACGCAGTGCCGAGCGACGGGGCAACGGAATCCACCGCCGGGCCGCCCCAAGGTGGATTAGCCCCCTCGGGGGGCAGCGCAGCACACGCAGTGCCGAGCGTGGGGGCCATCTCCGCCGCGCCCCTGGGCAACGCCGCCGTGCTGCCGATCAGCTGGATGTACTGCCGCATGATGGGCCCGGAGGGTCTGCAGGCCGCCACCGAAGTAGCGATTTTGAGTGCCAACTACATCAGCCGCCGCCTCAAGGACCATTACCCC
>CALPLW020000107.1 GCA_943324505.2 Comamonas sp. lk
GCCCAAAGCCGCAGGGCCGAGGACCAGACCTACCAAAATCGGGGCTACAACGGGCAGCAATGAAGGAATCATCATCTCTTTGATGGCGGCAGTGGTCAGCATGTCGACGGCTGTGTCGTACTCGGGCTTGCCAGTGCCATCCATGATGCCTTTGATCTCACGGAATTGCCGCCGGACTTCCACCACCACTGAGCCGGCTGCGCGGCCTACGGCCTCCATGGCCATGGCACCAAAGAGGTAAGGAATCAACCCGCCGATGAACAGTCCGATGATGACCATGGGATTGCTCAAGTCAAAAGTGATGACCTTGCCATAGCTCTCCAGCTTGTGGGTGTAGTCAGCAAACAGAACCAGTGCAGCCAGGCCGGCGGAACCGATGGCATAGCCTTTGGTCACGGCCTTGGTGGTGTTGCCTACAGCGTCCAGCGGGTCGGTGATCTCGCGTACGCTGGCCGGCAGCTCGGCCATTTCGGCGATGCCGCCTGCGTTGTCGGTGATCGGTCCGTAGGCGTCGAGCGCTACCACGATGCCAGCCATGCTGAGCATGGACGTTGCGGCAATCGCGATGCCGTACAGTCCGGCCAGTGAGTAAGAGGTCCAGATGGCGACACAGACAAAGATCACGGGCCAGGCGGTAGATCGCATGGAGACGCCGAGGCCGGCAATGATGTTGGTGCCGTGACCCGTGGTGGACGCTTGCGCAATGTGCTGTACCGGCGCGTACTGTGTGCCGGTGTAGTACTCCGTGATCCAAACCAATGCTGCAGTCAAGATCAGACCAACAGCACAAGCGCCAAACAGCTTCATCTGGCTGCCGGTGGCGGTGATAGCGTTGTCCGGCATCAACCATTGGGTGACGAAGTAGAAGGCGATCAAGGACAGACCACCGGCAACTGCCAAGCCTTTGTACAGCGCCGGCATGACATTCTTCATTCCTGGGCTCGCCTTGACGAAAAAGCAACCGATGATGGATGCAATGATCGACACGGCGCCAAGGGCCAGCGGGTAAATAACGGCACTGGTGCCGGCCGAGGTCACCAGCAGGGCGCCGAGCACCATGGTGGCGATCAATGTGACCGCGTAGGTCTCAAAGAGATCGGCCGCCATGCCCGCGCAGTCACCAACGTTGTCGCCAACGTTGTCAGCAATCACTGCAGGATTGCGGGGGTCATCTTCTGGGATACCAGCTTCTACCTTGCCCACTAGGTCGGCGCCTACGTCGGCGCCCTTTGTGAAAATGCCACCGCCCAAGCGGGCAAAGATGGAAATCAACGAAGATCCAAATGCGAAGCCGATCAGCGGATCCAGCAATTTAGCCAGATTCTTGTCGGGCGTAAGGTTGCCATTGCCCGCCAGAAACCAGTAGAAAGCCGTGACTCCCAAGAGCCCCAAACCAACGACCAGCATGCCAGTGATAGCACCCCCTCGGAAAGCGACGTCCAGTGCCGGGCCAATACCTTTGGTGGCAGCTTGTGCTGTGCGCACATTGGCGCGCACAGAGATGTTCATGCCAATGAAGCCGCAAGCACCTGACAGTACCGCGCCCACCACAAAGCCAACAGCGCTGAGGCCGTCCAGAAAGATAGCGATTAAGACCGTTAAAACCACACCGACGATGGCGATGGTCTTGTATTGCCGCGCCAAATAGGCTGCTGCGCCAGTTTGAATCGCCGCTGCAATCTCTTGCATTCGCGCATTGCCGGGATCCTGAGAAAGAATCCAGCCGCGAGCCCAAATGCCGTACGCAACGGCGATAAATCCACACACGAGCGCCAGAATCAGCGCTGAGTTGCCTGCCATAGATGAGTCTCCAGTTGTTTCGCTGAAGGTAGGGCAACGTCATTGACCCCACCGCTGCGTTGCTTCCTCACCGTGAAACGGCCACTGCGGAGTGGACGCCGGCGATTGGCCAACCGGCGGACTGTAACGTGAAAAGGGTGCTTATTCAGCCGCCGCAAGTGATGAGCAAGTAAAATCAGGGTTAATACTTAGTGCCCTTCGATTCAACGTAACCAGAAACAACACCATGTCCCTCGACAACGTCACTCCCGGCAACAACGTCCCAGAAGCTTTCAATGTGATCATTGAAATCCCGATGAATGCAGATCCCGTCAAATATGAAGTTGACAAGGCCACCGGCGCTATCTTCGTGGACCGCTTTATGAGTACGTCCATGCATTACCCGACCAACTATGGCTATGTGCCCAAGACCATTTCAGGTGATGGTGACCCGGTCGACGTACTGGTCGTAACGCCTGTGCCTTTGATTCCGGGCGTGGTGGTCACTTGCCGCGCCATTGGCATTCTGAAGATGAGGGACGAAGCCGGCGAAGATGGCAAGATCTTGGCTGTGCCCACCGACAAAATCCTGTCGATTTATTCTCAATGGCAAAAACCGGAAGACCTCAACCCGCTGCGCCTGAAGACGATCGCTCATTTTTTTGAGCATTACAAGGATTTGGAGGAGGGCAAATGGGTCAAGATTCTGGGATGGGAAGGACCAGAGTCGGCACGGCAGGAAATCATGGAAGGCATCGCCAATTACAACGAGGCTAAGGCCTGACGCGCGTGTATCATCAAAGCGCTGTCACGCAGCAGCCCAGGAGTCGACGTGATGGAACCGATGCAAAATAGAAATTTGAAATCCTTTCAGTCGGTCGGTTATGCCCGGAAAAACCTCATTGAGGGCAGCCAATACCTGACACTGCGCTTGGGGCAGGAAGACTACGCGATTGATATCCTGCGTGTGCAGGAAATTCGATCCTATGAAGTTCCTACCCGGATGGTTCACGCCCCCGAGTTCATCAAGGGTGTCATTAATTTGCGTGGCGTCATCGTACCGATCGTCGACCTGCGGCTCAAGCTCAACATTGAGTCAGTCGCTTATAACGAGTTCACAGTTGTCATCATCCTCAATGTCCGGGGTACTGTGCTCGGCGCGGTCGTGGACGCCGTGTCCGATGTTGTTACTCTGGCAACGGATGCCATCAAGCCTGCGCCTCAGTTCGAGGCCGCGGTCGATGCAAGATTCATCACCGGCCTGGCCAGTGTTGGCGACAGGATGCTGATCGTCATCAACATGGATGCACTCATGAGCAATGCGGAAATGGGATTGGTGGCGGGCATCCCGCAAGACTGATTTGAATTAGCTGTCAGTTTTGCGCATGGGGCTGCGCTGACGCAATTGGTCCATGTAATCGCTGATGCCGTCGCCCTCGCGGACCAAAAATTTCTCGACAGCATCGGCAAACGCCGGATGAGCCAGCCAATGTGCGCTGGTGGCCATGACTGGGAGCAGCGCTCGTGCTAGTTTATGCTCGCCTTGGGCGCCCCCCTCAAAGCGCTGGTAGCCGTGTTCGATGCACCATTGCAGTGGCTGGTAGTAGCATGCCTCAAAGTGCAGGCAGTCCACCCGTTCCAGCGCTCCCCAGTAACGGCCGTAGGCTACAGCACCTTGGCTTTCAGGATCAAATTCGGCGATAACCCTTGTCCCGCTTGGCTTGATTGCTATCAAACTTGAAGCGATTGGTCTTGCATCCCGTTCGGCAATAAACAGCAGCCAGTTTTCCGGCATCGTCGTGGCCATGGCGCTGAAAAATTGCCGATTCAAATAGGGGGCATTTCCATGTTCAAGGTAAGTGCGTTCGTAACAGCGATAAAAGAATTCCCAGTCTGCGGCGTTGATGGCGGCGCCCTGGGACCAGCGGAAGCTGACACCTGCCTCGGCAACCTTGCGCCGCTCTTGCCGAATTTTTTTGCGCTTGTCTTGGGCTAACGAGCCAAGAAAAGCACTGAAATCAGCGTAACCAGGGTCGCTGTTGTTCCAATGAAATTGCACGGTATGGCGCAGCATTAGCCCAGCCTGGACGCAGGCTTCCTGGTCCTGAGGGCTGGAAAAAAGCACATGCAGCGATGACAGCTGTCGCGCCTTTGACCATTGCACCAATCCGGCTGCAAGTCGCGCCCGGTCTGTGGAGGTCCAGGCGAGCAAGCGGCTTCCTGGCACAGGCGTGAATGGCACCGCGACTACGGCCTTCGGGTAATAGGACAGGCCATTCTGGGCGTAAGCATTCGCCCATGACCAATCAAACACATACTCCCCGTGAGAATGGTTCTTCAGGTAAAGCGCGCATGCGCCGACCAGGCGATTCGCCTTCTCCAAAAGCACAAACTGAGGGTGCCAACCCGTGTCCGCTACGGCGCTGCCACTGGACTCAAGGGAAGCCAGGTATTCATGGCGCATGAATGGGGTGGCATCGCTTTGTGCGGCCAAGAGCGCATTCCATTGCATTGGATCAATGCCTGCGGCGGAATCTACGACCCGGATGACATAATCGTCTGCATCATTTGACACTGAATTCCCAATCTTTCTAAACGCGTTCAATGACACTCAAAATCTGTGTTGCCCAACTCAATTTGGTGGTGGGCGACTTGACTGGCAACTCTCAAAAAATCATCCAGGCAGCCCACTCCGCCTATGCCGACGGCGCACGGCTGCTGCTGACGCCCGAACTTGCCATTTGCGGATACGCCGCCGAGGACTTGTTTTTGCGGCCCGCTTTCATCGCCGCCTGTGATGATGCCGTGAAAACAGTGGCCCGCGAGCTCGCCGGGTTAAAAGATTTGAGCGTGGTGATTGGCCACCCCACCGGGGGTGACAGTCGGACCCGCTCAGTAGCCGTGCAAAACCGACATAACTCTGCCAGCGTGTGGCGCGAGGGGGTGATGGTGGCCGGCTATGCCAAGCGTGAATTACCGAATTACCAAGTATTTGATGAACGCCGCTACTTTACGCCTGGCCAGGGGATTTGCGTATTTGAGGCGGGTGTGGCTGGATTTCGCCTCAAAGTCGGATTACTGATCTGTGAGGATGCTTGGTTCGAGCAGCCGGCCAGACTGGCTAAAGACGCGGGTGCGGAGTTGCTTGCGGTGATCAATGCGTCACCGTTTCACGTTGGCAAAGGGATTGAACGCGAGAACATGATGCGCCAAAGGGTTCAAGCCTGCGGCCTGCCCATGGTGTATGCGCACCTGGTCGGGGGGCAGGATGAGGTGATTTTTGAAGGTCACTCGTTCGCGCTACAGTCAGACGGATCTCTGGCCGGACGTGCACCCAGCTTTGTAGAAAATCAATTCAGTGTGCTTGCCCGCCGGGACTTTGACGGTCTGCGATTGAACGCGCGGATCGAAGCCGAGCGGTCGGCGGAGGCAGACCTGTGGGACGCCCTAGTGCTGGGCGTACGGGATTACGTCAGAAAAAATGGATTCCCAGGCGTGATTCTTGGCCTCTCGGGTGGTATTGATTCCGCGCTGGTGTTAGCGGTGGCGGTGGATGCGCTTGGCAAAGACAAAGTTCGCAGCGTGATGATGCCGTCGCCCTACACGGCTGAAATCAGTTGGATAGACGCGCGTGATATGGCAATGCGTCTCGGCGTTCGCTACGACGAAATATCGATCAAACCAGAGTTTGACGCCTTCCGGGCTTCGCTAGCAGTTGATTTCGAAGGCCTTGCTGAGGATGCGACCGAAGAGAATATTCAGGCGCGCATCCGTGGCACGTTACTCATGGCGCTATCGAATAAATTCGGGACTATCGTATTGACCACTGGCAATAAGTCCGAAATGGCGATGGGTTATTGCACGCTTTACGGCGACATGGCTGGTGGATTTGCCGTGATCAAGGATTTGAGCAAAACCACGGTTTTTCGACTGGCTCGCTGGCGTAACGCTCATGACCCTTATGGCTCATGTACGCAACCGATCCCTGAGCGCATCATCACCCGGCCACCAAGTGCGGAGCTCAGGCCCGATCAGACGGATCAGGACAGCCTGCCCCCGTATGAGGTGCTGGATGCCATTCTTGAGCGCTACATGGAGAATGACCAGAGCATTCACGACATCATTGGTGCGGGTTTCGCCCCTGCCGATGTGGAGCAGGTCACCCGATTGATCAAGCTCAACGAATACAAACGCCGCCAATCCCCCGTGGGAATTCGAGTGACACACCGCAGCTTTGGCAAGGATTGGCGTTATCCTATAACCAATCGCTTCCGAGCATGAACTATGAGAACGATCCCATGAAACTGATCACAGCCATTGTCAAGCCCTTTAAATTGGAGGAGGTGCGCGAAGCCCTCGCGGAGTGCGGGGTTACCGGGCTCACCGTGACCGAGGTCAAGGGATTTGGTCGCCAAAAAGGACATACCGAACTCTACCGTGGTGCTGAGTACGTTGTCGATTTTTTGCCCAAGGTGAAGGTAGAAGTCGCCGTCAAGACCGAGGACGTCGACCGTTGTGTCGATGCGATCGTCAATGCGGCTCGCACCGGGAAGATCGGCGACGGCAAGATCTTTGTGACTAGCGTCGAGCGAGTGGTGCGTATTCGCACCGGCGAGGAAGACGAATCGGCAATTTAGATCTGGTCTAAGCTGGCTGCCGGCGCCATGATCCCAGCCTGTACCAAGCCTTCTAGTAGAAGTTCGTACTGATCACTGCTATGCACCAGGGCCATCTGCCAATCGCCCAGAAATTGTTCGATGACCGATGACGCCAGGAACTCCAGCAACCGATCGTAGTAGCGGGCGATATTCAGTATGCCAATCGGTTTATCGTGGTAACCAAGTTGGCGCCACGTCCAGACTTCAAACAGTTCCTCAAAGGTGCCGATGCCACCGGGTAAGGCCATAAAAGCGTCCGCACGTTCCGCCATCATGCGTTTGCGGTCATGCATGGTGTCCACAATATGCAACTCTGTGCAGCCCCGGTGCGCCCATTCTTTTTCAACCAGTGCCTTTGGAATGACTCCCACGACGCGGGCGCCGCTTTGCAACGCTGCATCGGCGACGATTCCCATTAGGCCACTTTTGCCTCCGCCGTAGACGAGTTGGCCGCCGCGCTCGCCGATCCAATGTCCGACCTGTGCCGCCGCAGCTGCGAACGCCGGGTTCAGCCCAGGCCGCGAGCCACAGTAGATACAAATCGAAAAAGCCGGGCTCATGGTTGATTACGGGCTTTAAGCCCAACTGAAACCAGCCGCGTGCCAGCCATAGCATCATGCAAAAACTGCTGCTCGGGGTGAAATCGGCTCATGACAGCCCAAACTGCCACCCAGCCTAGGACTACCACAACAACTTCGCCGGCGGGTAAGCTAAACGGCGCCACTGCCCCTAGAGGAGGCAGCAACCATAGCCAACTCAGGCCATAGCGTAGCAGTGCTCTGCGCTGGGAAATCACCCGCCCGGCCTTGTCAACTATGCATATATTCCATGTTTTCATGGCCAAGGTTTGCCCCCTAGACCAAAGCCAAACGAAGTAAATCCCGAAGATCAGGAAGAGGAAGGCCTGCAGCGCATGTCGGTTCTCCAGAGCGTGCCGCGTTTGGGTAAGGGTGCCAAACAAGTAGCCGAAAATGAACACAACACCGAACATCAGGATGCCTTCATAAACCCAGCAAGCCATTCGCCTCGCCAGGCCAGGAGTTTGCAACTGCGCAGGCATCGTTAGTTTTCCCTTGACTCAGTTTTTTGGCGAGATGACGGTATCAGCCGGTGACGGGGCGGGCGGCAGCAGCGTGTTTTGATCCACTGCGGGGTTTGCAGCTGCCATTTTCAGCCCCTGTTTGGCTGTTGGGCGGCTGACAGGAATGGACGCCATTTTTTGCGGAGAGACTGGTCTGGCGATAGCTGCAACGCCGGAGCTCTTTGTGTCCGCCAGACTTCCCAGTTTCTTTCTTTCATCCGGGCTGAGCGCTTGATAAGCCTGCCATGTGGCCGTTTTCTGACTCGGCGTGACTAATTTTATTTCAGCGAAATTCAATCGTGCTTGCGTTCTCTGGTGTTGACTTAACGCAGCCCAGTCTGTCATTCGACTGTGAAGCTTAACCCGCTCATCAGCGGAAAGCTTGGGATAACTGGTCGCAATAGCCATCCATTTCCGCTTTTGCGCTTCGCCAAGGCTTTCCCAATTGGCGGCCAACGGCTTCAAGGAGACCTGTTGGGCGACGGTCAACTCGTTCCAATGTGGTTTCGAAGTTGATTTAAGGGGGGGCGATGTGTTGGGCGACTGGGTGGCCTTGGCTGACGCCCCCTTCATCGAGGTTAGAGGGGTGAGTTTTATGCCGGTTTGGTCGGTAGGACTAACAGCACCCATGGCCGCCACCGTGAAGCAAAGGACTGCACCGATAAGGCCAGTCCGAACGACAGCAGGTGCGCCAAGCCCTTGGGCTATGGGCATCAAATAGGCAGTACGCGTTGACATCGCGGGTTAGGGGGTACGTGAGACGTTAAGTTTTAAAAAATGGGTGAAACCTGGATCGGCATAGGCGGTCGGTGGCAGATCATCCGTTAGGATGGCTGCATCGATTTCAGCCAGATCTTTGGCGCGATCATCACCTTGTATCGCATCGATCATGATCAGACCTATCAATAACGCCAGCAATGGCAGGGTGGCCGCCAGTCGTCCCCACCATACTGATTGGCTGCTGCTACCCAACACAGCGCCGGCCGTGCCGGCGCCGATCACAACCGTTGAGCTGTTGGCGGTCATCGATTTGCGGTTCGCAATTGCTCTTACTCGCGCCGCCCGCAATCGCTCGGCCGTGTCGTGTGGCAGCGCATCAACCCCTTCGGAAAGTCGCGCCGTAACTTTCAAGCTGAATCGGTCAACCGCCAGCTCAGTCTGGTAACTCGGAGAATTTGTCATGGTCTTATTCCTTTCGCAAGCAGCGCACTTGACAACGCAGCGACTGCTCTTGAGCAATGGGTTTTGACACTGCCTACCGAGCAGCCCATCGCAGACGCGGTTTCAGCAACATCCAACTCCTCCCAGTAACGCATCAGAAAGGCTTCCCGTTGACGTCCCGGTAGCTCTTGGATGGCAGCTTCAATCAAAAGCAAAATCTGTACCCGCTCCGTCGCACTCTCTGCACTTTCTGTTTGACGGAGATCATCCCCAAGGTGCAATGTTTCCAAAAGGTCAAAGTCGCCATCGGCACCTTCATCCTGGAAATCGCCCAAATTGGTGATAAGTGACTGCCGAACTTTTTGTCGCCTGAAAAAATCCAACGTACAGTTGGATAGTATGCGTTGAAAAAGCATGGGCAGCTCGGTCGCTGGCTTATGCCCGTAGTGCTCTGCCAGTTTCATCATGCTGTCCTGCACGATATCTAGCGCTGACTCTTCGTTACGAACATGATAAAAGGAGCGTTTGAATGCTCTTTTCTCCACGCTTTTAAGGAAATCGGTGAGTTCTTGTTCAGTGGCCAAGAGTAGTAGCGGCAGTGAGGTGACGGACTTGTGGAGCGGTGGTGGCGCCTAGGAGCCTCAGTGGCAGGGGCAATGCCCTGAATTATGGCATCCGGAATCTCTGCTTTTTGCTGGCTGGCTGGCGTGTGAAAGGCAATGTCATAATCACGCTCGCAAATCAAAAGGCAAACGGGTCATAGTCCAGCGCAAGAATCCCGGCGCTCATGGCTTTGACCTCAAGTTCCGACGCAATGCCACAAGCATGCGCATAGGGGCACCCTAGGTTTTTCGTTAGAGAAATTCACAAAGGTTCATCATGGAAATATCAAAAATCGACAACACTTTGGCGTCTAACAGTGCTGGCTCGAAAGCAGCGCCTCTCGCGCGGGCCGGCAGGGCAGTTGCTACCGAGGAGCTCCGTGGCGCAGAAATCCTGGTCAAGGCTCTTCAAGCCGAAGGCGTGAGGTACGTGTGGGGCTATCCCGGTGGGGCTGTGCTCCACATTTACGATGCTTTTTACAAGCAAGACTCAATTCAGCATGTCTTGGTTCGGCATGAGCAGGCGGCTGTCCACGCTGCTGATGGCTATGCGCGCGCGACTGGCGAGGTTGGCGTCGCTTTGGTGACCTCCGGGCCTGGCGTAACGAATGCTATTACTGGTATCGCGACGGCGTACATGGACAGCATTCCAATGGTGATTGTGACCGGCCAAGTACCGACCCACGCCATCGGCCTGGATGCCTTTCAAGAGTGTGACACGGTGGGCATCACTAGACCGATTGTCAAACATAACTTTCTGGTGAAAGACGTCCGGGACATGGCAGACGTCATGAAAAAAGCTTTTCACATCGCACGAAGCGGTCGCCCCGGCCCGGTGGTTGTAGATATACCGAAAGATGTGTCCTTCAAGAAAACTCCTTACGCTGGCTATCCTGAGTCGGTCGAGATGCGTTCCTACAACCCCGTGCGCAAGGGGCACGGCGGGCAGATTCGCAAAGCGTTACAACTACTGCTGGCGGCCAAGCGTCCTTACATCTACACAGGCGGGGGCGTGCTGCTGAGCAATGCGTCAGCCGAGTTGCGCACTTTGGTGGATATGCTCGGTTATCCTTGTACTAACACTTTGATGGGCTTAGGTGCCTATCCGGCCAGCGACAAGAAGTTTCTTGGGATGCTGGGGATGCATGGGACAGTAGAAGCCAACAATGCGATGCAAAACTGCGACGTTTTGCTTGCGGTGGGTGCTCGATTTGACGACCGTGTGATTGGCAATCCCAAACACTTTGCCCAGAATGAGCGCAAGATCATTCACATTGACATCGATCCGTCCAGCATTTCAAAACGTGTCAAAGTTGATATCCCCATTGTTGGCGACGTTAAAGATGTCTTGTTAGAAATGATCGTGATGATCAAGGAAAGCAGTGTGAGGCCTGACACCAGCGCTTTGGCTGCCTGGTGGGACACCATAGAAGCATGGCGCAAGCGCGACTGCTTGAAGTACGACCTTGGCAAGGGTGATGTGATCAAACCTCAGTATGTCGTCGAAACGCTTTGGAACTTGACCAAGGAGGTTGAAACTTACATCACCTCCGACGTTGGACAGCACCAAATGTGGGCGGCTCA
>CALPLW020000108.1 GCA_943324505.2 Comamonas sp. lk
CAAAAAGCGCCACACTGGCCAGATACACCGGACGGCGGCCATGGCGGTCACTGAAGTAAGCCATCAACGCCGTGCTGCACATCGAACACAGGGAGAAAACGGTAGACAGCAGTCCGGCAGTACGGTTGTCAATACCATAGGCTGCACGCAATACAGGCAGCACTGGCCCCACGATGGCTGAATCGAGTGCCGCCATGAAGACACCGATGAACAGCACCTGCACCAGGCGGCGTTGTGCTGCATTGGCAGCAGGCAAAGTAGTGTGATGCTGGGTCTGCTGGCTCATCAAAGTGGCTGACTTGGGCTGATCATTTTTTTGTGGTTTCTGCGCAGACGTCTAGCGTACTCGAAGCCTGCAGCCTCAACGGGCTATGGCGGTGCGTTGGTGCGCCTAACCTTCAGGGGTAGACCCGATAGTATCTTTTGGCTTCCAGCAATGCCCAAAGAACATGATCTTTAGACTTTGGTGTATAAACACTTACACACCCAAACACTGGAGAAATCATGGATTCAGTTCGCTGGAACATCGCTGTGTCGCCAGACACAGACCAATCCGTGCGCATGTTCTTAGCCGCGCAAGGCGGTGGACGCAAGGGCGACTTGTCGCGCTTCATCGAGGAAGCCGTGCGCTCCTACCTTTTGGAAAAGGCCGTCGAACAAGCCAAGTCGGCCGCGACCGGCATGGGCGAGACTGAACTGACAGACCTGATCGACGAGGCGGTGCAGTGGGCGCGTGAGCATTGATGCGGGTCATTTTGGACACCAACGTGCTGCTTGGTGCGCTGATCTCGCCCTATGGCCCGCCTGACATCATTTATCGCGCATGGCGCGCGGCCAAATTTGAACTGGTGACCTCTTCCATACAGCTTGACGAGCTGCGGCGCGTCAGCCGATACCCCCAGCTCAAGACGATCTTGCCAGCCCACCGAGTCGGCACCATGGTGAACAACATGCATCGCGCCATCGTGCTGGGCCCCTTGCCCCCTCCCCCGGATGGCATGGACCTCAACGATCCCAATGATGTTTTCCTGCTTTCCATGGCATTGGCCAGCGAGGCAGATTACCTGGTGACCGGCGATCGCCGTGCCGGCCTGCTACAGCGCGGAAGCCTTGGCCGCACCCGGATCGTCACCCCGGCCACCTTTTGCACCGAAGCTCTTTGAGCGGGCGTGTACTTCACCGTTGCGCCGGCTCAATGGCGGCCTGCAGTGTACGGACAATTGGCGTACGATATCGGGATGCCCAGTGTTGACTTTGGAGACCAGTATGCAAACCAATCGTGATGTGGCCACCAAAACGCGTGGTGCTCGCCTGGAAGCGCGTATCAGCGCAGAGTTTGACCATCTGAGTCGCAACCCCGATTCACTGGTGGACTTCATGCAGCAGTCTCCCCTGTGCGGGCAAGACGACTTCCTGTTTGAGCGCGACGCAAGCCTGCCGCGCGAGGTTGCTTTTTGAGCTAACTGGTGAACACCAACGTGCTGTCTGAACTGCGTCGCGAGCAGCCGCCGCCCTTGCCGGCGCCGCTGCTGCCGGGGTTGTCCAGCCGCTCGCGATAAGACAGGCCGGTGCCCGGGATGCCCAGGGTGCCAGTGGCTTTGTCATCCTTGAGGTTGAACGACGCGCCATGGTCGCCAACCTTCCAGGATGTGCCGCTTTTTCTCGCGATGGCGTGCGGTAATCGAAGGGTGCCGGTGCTTCTGTTTAGCCCGGCGGACTGGCTTTCGGTGCCGTCTGAGACGCAGGGGAATGGTCTGCAGGGTCAGGACTCAAGTCATCCAGCGCATCAGCGTCACGAGCAGCACCAAGACACCCAGGCCGAGGTTGATCGAGACCCATAGTTGCCCCCCGACTGCACCACCTGCTTGGCCACACGACCCAGCATCCACACGCCGCTGGCCAGCGTCAGCAGCGCAGCCACAAGTACGGCCTGAAAGAAGCGGTCGAGCACATCGTGCATCAGCCGCAAGCGGACGGGCGGGTCGAGCCGGGCGACAGCCGGGCGCAGAAAGAAGTGCGCAAACACCATGCCACCGATCCACACGACGATGGCCAGCACATGAACAGTCTTGAGGGCGGCATAGATCATTCGGAGCTTTCGTTCACATTCACAAAAAACCCAGAAGCCACTCACGGCCCCAGACCCATACCATCAGCATGACGCCCGCAGTGACGCACATCGCCAGGGCCGCCATCGCAAGCCCCAGAACAACCGCAACACCATCGCGAAACACCAGCCCCAGCCCGATGAGCATCAGCGCCACCGCCGGGAGCACGTTGCCGAAGGGGATCGGCATCACGACGATGAGCGCCATCAGCCCAATGGCGGCGGCGGTCCACGACCGTCCTTCCGCCAATGCAAGATGGCTCAGCCGGGCCTTGGCGAATCGCCCGGCCACGGCATAGGAAAAGGCAAGCATGCCCAGCACCCGCTGCGCCCAGTGGCTTGAGAGCTCGAGCTCAGCCACCCGCCGAGGAAGGCATGCAGCGGACTGACCTCGCCACATCGCCACTGCCAGCGCGATCATCCCCAGGCCGAGCACCGTACCGACGCCAGGCACGGGCAGGAGGCAAGGCACTGCCATCAGGAGTAGCCAGGTGCCATGTGCGGTAGGCCCGTGGGCATGCGCCAGGGTTTGCAGCGACACCCTCTCTGCAGGCAGGGTTGCGGCTGTTTCACGCAGCCGCTGCACAATGGATTCCGTCATGGGGACTCGACGTCGTCTAGGAAGGCAAGGCGGGACCTGCGGAGACTGCGCGGACTGTCCTGAATGCTCATCGACTCACTCACGGCGCGCCGTCTGCCGCCGGGCGGCGGATCAGCACTGTTATCAGCGTCATCGCCGTCAGAGGCACGACGAGGGACGCAAAGCGCAAAGAAGGCTTCATGGCGGGGGAGTTCGGGAGTGATGACAGGCTGGACTATGCATCCTGTCGAACTTCGGAAGAAGCGGCGCTTTCGAGATCAAAACTCAGGAAAAAGCGAAATAGCAGGAACACGATGCGCCCGGCGCGAACCCGCAGTCACGCCCTGTCCGGCCGGACCTCGCTGACCTTGGCGAGCCGGAAGGTCCGGTCGTCGGCGTCGTAGTCCCACTGCTCGATCCGGCAGCATCCCGGCGCCGCATCCGTGCCCCAGCGCAAAAGATTCACCGAGTTGGGCGAACCATCACGCACTCGGGACGACACAGCAGTGCCCGCCTGCACGACCCACAGCGGACGCGCCAGGCCTTGCGCTGGCATGACGTAGGGAAGATGGATGTGACCGCCCATGACGAGGTCGGCGCCGGCTTCAGCCCAACGTTGAAGCGCGACAGCATGCCCGCGCAGTCGGTCGGGCTCGTCCTCGGCACGCGTGACGGCGATGGGCTGGTGCACCACGACGACGCGCAGCTGCGCAGGGACAGCGTGCTCCACCAGTCGGGCCACACGGTCGATCTGCAGCGCGGAGACCTCACCGTCTTTGTGTCGCCAGGGTCGCGTGGTGTTGACGCACACCACCAGAAGTTCCGGAGAGTGGTGCACCGGCTCGAGATCTGTGCCGAAGGCGGCGCTGTACCGTCCATACGGGCTGTGCAGGCGCGCCCACAGATCGAAGAGCGGGATGTCGTGGTTGCCTGGAACGGCCAGCACTGCGGCCCCCAGGTTGTCTACAAACGCGCGTGCCGCGCGGAACTGCGCCGGGCGAGCGCGCTGCGTGATGTCGCCCGACAGCACAGCCACATCAGGACGCTGCTGCTTGGCCAGTGCGCCCAAGGCTTCGACGACCGCGCCCTGCTCGGTGCCGAAGTGCGTGTCGGATATCTGCAGCAGCACACTCATGGCGCTGCCTCTTCGGCGCGGGACCGGGCGCCTGTATCAGCAGCGTCGGGCTGTGGCTTCAGCAGATAGAGCGGTTTGGCGAGCACGCGGAAGTCGAGTGGCGCGCGCATCATCTTCACTTCGCCATCGAAGGCCACCTTTACCCCGCTGCGGCCCTGCGGCAGCGTCGGCCGCACCACCAGGTGCTCGAACTCGAAGCGCTCCACGCCCGCAGCTTCACCCAGCCTGCCCATAGCGCCATGCAGCATCAGCCCGATCATCGACAGCGTTCCGATAGGCCGCAGCACGAGCGCGGCCATACTCCCGTCGCCCGGCGTACCGGCGACGGTGTCATCGGGCTCCGCGCCGAACTGCTGCAGTTGCAGGCGGTTGTTGCCCACGAAGAGCGTCAAGGTCTGCATGTCGCGTACCTTGCCACCCATCTCGATGTGCAATCGCAAACGGCGCTGCGCACGCAGCAGGGTTGCACAGGCTGCCACGAAAGCCACCCAGCGGCTGCGACCGAATCGCGCCTTGTAGGCCTCCCGGTCCTCCAGCAGGTCGGGATAGAGCCCGAGGCTGGCGTTGACGAGGAACACGCGCTCGTTGATGCAAGCCACTTGAACCGGCGTCGGCACCGAATGCAGCAGCTGGCGGACAGCATCGGCCGGAACTGCGGGTATGCCATGCGTGCGGGCAAAGTAGTTGAACGTGCCGTCACCACCGACGGCGACCACAGCCGTGCGGGTGGCGATCGACCTGGACGCAGCCTGGTGCGCTACGCCGGTCAACTGGGCGGGGCTGCAGAACAGCAGCTCACCTTGCCGTCCGTGCGCCCGCAGCGCGGCTTCGACGACTTCGCGCTTCGCCCGCGCGTCGCTGCTGCCCGCTGCCGCATTGATGACGAACTGGAGCGGTGACGCGAGGTCGATTTCCGGGAGAGCGGCGATCCGACGCCTGAGCGTAGGTTCTCCATTCTTGATTACCTTTAAGCAGGGCAGGCGACTGGGACACATTGGGGCGGACGATCTCAATCGTGGCGCAGCAGGTCACCGAAGACGGTGTGCTCCCCTTCCTTGCGATCGGCGCCAGGCGTGTCGTACAGCACGAGCCAGCGCGCCTTGCCGCCCAACAGCGCAGGCGGCAGGTCACAGATGGCCTCGGCGCGGTTGGTGCCGCGTCCGTGCGGCAGTGGCACCGACTCGGTCAGCGCGGCCTCGAAGCGCACAGGCTCGCGGTTGGCCGCCAGCAAGGGCCGGGCGGCAGGCCATTTGAAGACACGGATGTCGCCATTCAACACCATCGTCGGGCCGGCCAGGATGTAGAGGTCGTCACCTGAGAAGTGCAGGTCCCGCACGCCCAGGCCGTCGAGCTGCAGGAAGTGCTTCCGGATCAGCGTGCCGCTATCGTCAAGGGGCGCTAAGCGCAGCTGGTTACCGCGGGTCTCGACCGCGATCTCGAGCAGCGCCGACCAACCGCGCAGCACCGGGCCGCGCAGGCCCAGCAGCAGCCGGCGGCCGTCGACGGCCAGGCCTTCGATGTCGAAGCCGTTGTCCTTGCCCGGGATGGCCATATACGGTCCGAAGTGAGGGTCATTGGCGAGCGCACGGGTGAGCAGGTTCGCTTGCGCATCACCCTTCAGGCGCAGCGCCCGTCGGCCGTCTTGGGCCTGCCGCACCAGACAGGGCTCGCCCTTGGCGTCGTGCTCGATGGGGATGCAGGCCAGCAAACGCCGATTGCCGTCCAGCGTCACCTTCGCCAGCCGCTCGGCATTGTCGGCGTGGTTCCGGTCCGACTTGGCGTTCTTGCGCTTCAGCCCATGCGAGCCGACCACCCAAAGAAAGCCCTCGGCCACGGCCATGCCTTCCAGATCGGCCTCTTCCCCCGCCGTGCCGGGCAGGTCCAGCAGATCGGCAAGTGGGAAGTCGCGTGCCGCGCCGAAGCGCAAGGCCTCGCGCCCCACGGGTTCGAGCAGGCTAAGGCGGTCCAGGCCGCAGGCTTCGTCGCCCGCCACCCAGAGCCAGTTGCCGGTGAAGGCCGCGCCGGACAGGTTGGACTGAACCAGGGAGCCAGGAGTGAACTCCAAACGGACGGCATTCGCTGTTCGAGTGTTGGGCATCGGGTGTTTCTCCAAAGGGTGACGTGCCAGAAGGCTCGCGTGCTGCAACGCGTGTCGGCCGGAGCCGCCAAACCCTGAGTCTAGGGCTGAAGCCCCCACCTACATTCAGGTTTATCCGATGTTCTCGTTCTTGAAATATTGCTTTTCAAGAACCTCCAAGCTCCCCCCCCATGACTTGTGTGGTCTACACCGAGCGCTCAAAAAGGCCTCACTTGATATCGCTGAGAAAGGCTGAAAAAAATGAAGCGCGCTACTACCGCCAAGTTGCCAAAGAAAAAGCTTGCGGTTGACGAAATCCAGCAGGTCGTCACCGGTCAGCGCGGTGTTGTGGTCAAACTTGCCGTCGGCATTTTTGGGGGCTGCCCAGCTTTCCCAGCGATAGGCCTTGTCCAGGATAAAGCTGTAGGCCTGGCCTTCCAGCTCTGCCTCTGTGGCCTTGTCAGCCTCCAGCGCGTCCAGGTATTTCAGGAACAAGAGCCAAGACGATTGCTCGGTGTAATCCAGCTCGCTGGTGCAGCCCGCATCCTTGTGCAGGATGTCGTCGATGTTTTTGAAGGTTTGCTCGAACATTTTTTGTCATTCCCTGCGTATTGGCCCGCAGCGTAGCGCCTCACCGGCCAAAGAACACCCCCAGCAGCACGATGGCAACCACCAGCCACACCACCCAGCCCAAGCCGCCGCCCTTGCCGGGGTTGTCCAGCCGTTCGCGGTACGAGAGGCCGGTGCCCGGAATGCCGACGGTGCCAGTGGCCTTGCCGTCCTTGAGGTTAACCGACGCGCCGGGGCCGCCCACCGTCCAGGAGGTGCCGCCCTTGCTCAAGTTCAGGGTGAGCCCTTTGAAGATGCGGATGCGCTTTTGGAAACGGAAACCCATGGTGTGACCTCTTTGAGCCGGTGATTTGGCCGACGGTATGTGCGTCATTATGGGTGGAGGTGGACTCAGCTGGTGAGCTTGGTGGGGGCGTTTTTGGGGTGGCCTCTCTTGGAATGGCGTGCGGTAATCGTCGGGTGCAGGGGCTTCTGTGTGGCACGGCAGAGCGGCAGTGGGTGGGTTTACCGATGGCTGCTGCTGCTTAGGGTTGTAGGATGCCCACCCGCAGAGGCAAGCCCCATGCAGCCCGATAACGCGTAAGGGTGGGCGTCGTACAAGCCCCGAGGGAGGAAACCGCGGTGCCAGAGAGTGCCCCAATCACCGAAGAGCTATGGCGATTTGATGTTTTCGTTGATTGCACGCTGGATGTTGCAATGTGCAATTGCAGCTTGCACCGCCGTCAGACTGTGATGCGGGCGAATAAATCGACTCCAATGTGCAGCGCATAGTGGTGCAAAAAAGCCAGCTCGGGCAGTTTGGCTCATAGCTGCCCCCAGCTGCCGTGTCACAGGACATCGTCAGTCTTGTACCTCGCCGATTTGGCATACCTGTCAACACAGTTCACCCCGGGATGGAGGTGGCCCCCGAATCGGCAGCCAACGCGGGAAAGACTCAAGAAGAATCATTTGGGCGGCGCAGTGCACACACGTAAAGTTCAGCCGCGCGGCCTCAACTGTGGAGTCGTCAGTCTTGGCAATCTTGACCGCAGTGGGCAGCGCACTCGCCACGTTCAAGAGCTCACGGGCCAGCGCAAGCTTCTCCTTGCGCCCGTTGTTGGCGATCAAGCCGAAGTGGCGGATACGGTGAAAGCCACTTGGCAGTACGTGCAGCAGGAACCGGCGCATGAACTCATCGGCGCTGAGCGTCATGGTTTTGTGGCGTGGTCTGTCCGGGTTGCTCTTGTCGCGGTAGTCCTTCCATTTAAAGGTGACGCCGCGCTGATCCATGGTCACCAGCCGGGAATTCGCAATAGCCACTCGGTGCGTGTAGCGCGACAGATAGGTCAACACCGCTTCGGGGCCGGAAAAGGGGCGTTTGGCATAAACCACCCACTCAATCTTGCGCTGAGGTGCCAGCCATCTGGCAAAGGACTTGGGATCGGCCAAGCCGGCAGTGTCACCGAAGAATTGCAACTTGCCTGCGCGGTGTGCCTCCTGCAGCGCCTCCAAGAAGCGATGCCTGAACAGGCGCGAGAGCACCCGCACCGATAAGAAGAACCCAGGCTTGCATGCCACCCAGCGTTTTCCATCGGGTGACAACCCCCCGCCGGGCACGATACCGTGCACATGCGGGTGGTGCGTGAGCGCCGAGCCCCAGGTGTGCAACACCAGCGTCACGCCAACCTCTGCGCCTAGATGCTTGGGGTCCGCGGCAATAGTAATCAGCGTCTTAGCCGCGATCTCAAACAACAGGCCGTAGATCAAAGCCTTGTTGTAATAGGCAATCTCAGCGATGGGCGCTGGTAAGGTGAAGACCACATGGTAGTAGTCCACTGGCAGCAGATCAGCCTGGCGCGCCTCCAACCAACGCTTGGCTGCAACGGCTTGGCACTTGGGGCAGTGGCGGTTGCGGCAGGAGTTGTAGGACACGAGATTGTTCTGGCAGTCTGGACAGCGCAAAACGTGCCCCCCCAGCGCCGCAGTGCGGCACTGCTCGATGGCTGACATGACCTTGAGTTGACCCAGGCTCAGGTGAGAGCGCTGAGCCAGCCGGTAGGCAGGCCCATGGGCGCGGAAGATATCCGCCACCTCCAGGGCACAAAGGCCCATACAACGACCTACTTCGGCGCCAGCGTTTCCAGCGGACTGATGACTTCCCTGAGCACCTCGGTGGCCACCTGGGTGTAGAGCGCCGTGGTCTCCAGTTTCTTGTGACCGAGCATCACCTGAATTACTCGAATGTCGACCTTCTGCTCCAACAGGTGCGTGGCAAAGCTGTGGCGCAGGGTGTGCATGGATACGGGCTTGTCGATCTTGGCCACCATGGCGGCCTCATGAATGGCACGGTTGAGCTGTCGTGCGGTGAGCGGGTCTATCGGGTCACGCCCGGGAAACAACCATCCGCCGTCGAGCATCTTGCCTTGTGCACGCGCTACACGCCACCACACGCGTAGGCGTTCGAGCAAGACCGGCGAGAGCATGGCGTACCGGTCCTTGCTGCCCTTACCCTGTTCCACGCGCAGCGTCATGCGTTGGCTGTCGATGTCGCTGACTTTCAGTGAGATCACTTCATTGACCCGTAATCCAGTGCCATACGCTACAGACAGTGCAGTCTGGTGCTTGATATTGCCGGCACAGGCGATCAAACGGGCGACCTCTTGCTTGTTCAGGACAACGGGTAGCTTGCGAGGAACGCGCACCGATTGCATCTTAGCCAGCACATCGCTGTGACCCAGAGTCACATCAAACAAGAACTTCAGACCCGTGATGGTGGCATTGAGGGTAATGGGCGAAGTGCCCGCGTCGACCAAGTGCAACTGATACCGCCGCAGATCTTCTGCGGTGGCAGTGCCCGGGGAGCGCCCCAGATACTGTGCAAACCGGCTGACCGCTCGGATGTAGGCATCCCGTGTCTTGGGCGCGAGCTTGCGCATTCGCATATCCTCCAGCATGCGTTGACGCAGTGGAGATGCCGGGTGGGTTAACGTTTCCATCACTGTGCTCCTGTGTGAACGAGGCCAATTGCCTCAATTCACTACATCGACACGCGCTCAATCAGTTGAATACCAACACATCTGGATCAGAGACTACCGCGAAGCGGTTTCGTCCACTGGCCCAAAGCAGCCAAACTTGCCTTGAAGCGGATCGACGGCCGAAGCCGAGTTGTGACCCTCCATGCTTGCCTCGGCGGTTTGCAGCCACCACCACAGGGCAGTCAGCTGCCACCGTACCCATAGCGGCCTGAGGCGACGCCTGCCAGGCAGCATGCTAGAGTTGCACCCATGCGAATCCTCCACACCATGCTCCGCGTCGGCAACCTCCAACGCGCCATCGATTTTTACACCCAAATTCTCGGCATGACGCTGCTGCGCAAGTCTGAGAACCCAGAGTACAAGTACACGCTGGCTTTTCTGGGCTATGCCAGCAACCCTGAGCAGGCTGAGATTGAGCTCACTTACAACTGGGGCGTTGAGCAGTACGAGATGGGTACCGCCTATGGCCACATTGCGCTGGGCATGCCCGACGTCTATGCCGCCTGCGAGCGCATCAAGGCGGCTGGCGGCAAGGTCACGCGTGAGGCCGGCCCAGTCAAGGGTGGCAGCACCATCATCGCCTTTGTCACCGACCCCGACGGCTACAAAATTGAGCTGATCCAGCGCTGAGCATGAGCGGCGTGCACGACGAGCGGCGTGGTCTGCTGCTGGTGTTTGGCTCGGCAGTGGCCTGGAGCTTTGGCGGCGCCATTGCGCGTTATTTGACAGTACCGGATTCCTGGGCCGTCGTCTTTTGGCGCTCGCTCGCAGCGGCCACATTCCTGTTGGCGGTGATGCTTTGGCGCGAAGGCTGGCAGGGCACGCGCAAACTGTTTCTGGCCATGGGCCTGCCGGGTCTGTGCGTGGGCCTGTGTTTTGCCATTGCCTCCAGCACCTTTGTGATGGCCATGCAGTACACCACCATTGCCAACATTCTGCTGATGCAGGCTGGCGTGCCGCTGATTGCGGCGCTGGTGTCTTTTTTGGTGTTTCGAGAGCGGGTCGATGGCGCCACCTGGGTTGCCATTGCGGTGGTGATTCTGGGCGTAGCCATCATGGTGTCGGAATCTTTGACCGGCCAGGTCTCACCCATGGGGGACGGCTTGTCGCTGCTGGTGGCGCTGGCCTTTGCCGGTGCCACTGTCATCACCCGGCGGCATGCGCAGGTGGGCATGATGCCGGCGGTGTGTACCGGCACCATCATCGCGGCCCTGGCCGCCAGCAGCCTGATGGGCAGCGCCGTGGTCAGCCCGGGCAATGCAGCGCTGCTGTTTGTGTTTGGCGCGCTCAACCTGGGTTTGGGCATGGCCTTGTTTGTGCG
>CALPLW020000109.1 GCA_943324505.2 Comamonas sp. lk
ATCTTTGTCACCTCACCCGCCACGGTCACGCTGCCGGTGCGCATGTACATGTACGCCACTGAGTCGATCGACCCGCTGATGGCCGCGGCTTCTGCCCTGATGGTGCTGTTCACGGCGGTGGTCATGCTGGTGCTGGACCGGCTGTACGGGCTGGACCGGATTCTGGTGGGCGGCAAATGAGCCAGCCCGCCGCCAAGCAGGGCCTGTTCCAGCGCCTGGCCGAAACCCGGCGTGAGCCGCTTAGCTTCACGCTGGACGGCCGCGAGCTGCAGGCCCTGGCCGGCGACACCGTGATGACGGCCGTGCTGTTGCAGTCGGCGCAACTGAGACTGGCCGAATTCAGCGGCGAACCACGTGCCGGCTTTTGCCTGATGGGGGCCTGCCAGGACTGCTGGATGCAGACCGAAACCGGCGAACGGCTGCGCACCTGCACCACCTTTCTGGTGGCCGGCATGCGTTTGTGCAGCCAGCCTGGGGTGCCGCATGACAACTGAGCGGCAAGTGGTGATCGTCGGCGCTGGCCCGGCCGGCATCCGGGCCACCGAGACCCTGGTGCGGCATGGCCTCAGGCCGGTGCTGGTCGATGAAGCGCCGCGTTCGGGCGGGCAAATCTACCGCCAGCCGCCAGCGCATTTTCAGCGGAGCAAGCAGACGCTGTATGGCCGCGACGCCGCGCGCGCGGCCGCGCTGCACGACACCATGGCCGGCCTGCTGCCCCATATTCAGTACTTCAGCGACACCCTGGCCTGGAATGCCGAGGGCGGGCAGCTGGACCTGCTCCACCCGCTTCAGCCCCAGCAGCGTCAGTCCGCGACCCAGCCTTACACCCAGCTGATTCTGAGCACCGGCGCCACCGACCGGGTCTTGCCGTTTCCCGGCTGGACTCTGCCCGGCGTCTTCACCCTGGGTGGCGCGCAGGTGGCCCTCAAGTACCAGGGCTGCGCCATCGGGCACCGCGTGGTGTTTGTCGGCTCGGGGCCGCTGTTGTACCTGGTGGCCTACCAGTACGCCAAAGCCGGCGCCAGCGTGGCCGCCGTGCTGGACACTGCCGCGCTGGCCGACCAGGTGGCTGCTTTGCCGAGTCTGATGGCCGCGCCCGGCTTGCTGGCGCGCGGTATGTATTACGTGGCCTGGCTGCGCGCCCATGGCGTCCCGCTGCATGGTGGCATCCAGCCACTGCAGGTGCTGGGCGACGATCGGGTCAGTGCGGTACGCTGGCGCGACGACCGGGGCGAGCACACCCTGGCCTGTGATGCGATTGGCCTGGGTCATGCGCTGCGCTCCGAGACACAACTGCCGGACATCCTGGGCTGTCGCTTCGAGTTCGACGCGCTGCAACGCGCCTGGTTGCCGGTGCGGGATGCGGCCGGGCGCAGCAGTGTGCCCGGTGTCTACCTGGCCGGTGATGGTGCCGGCATCCTCGGCGCACCTGCTGCCGAGTGGGCTGGCGAGCGCGCCGCCCTGGCCCTGCTGGCCGACACCGGCCATCGGCTCACGCCCGCGGATACCGCACGTGTGGCCCAGCTGGAGCGCCGCCTCGCCCGTGCCCAGCGCTTTCGCCGTGGGCTGGAGCGGGCGTTTCCCTTTCCCACCGCCTGGGCCGCACAGGCCAGCGACGAGCTGCTGGTGTGCCGCTGCGAGTCGCTGACCGCCGGCGAACTGCGCGCCACCGCCCGAGCCACGGGCACGACCGAGATCAACCGGCTCAAGGCGCTGACACGCGTGGGCATGGGGCGCTGCCAGGGCCGCATGTGCGCGGTGGCCGCCACCGAAATTTTGGCGCAGTGCACCGGGCAGCCGCTGTCGGCGGTGGGGCGCTTGCGCGGCCAGGCGCCGGTCAAGCCGATCCCCTTTGCTGCGGCCCGCCCGCTGGCGCCGGAGCCGCCCCCATGACAACGCAGGTGGCGTGCGACGTGGCGGTGCTGGGCGGGGGCATTGTGGGCGCCTCGGCCGCGCTGGCCCTGCGCCGCATGGGGTTGTCGGTCACCCTGCTGGAGCGTGACGCCTGTGGCTCGCGTTCCAGCGGCGTCAACTACGGCGGCGTTCGGCGCCAGGGCCGCACCCTGGCCCAGCTGCCGCTGGCGCAGCGCGCCCAAGGCATCTGGACCCGGCTGCCTGAGCTGATCGGCGTCGACGGTGAATACCGGCAGTCCGGGCACCTCAAGCTGGCCCGCAGCGCGTCGGACATGGCCGCGCTGGAGGCCTACTTTGAACGCAGCGCCGGCTTCGGCATGGACCTGCAGCTGCTGGACGCGCCGGCCCTGCGCCAGCGCTTTCCGTGGATCGGAGCGCGGGCGGTAGGCGGTTCGCTGTGCCCGCAGGACGGCCACGCCAACCCGCGTCTGGTGTCGCCCGCCTTTGCCAAAGCCGCCGCCGCCCTGGGTGCCGACATCCGCGAGTACACGCCGGTCGACGAGGTGGCGCATGATGGTCGGCTGTTCACCCTGCGCTCGGGCACCCGGCTGACGGTGCGTGCGCCCCAGCTGCTCAACTGTGCCGGCGCCTGGGCTGGCGCCATTGCCGCGCATTTTGGCGAGCCGGTGCCCATGGTGTCCTCGCACCCGGTCATGACGGTGACCGAGCCCCTGCCCATGTTCATGACGCTGAGCCTCGGCGTGGAGGGCGGCGGCGTTTACGCGCGCCAGGCGCCGCGCGGCAACTGCGTGATCGGCGGCTCGCAGGGCTATGCGCTGGACGACAAGCGTGCCCGCCCCAGCCGCGAGGCCATTGCCCTGGTGCTTGAACGCACGCTGGAGTTGCTGCCGACACTGCGCCACGCCCACATCATCCGCACCTGGAGCGGCACCGAGGGCTACCTGCCCGACCGCGAGCCCGTGATCAGTTTGAGCCAGACCACGCCCGGCCTGGTGCACGGCTTCGGCTTTGCCGGCGCGGGTTTCCAGATCGGCCCCGCCGTGGGCGAGGTCCTGGCTGAGCTGGTGCGCGACGGCCGCAGCAGCACGCCCATCAGCGCGTTCTCGGTGGCGCGCTTTGCCACCCCATGATTTCCCGTGTTCCCCCCCGTGCTACCTCAACCTAAAGGAGATATTTATGCAACGCACACACTCAAACCGCCGCCCGGCCAGTCCGACCCTGCTGGCCCTGGCGCTCGCTGCCGCGGCCCTGGTTAGCACCCAGGTCTCGGCCCAAACCAAGACCATCTACATCGGCATGAATGGCGGCCAGATGGAAAAAATCTGGTCGGAGCACATCTTCCCGGCGTTTGAAAAAGCCAACAACGCCAAGGTGGTGGTGGTGCCGGGCACCTCGTCCGAGATCCTGGCCAAGGCCCAGGCCAGCAAGGACAAGCCCCAGATGCACGTGATGTTTCTCGATGACGGCGTGATGGCGCGCGCCATCGGCATGGGTTTGTGCGAAAAAATGAAGCCCAGCGCTGCCCTCAATGAGGTGTTTCCCACCGCCCGCTTCAAGGGCGACATGGCCACTGGCGTCACCATGGGCATGACCGGGCTGGCCTACAACAAAAAGATGTACACCGAAAAAGGCTGGGCTGCGCCCACCTCCTGGATGGACATGGCAGACCCCAAGCTCAAGGGCAAGGTGGTGTTCCAGTCGGTTTCTTCCTCTTCGTTCGGGCTGCACGGTTTCCTGATGTTCAACCGCATCAAGGGCGGCACCGAGAGGAACGTCGAACCCGGCTTCAACGCCTGGAAGACCAGCGTCGGCCCCAATGTGCTGGAGTACATCCCCAGCTCGGCCAAACTGGCCGAGATGATGCAGACCGGTGAGGCCGCCATTGCTCCGCTGACCCCGACCTCGGTCGCCAACCTCAAGGCCAAGGGGATTCAGGTTGAGTACGCGCAACCCAAGGAGGGCTCGGTGGTGCTGATGGTGGCCGAGTGCGTCATTGCCAACAACAGCGAATCGGCACTGGCCCAGAAACTGGCCGAGCACCTGCTCAGCGCCGAAGCCCAGGCCGCCGGCCTGAAGCACGGCAACGAGATTCCGTCCAACCCCAAGGCCCAGGCCAGCGATGCCGACTCCAAGGTTGTTTTGGCGCAATTTGCTGACTATATGAAGACCGCCGTCGTGCTGGACTGGGATGCCGTCAACGAAAGCCGGCCGGCCTGGAACGCCCGCTGGAACCGACTGATCGAACGCTAGGCATCGCCCGCCGCTTGTCGCCAAGCTGGCCCAGGCTCGGGCTGGCCTGCGACAAAGTGAGGGTTAGATGCAGGGCGTGTGCGGGGGAGCCTGCGAAGGGTCGACAATAGAGGGGTCTGTACCGCCTGTCCGGTCCTTTTCTTCGTTTGTCTTCGTTTGACCCCACCCATGCTCTACGCCCTCCTCAAAACCCTGCACCTGCTGTGCGTCATCCTCTGGGTGGGCGGCATGGTGTTTGCCCATTTCTTTTTGCGCCCCTCGCTGGCCGAGCTTGACGCGCCGGTGCGACTGCGCCTGATGCACGCGGTGCTGGGGCGGTTTTTCAATGCGGTGCTGGTGGCCTCGGCGCTGGTGCTGGCCAGCGGCGTCTGGATGATTGGCCGCACCGCGCGGCACATGGTGCAATCCGGGGCCTCCTTCAGCCTGCCGCTGGAATGGCTGGTGATGTCGGTGCTGGGCGTGTTGATGCTGGCGATTTTTGGGCATCTGCGTTTTGCCCTGTACCCGCGGCTGAGTCGTGCCGTGGCCGGTCAGGCCTGGCCGGCAGGTGCCACGGCCTTGCAGGCTATTCGCCGCTGGGTGATGGTCAACCTCGGTCTGGGGGTGGTCATTGTGGTGGTGACGTTGATGGGGGCATCAAGCTGACAGGCCCGCCATGAACCCGGACGCGAAACAACTCTGGCGCGCCCCACGCTGGGCCCTGGCCGTGTTGCTGGCCGTGCTGGGCATGTTGGGGCCGTTTTCGATTGACACCTACCTGCCGGCGTTTTCAGGCATTGCCCGTTCGCTGGATGCCACGCCGGTGCAGATGCAGCAGACCCTGTCGGCTTACCTCTTTGGCTTCGCCTTCATGAGCCTGTTCCACGGCGCGTTGTCTGACAGCGTGGGGCGCCGGCCGGTGGTGTTGTGGGGACTGGCCGCCTTCACACTGGCCTCTCTGGGTTGCGCGCTGTCGCAAAGCATCGGGCAGCTGGTGTTCTTCCGGGCCATGCAGGGCCTGTCAACTGGCGCTGGCATTGTGGTGGCGCGCGCGGTGGTGCGTGACATGTTTGCGCCCAGCGAGGCGCAGCGGGTCATGAGCCAGATCACCATCTTTTTTGGCATTGCTCCAGCGATTGCACCCATGATCGGCGGCTCTCTGTACGTGTATCTGGGTTGGCACAGTATTTTCTGGTTTTTGACGGCAGTCGGGGTGGCGCTGTGGGTTGCCAATTACCGCTTGCTGCCCGAGACCCTGCACCTGGCGCACCGCCAGCCGCTGCGGGTCAGCAATCTGCTGCAAGGCTACTGGCAACTTGGCCTGGACCCCCGGTTTTTGCTGCTGGCGCTGGCCAGCGGCATACCCTTTAATGGCATGTTTTTGTATGTGTTGTCGGCCCCGGCCTTTTTGGGCGACATCCTGGGGCTGCCGCCCACGCAGTTTTTCTGGTTTTTCGTGCTCAACATCAGCGGCATCATGACAGGTGCCTGGCTCAGCGGACGCATGGCGGGCAAACTGCCTCCCAAGCAGCAGATCCGCTACGGTTTTGTAGTGATGCTGCTGAGTGCAGTGATTAACCTGGTCGCCAACTTGTTGTTTGCGCCCCACGCCGCCTGGGCCATGTTGCCTCTGGCCGTTTTCGCCTTTGGTTGGGCCATGATGGTGCCGGTGGTGACCCTGCTGGTGCTGGATCTGCACCCTGAGCGTCGAGGTATGGCGTCGTCTCTGCAGTCTTTCATCGGTGCCAGTGCCAACGGCGTGGTAGCTGGGCTGATCGCACCGCTGGTGATGCACTCTGCCGTCGCCCTGGCCATCGTGTCCCTGGCCATGCTGGGGGTGGGACTGCAGGCCTGGCTGTGGGTCCACCGGCGCTGGCCTGATATCGGGCGCAGTGTGGTAAACCCCGACCACTGACCGCCAACGGCCCGCTATCCCAGCCCCTCGGTGTCATTCCCGTTAATTGCTACATAAATAATAGCTAACTAGTCAATAGGGACGTGGCTTAAGAGCCTTTTTTACGCTTGACTGTTAACGTTGGCGGGGCCGGCGCGCCTGATTCCGCTCATGTCCCTCCGCCCTGCGGGCTCCTTCCTTGACTTCGCTGCACCAGGCGCGCCGGCCCCTCCCTGACCGGGCAAGACCTTGCAGCCGGAGATGACGCAAACCAGCAGCCTCACTATACTGTTCATATATACAGTTTTTAAGGGGCGGTCATTTCCAGCTTTTCCATCATGGCGCCATCCCTGCCTCAGACGCTGGCCGCGCTGGGCGATGCGGTCTGGTCTGCCGACACGCTTGGCGGCGCGCCCGGCGCCACGCTGGCCAGCGGCTACGCGGCGCTGGATGCAGTCTTGCCCGGTGCGGGCTGGCCGCTCGATGCCCTGAGCGAGCTGCTGCAGCCGCCAGGCTTTCACGCCGAGTGGCGGTTGTTGCTGCCGGCACTGGTGCGGCTGCAGCAGGCCAGCCCCGGTGCCTTGGTGCTGGTGGGGCCGCCCCATGTGCCGTTTGGTCCCTCGCTGCAAGCCCAGGGGCTGGCGGTTCAGCGGCTGCTGTGGCTGCAGGTGAGTGAGCCGCAGGCTCGTTTGTGGGCCACCGAGCAGGCGCTGCGCTGCGCCGGCGTGCTGGCGGTGCTGGCCTGGTTGCCGCAGGTGCGGGCCGAGCAGCTGCGCCGGCTGCAACTGGCAGCACAAACCCACGGCAAACCGCTGTTTGCGCTGCGGCCGGCCCAGGCGCAGGCCGATTCCTCGCCCGCTGTGCTGCGCCTGTTGCTGGCGCCCTCGCCCGACAGACCCGCAGTTCAGACTCATACTCAGGGCCAGACCCAGGTTCAGGGGACCGATGCCCTGTGTCTGCATGTTCTGAAGCGGCGCGGTCCGCCACTGTTGCAGCCGCTGCTGCTGCCGGCGCGGCAGGGGCGTTTGTCGGCCTGGCTGGCGCTGGGCGCCAAGGCGGTGGAGGGGGGTGGCCATGCACTGGATCGCCTTACAGCCGCAGCCTGAGGCTCAGCCCCCCGACGGCCTGGCCGGTCTGGCCGACGTCTGGAGCGCGTTGGGCTGGTGGGCCCTGCAGTTCACGCCGCGGGTGGCCCGGTTGGACGACGCCGTGCTGCTGGAGGTGTCTGCCAGCGAACGCCTGTGGGGTGGCCGGGCCCGGCTGCGGCACTTGCTTTTAGAGTCAAATCAGGCCCCAGCCCTTATCCAGCATGCCGAGGGTGCTACTTCTTTAATAGCAAAAGCCCGACTGCTGCCCGGTCTGTCCCACACCCCGGCGCCTGAGCTGCCGCTGGCGGCCTTGGCGGCGGCCGGCCCGCACCTGGCCACGCTGGCGGCCCTGGGCTGCACCCGCTGGGGCCAGTTGCGGGCCCTGCCGCGCGCCGGTGTGGCGCGGCGTTTTGGCGCGCCGCTGCTGCAGGCGCTGGACCAGGCCTGCGGCCAGGGCCCAGACCGTTACCCCTGGCTGCTTTTGCCCGAGGTGTTTGAGGCCAGTCTGGAGCTGGCAGCACAGGTGGAGACCGCGCCAGCGCTGCTGTTTGGCGCGCGTCGGCTGCTTGAGCAACTGCAGCTCTGGTTGCAACTGCGCCAGCGGGCGGTGCTGGCGCTGGTGTTGTGCTGGACCATGGACGCGCGCCGCGACACCGCCACCCAGGGTGAGCTGCTGCTGCGCTGCGCCGAGCCCACCCTTGACACCGTGCACCTGCAGCGGCTGCTGGCCGAGCACCTGGCGCGCATCACGCTGCCGGCGCCGGCGCTGTCGCTGCAACTGCGCACGGTGGAGACGGTGCCCCGCGGCGGCCACACCGCCAGCCTGCTGCCCGAGGCGCAGCGCCCCGGCGACAGCCTGCACCAGCTGCTCGAGCGCCTGGGGGCACGGCTCGGGCCGGCGCAGCTCTTGCAGCTGCAGCCCCAGGCCGACCACCGGCCCGAGCGCATGCAGCGCTGGCAGCCGGTGTCAAATGCTACTGTTTTAATAGCTAATGAACCAAGCGCAGCAAGGGCTGGAGCCCTAAATCATTCACAAGATCAGGCCCTGTACCCCAGCTGGTTGCTGGCCACCCCGCAGCGACTGGCGGTGCGCCAGGGCCACCCGCACTACCCGGACCGGCTCACCCTGCTGGCCGGGCCGCAGCGCTTGGAGGCCGGTTGGTGGGACGCTGAGCCCAGCGCCCTGCGTGATTACTATGTGGCGCGCAGCAGCGTCAGCGGCCTGCTGTGGGTGTACCGTGAGCGCCTGGACCAGCCACAGGCTGGCCCTGGGCTGGCGCCGCGCTGGTACTTGCATGGGGTGTTTGGCTGAGGATCTGGCCAAAGCGGCTGTGCCAAAAAGCCAGGGCGGGGGCATCGTGCCAGCCAAAATCAGTCACCTCACCCAGCAGGATACTGTGGTCACCAGCTTCAATCAATTGATGCAACCGGCAGTCAAACCAGGCCGCGCAGCCGTCCAGGCGCAAGCCGCCGCCGGGCTGGCGCAGGACCGGCGCACCGGCAAAGCGCTCTGTCATGCTGCCGGTGGCGAACTGCTTGGCCAAGGCTTGCTGCGACTCGGCCAGCACGCTGATCGTGAAGTGCCCGGCCTGGGTGAATGCCTGCAGGCTGTGCGACGCACGGCGGATGCTCCACAGCACCAACCGGGGCTCGAGCGACACCGAATTGAACGAGTTGCAGGTCATGCCCCAGTCTTCACCGGCCCAGTGGGTGGTCACCACAGTCACCCCCGTAGCAAAGCAAGACAGGGCCTTGCGGTAATCGGGCACATGGTGTGCCGGTGCGGGCCCCTGTGACGATAGCGGCGTGGTCAGGGTTGGGGCACCGGGTTGGGCGATGGGGGTATCAGGCATGTGGTGACGTGTTGATCTTGGCTAAGACAAGTGTAGATGAATCATGTATGAATTTGGCTGCCCAAGCTGCTGGGGATTTTCAATTTGTCATACTTGCACCCATGCCAATTGCCAAGCCAGCCCAAGCCTTGCCTGTTTACATGCAGATTGCCGAGTTGCTGGCCCGCCAGATCAAGGCCGGTTACTGGCGCGCGTCAGAGCGATTGCCCACAGAAGCCGAGTTGGCGCGCAGCCTGTCGGTCGCCATCGGTACCCTCAGAAAAGGGCTGGCCTTGCTGGAGCAGCAGGGCGTGCTGGAGCGCATCCAGGGCTCGGGCACCTATGTGCGCCGGGTGGAGGGCACCCAGCAGATCTATGAGTTGTTCAGGCTTGAGTTGACCAACGGCCCGGGCTTGCCGACGGCGCAGGTGCTGGACCTCAGCCGCCACGCTCGTCCACTTGATGTGCCACTGCTGGGGTCCGACCCAGCGGGACCATGCTGGCGGGTACGCCGGCTGCGCTTGCTCAGCCAGGTGCCGGTGGCGCTGGAGGAAATCTGGTTTGACGCCAGTGCCAGGCCCAAGCTGCAGCCGGAAGAACTGGGGGACTCGATGTACCTGTTTTACCAGCAGCGTTTTCAGGTCTGGATTGCCCGGGTCGAAGACCAGATCGCGGTTGGCCCGGCGCCCGATTGGGCCGCGCCGCCCAGCGGGCTGCAACCCGGCGCCATCGCCGGCTACATCGAGCGCACCTCCTGGACCGCCAGCAACCAGGTGGCTGAGTTTTCAAAAACCTGGTTCGATCCGGCGGTGTGCCGTTACACCTCGCGCATGAGCCAATAGCGGCCTAGGCTCAGGGCGTGCCCTTGCTGGCCGCCAGGGTCGCGGCCTCTGCCGTGCAATCGCCCTCGGGCTGGGCGCCCTTGGCGCGAGCTGCCACCACTTCAGCCCGGGCCAGCGCTAGCTGCGCCCGGAAATCAGCGCTGCTTTGCAGGCGTGCCACAGTGGCCGATGCCACCAGCCGGCCAGCGTCCACATCGCTTTGCCAGTGCACGCCGCAAATGGCGCGGCTTTGGCCGAAGGCATGGCCGCGCTCAAGCAAGGTTTGGGCCCGGTCCGGCGCCACTTCGGTCAGCAACAGGCCCCAGGCCCAGCCCAACGAGGCGTGGCCAGAGGGGTAGGAGCCGTCCTTGGCCAGCGCCGCTTCGTCTTGCGGCGAGCAGGTCGGCTCGGCAAATCGGACAAACGGGCGCTGGCGCTGGTAGTGGTCCTTGGCCGCATAGGTGGCCAGGCCGGCATCGGTCAGGCTGCGGCGCAGCAGCATGGTCAGGTGTGGCGTGGCCTGGGCCGAGATCGGCACCCCCAGTGCGCAGGAAAAAGTGGCCGCTGCCGCCGGGAACCTGAGCCCGGCATCGCTGGTGGCCAGCGCCAAGCGGGCCGGGCTGCGTTGTGCTTTGGCCTTCTGGTGCGCTTCTTCGTCCGCCGCCAGGGCCATCGAGCCGGCCGCTGGCGGTGGTGGCAGCAACGCCAGGCTGTTGGGCAGGTCTTTGCGCGCCAGGTAGCCCATCAGTATGCCGCTGCCGGCTCGAATCTCGGGTACCTTGGCTGGATCGCTCTCGGGCACGGCGTCAGCCGCCAGCGCGGCCGCACTGGACAACAATAGGGCGGCCAACCAGGAGGCGTGTGCCAAAGCTGAGCTAGGGCCGGGTAGGGGGTG
>CALPLW020000110.1 GCA_943324505.2 Comamonas sp. lk
CAGCTCCACCTCGACCCGGATGTTGGCCAGCGCGATTTCAGCCTTGGCCCATGGCACCTTGAACCGGTTGTCGTTGGACACATCGTTGTCGTAGCTCCACTCGTGGATGCCCATTTTTTGCGACATCAGGTTGGTGGTGGGTGGCGGCCTGCGCTGGGTGTCCTGGCCGCTCAGAAACAGGTCGATCGAAATGGCCGCCTCATGGCCGTGGGCCACGGCGGTGATGATGTTTTTGGGGCCAAACGCGGCGTCACCGCCAAAAAACACCTTGGGCAGGGTTGACTGGAAGCTGCTTTTGTCGAGCACTGGCAGGCCATTGCGGTCAAAACGCACGCCACTGTCGGCCTCAATCCACGGAAAAGCATTCTCCTGCCCAACCGCCAGCAGCACGGTGTCGCAGGCGAAGTACACCGGCGCCTCGCCGGTCGGCACCAGGCTGCGCTGGCCCTGCGCGTCATAAACCGCTTTGACCACATCAAAATACATGCCGGTGAGCCGGCCGTCTTGGTGCTCAAAGCTGCGCGGCACATGAAAATTAACAATCGGGATGCCCTCATGCACGGCGTCTTCTTTCTCCCAGGGTGAGGCCTTCATCTCGTCATAGCCACTGCGCACCACCACCTTGACGTCCGTGCCACCCAGCCGGCGGGCCGAACGGCAGCAGTCCATCGCGGTGTTGCCACCACCCAGCACAATCACCCGGCTGCCAATGCTGGTGACGTGGCCGAACGACACCGACGCCAGCCAGTCAATGCCGATGTGGATGTTGGCTGCGGCCTCCTGGCGGCCCGGTATGTCCAGGTTGCGCCCGCGCGGCGCGCCGCAGCCCACATAGACAGCGTCGTAACCCTGGGCTAGCAGACCAGTCAAAGACTCGATCCGTTCGCCACCCCGAAAATTGACACCCAGATCAAGGATGTAGCCGGTCTCTTCGTCAATCACCGACTCGGGCAGCCGAAAGCGCGGAATTTGGGAGCGGATGAAACCACCCGCTTGCCGGTCGCCATCGAACACCGTGACCTCGTACCCCAAGGGTGCCAGGTCTCGCGCCACGGTCAAGGCCGAGGGCCCGGCGCCCACGCAGGCAATGCGCCGTCCATTAGGCGGTGCCAAGGCTGGCATGCGGCCTTTAACGTCGTCTTTCATGTCAGCGGCCACCCGTTTGAGGCGGCAGATGGCCACCGGCTCGGGTTTGGTCACCGGGCCGCCGGTGGGGTCGTTGTTTTCTTCCACCCGTCCGCGCCGGCAGGCGGGCTCGCAAGGCCGGTCGCAGGTGCGCCCCAGCACACCTGGGAACACGTTGGAGACCCAATTGATCATGTAGGCGTCGCTGTAGCGGCCCTGCCCGATCAGTCGGATGTACTCTGGCACGGGGGTGTGGGCGGGGCAGGCCCACTGGCAATCCACGACTTTATGAAAATAGGCCGGGTCGCTGAGGTCAGTAGGCTGCAATTGCGTCTCCTGGTGACCCCAAAACCCTAAATGAGCTGGGGTTTTTTTGCAGTCTACGCCTGATGGGGAGATAAGTCACCGGGTAAACCCTTGTTTGACCCGCCCGGGATGGATTAAGTGCAAGATTGCGCTGATTAAGCGCTGGCATACTCTGTCTGTGACTGTTCGCACTGACCAACCCGCACCGCCTCTGGCAAGCCCCACGCAGGATGTTGCCGCCCAAGCGGCGGCCTGCACGGCCAGCCCGGGCCACCTGGACGAGCTGCGCGGCACGATTGCTATCAATACAGAAGCTAGAAAACCAGCAATGACGGGGGCTTGGGGCCTATTTCTATCTCAAACCGAGGCCAAAACCGCCGCCGATCTGGACCAGCGCTACGCCAGCCTTCAGCGACAGATTAGAGACAACGGGGTTACCTACAACGTCTATGCCGACGACAACGGGCCGCAACGCCCCTGGTCGCTGGACCTGTTCCCACTGCTGATCGAGCCCGAGCAATGGCAACGCATCGAGGCCGGTGTGCAACAGCGTATGCATTTGCTTGAACACCTGTTAGCCGATGTCTACGGGCCGCAGCGGTTGCTGGCGCGCGGCATGCTACCACCGGCACTGGTGCAGGGCCACCCGGGCTACCTGCGCGCCATGCACGGCGTGGAACCGGTGGGCGGCGTGCGGCTGCACATCGCCGCCTTTGACCTGGCACATGGCCCCGACGGCAACTGGTGGCTCGTGGGCCAGCGCTGCCAAGCGCCGTCCGGCCTGGGCTACCTGCTTGAAAACCGCTTGGCGATCGCGGGCCAGTTTCCGCAGGCCTTTCAGGCGCTTCGGGTCCAGCGGCTGGCCAGCACCTACCGCGCCTTGATGGACAGCCTGAAAAGCCGCAGCCCGGCCGGGGAAGATGCCCACCTGGCCCTGCTGACGCCCGGCCCCTACAACGAGACTTATTTTGAGCACGCTTACCTGGCGCGCTACCTGGGCTTGAGCCTGGTCGAAGGCAGCGACCTGATCGTGCGCGACCAGGCGCTTTTCCTCAAAACCCTCAAGGGCCTGGTGCCGGTGCACGGCCTGCTCAAGCGGGTTGATGACCAGTACCTCGACCCACTGGAATTGCGCCCCGACTCCACCCTGGGTGTGCCGGGCTTGCTGCAGGCGATCCGGGCAGGCAAGGTGCTGGTGGCCAATGCGCCGGGCACGGCTTTTCTGGAGTCGCCCGCCTTGATGGGCTTTTTGCCTGCGCTGGCGCAAGAGGTGCTGGGCCAGGACTTGAGCCTGCCGGCACTGCCCACCTGGTGGTGCGGGGAGCGTTCGGCCATGGAAGAGGTCTTGCCGCGGCTGAGCCAATGCGTCATCAAGCCGACCTACCCCGGCTCGGCGCTGCACCCGGGCTTTGACGCCGTGCTCGGGCGCTCGCTGTCACAGAGCGAGCGGGACGAGTGGGCTGGCCGCATCATGCGCCAAGGTGAAGAGCACACGATGCAAGCCTACCTGCCCCTGTCGCAAATGCCCACCTGGCAGCCTGGCTCGGCCAATGCCAGCCATTCGTCCGACGGGCGCATGGTGCCGCGCTCGGCCATGCTGCGGGTCTTTGCGGTGTCTGACCCGGTCCAGGGTTGGCGCGTTTTGCCAGGCGGCCTGGCGCGTGTGGCTGCGGTAGAGGCCGATATAGCCTCGATGCAACAGGGCGGCAGCAGCGCCGACGTGTGGGCCCTGACCCGTGGCGCGGTTGACAGCACAACGCTGCTGCAGCCCGCGATCACGCCCGCAACGCTGGCCCAGCGCAAGCGCCTGGTCACCAGCCGCGCGGCAGAAAACCTGTATTGGCTGGGGCGTTACTCAGAACGCGCCGAAAACGCGATCCGCCTGGCCCGCCTGACCTTGGAGTGCCTTAACGGCGAAGAGCAGTCCTCGCCACCACTGCTGGCGTGGCTGGGCCGCATGGCCGTGACCAATACGCTGGTGCTGCCGAGCGTGCCATCACCGGCGCAGGCGCGCCGGGTGTTTGAGCGCTCGCTGATTGCCGGCCTGGGCAGTACCGAGGGCGCCACCAGCGTGGGCTTTAGCCTGCGCGCCCTCAAAATGGCCGGCTCTGCGGTCCGCGAGCGCCTGTCACAGGAGCATTGGCGGGTGATGGTGCGGGCAGAAGAAGAGCTCTCCAGCAGCTGTGCCGCGCAGGCGCGCAGCGGCGACTACCCGGTGCAAGCGGCGCTGCACATCCTTAAAAACTGTGGCGACCACATGGCCGCCATTACTGGCGCCCAGACTGACCGAATGACACGTGACGACGGCTGGCGCCTGCTCAGCATTGGCCGCCACATTGAGCGGCTGGCCTTTTTGGCGTCATCGTTGAATTGCGCGCTGGACACCGGCTCGCTACGGACAGACGGCGGCTTCGAAGCCCTGATTTCGCTGTTTGACAGCACCATCACCTTCCATGCCCAGTACCAGCAGAGCCGCGACCTGGCTGCGCTGGTCGACCTGCTGGTGCTTGACGGTGACAACCCGCGCTCACTGGCCTGGGTGGCGCACACGCTGCGCGGCAGGCTGGCCAAGCTGGCCGGTAGCGCCCCCGACGCCTTGAGCCCACTGGCCCGCCAGGTGCCCGACCCCGGCGCCTGGAGCCTGGCGCAGTTGTGTGAACAGCCCGCTGCACTGCAGGATATGCTGCAGCAGATTCTGAGCGCCACGCTGAAGGTGTCAGAAGAGGTCAGTGCCACCTATTTCACCCATGCCAACGACAGCAAGCACAGCGTCGGCACGCCATGAAGCTGCAGCTGACCCACCACACGCGCTACGACTATCTGCCTGCGGTAGAGACGGCCCAGCACATGGCCTACCTTCAGCCACTGCAGACGGCGCAGCAACAAGTACTTAGCCACCAGCTTGACATCAGCCCCACCCCGGCGAGCTTGTCACACACCACCGACGTCTATGGCAACAGCCGTTGTTTTTTTTCGCTGCAGACGCCGCACCGGGTGCTGGACGTGGTGGCGCGCAGCGTGGTAACAACCGAGGCCAGCGCCACGCCCCGCAGCAGCGTGAGCTGGGAGGCTGCGCGCGAACTGTTTCGCTACCGATCCGATGGCCAGTTTGACGCGGCCAGTGATTTTGTGTTCGCCTCTGCCTTTGCGCCACGCGACGCCGAGTTCGCGGCCTACGCCCGGCCCAGCTTTGGCCCAGGCCGCGGTTTGCTGGCCGCAGCCACTGATTTGATGCACCGTATGCACGCTGATTTCATTTATGAGAGCCAAAGCACACAGGTCAATACCCCGGCGCTGCAAGCCTTGGCCCAGCGCAAGGGGGTGTGCCAGGATTTTGCGCACATCCTGATCTCCTGTCTGCGCAGCCTGGGCCTGCCGGCGCGCTACGTCAGCGGCTATTTGCTCACCCAGCCGGCGCCCGGTGTTGCCCGATTACGCGGCAGCGATGCGTCGCACGCCTGGGCCGCCATCTATGTGCCAGACCTGCCCGAAGGCCAGCGCTGGTGTGAGCTGGACCCGACCAACAACCGCATCGGCTGGCACTCACCGGGAGAAGACTATGTGACGCTGGCCACCGGCCGCGATTTTGGGGATGTCTCGCCCATGCGCGGCGTGATCCACGGCGGCGCCAGCCACACACTGACCGTTGGTGTAACGGTTGAGCCCGTGCCCAACGAGCTGCCGAGCGGCCGCCTTACCCAGAGCCAGTCGCAGAGCCAAGGCGCTACACTATTCATAGCTAAACAATGAGCCTGCATAAGGGCTAGAGGCCGATTTAACCCTATTTTTTTGAAAGCAACACCATGAGCATTTACGACAAACTGGCTGAACTCCACATCACCCTGCCCCCGGTCGCCGCGCCGGCTGCCGCCTATCTGCCCTTTGTGCAGACAGGCAACTTGGTCTTTTTGAGCGGCCACATCGCCAAGAAAGACGGCAAAGTCTGGACCGGCCAGTTCGGCAAGACCATGACCACCGCCGAAGGCCAGGCCGCCGCACGCGCGGTGGCCATCGACCTGCTGGGCACGCTGCACGCCGCCGTGGGCGACCTCAACCGCGTCACGCGCATCGTCAAGCTGATGTCGCTGGTCAACTCCACCGCAGACTTTACCGAGCAGCACCTGGTGACCAACGGCGCCAGCGAACTCATCGGCCAGCTGTTCGGCGCCTGCGGCGCCCATGCCCGCAGCGCTTTTGGTGTGGCGCAGATCCCGCTAGGTGCCTGCGTTGAGATTGAGATGATTGCTGAGATCGGTTGAACGAATCGGTTATTGGTCTGGCCGGTGGTCTGACCGAATAGAGTACCTGGGCAGCCCCAAGCTGACCACCGTACTCAGCGCAGCCACACCGGCGCAGAACCAAAACGCAGCCTGCGTGCCCTGCGCTAGGCCCTGGCGGGCGGCGTCGAGCAGGCTCAGCGGGTCCAGGCTCAGCGTCTGGGCTAGGGCGCGCATCTCCAGTTCGTCCTGCTGCCGGATCAGCAGTTGCGGGGTGGCCAGCAGCTCCAGCAGCCGGGGGTGGCCGATGTGCGCGGCAGCCACAGCGGCGGCAATGCGCCCCTGGTACACCGAATTGACCACCGCACTGGCCAGGCCAATGCCCACCATGCTGCCTACCGTGCGGGTGAACTGCGACAGGCCACCGGCCACACCAAAGTGCTTCCGGCCTAATGCCTCCATCAGCTGCAGCGTTAGGTTGGGCAGCTGAAAGCCCAGGCTGATGCCGCACAGCGCAAACACCAGCATCATCCAGACCAATGGTGTGTGCGCGCTCAGCTGGGTCAGCAGCACACAACCCAGCGCCATACCGGCCTGGCCCAGGGTGATCAGGCGCTCGGCGCGGCGCAGCCGAGGCACGATGCGCGCGTTGGCAATGCTGCCCACGGTGATAAAGACCAGCAGCGGCGTCATCACATAGCCGGCTTCTTTGGGCGACAGGTGAAAACTGCCCTGCAGCAACAGCGGCGTGTAAAACACCAGCAAAAACATGGTCATGCCCGAGCCCGCGCTGAGCAGCATCAGGCGCCGGGCCACGGCGTTGTCCATCACAGCGGGCGGGATCACAGGCGCGGGTGTGCGGTACTGGTGGCGCAAGAACGCCCAGGTCAGCAGCGCGGTGGCCAACCACAGCGCGGCCGACAGCATATTGAGCAGGCCGTGGGCTTGGCTTTGCTCGGCGCTGAACAGCAGCGCACACACTGCGGCAGTCAGCAGGACGGCGCCCCAGCCATCCAGGCGACGGTCACCATCGCCTTGGCGCACATGCGGCAGGTAGGCCCAGACCATGGCAAAGGCCGCCAGCGCAACGGGTAGGTTGGCGTGGAACACATAGCGCCAGCTGGCGTGCTCCGATACCCAGCCGGCAAACGATGGCCCTACAGCCATTGCCAGCCCGTAGGCAGCCGACATGTACACCTGCCATCTCAGACGCTCAGCACTTTCCGGGAATAAATCGGCTACGCTGGCTGAGGCCACCCCCAGAAAAATGCCGCCTGCCAGACCCTGCACACCCCGTGCAAGGATGAGCTGAACCATGCTCTGCGACAGACCGCAGGCCAGCGAAGCCAGCGCAAACAGGGCAACGGCCACCAACAAAAAGGGTTTGCGGCCGTACAGGTCGCCAAGGCGACCGGCAAGAGGAATCATCACCGTATTGCCCACCAGGTAGGACGAGGCGGCCCAGGGGTACAGGTCGTAGCCCTGCAGGTCCGCGACGATCCGTGGCAGCGCCGTGCCCACCACGGAGGTGTTCAGCGCAGTCAGCATGAAGGCCAAGCAAATGCCCATCATGGCGGCCAGATTGACCGCGAAACTTCTTTGGGTTTGAGGGTGAGTCGACACAGTGTTCAAAGACGCTGGCACGATTGCCCAGCCACCACCAGCAGCTGCGCCGCGGGCACCAGACCTGGGGCAATTTCGGCCAAAGGCACCAGCACAAAAGCCCGTTCCATCATGCGCGGATGGGGGATCGTCAGCGTCGGGCTGTGGACCTGCGCGCTGCCATACAGGAGGATGTCAAGATCAAGCGTGCGCGGCGCGTTGCGGTAGGGCCGCACACGTCCTGCCTGCTGCTCCAGCCGATGCAATTGCGCCAGCAAGTCCGGGGCGCAGAGCGTTGTGCTGATCTCCACCACGGCGTTGATGTAGTCTGGCCCCGAAGAATCGACTGGCGCCGTGCTGTACAGGGAGGAACAGGGGCCAAGCGCGCAGCTGGGCAAGCCCATGATGGCATCCACAGCCCAACGGATTGTGGCCTGAGCATCACCCAGGTTGGCACCCAGCGCCACATAGGCGGTGATGGCCGCACGAACCACAGGGTCAGTTGCCAGCCGGGCCCTGACCGCCCTCAACTGCACCTGTGTCACCACCCTCGCGGCGCGCACCGGTGCGACGGCGACGACGACGCTTGGGCGCGGCTAGTGCTCCCTCAGGCTGTGCACCATCGGAGCCATCCTCGGTTTGGCCAAGGGATTCAGGCAGGGCTGCGTCGGCAGGCATGCCCTCCGACCGACTGTCTGGCACGGCGGCACGGGGCACTTTGTGGACTCTGGGGGCGCGCGGGCGCTGCAATTGCTCCTCACGGACCTGGTCCACCATGTCTTGGCGCAAGGTGTCGTCGGCCAGGCTGAACTCTTGCCACCAGTCCGCCAGCAGATCGTCAATCTCGCCCACTTCAGCTCGCAGGCGCATGAAGTCAAAAGCTGCCCGAAAGCGCGGCTGCTCGACCAGCCCAAAAGCGGCGCTGCCAACCCGTTTGTCAAAACGCGGCTGCATCATCCAGATCTCGCGCATGTCGGCGGCCAGCTTGCCACGGCCCGACACGTCGCCGATGCGAGCATTGAACGTGTCGTCGATGGCATCCTGCAAGGCCGGGTGTGAGTGCTGGCGTTGATGAATGCGCTGGGCCCAGCCGTCACGCACGTCGGCCCAGAGCACGCAGGCCAGCAAAAAGCTGGGTGCCACCGGTTTGCCCTCGCCCACCCGGCGGTCTGTGTCTTTGAGCGCGGCGCTGACAAAGGGCTGCCCCACCCGCTCCACCACCACATCCAGCAGCGGGTAAATGCCTCGCGCCAGGCCTAACAGCTTGAGCTGTTCGATCGAGGCCAGTGCGTGGCCGGTCTGCAGCAGCTTGAGCATCTCGTCAAACAAGCGACTTTGAGGCACGTCGGCGAGAAGTTCCTGACTTTTGACAAGCGGCGCCGCTGTCTTGGCTTCAAGCTTGAAGCCCAGGCCGCTAAGCTTGGCAGCAAAACGCACCGCGCGGATGATGCGCACCGGGTCTTCACGGTAGCGGGTGGCTGGATCGCCAATCATGCGGATAACGCGCTTCTTTGCATCTTCGATGCCGTGGTGGTAGTCGACCACGATCTGCGTCTGCGGGTCGTAGTACATGGCGTTGATGGTGAAATCGCGCCGCACCGCGTCTTCCTCCTGTGGGCCCCAGACGTTGTCGCGCAGCACCCGGCCCGAGGCGTCCACCGCGTGCTTCATGCCTGCGAGCTCGTTTTTGCTGGTGCGCTCATTGCCGGCCACGGCCTCGGCGGCGGCGTTGTCCATATAGGCGCGGAAGGTGGAGACCTCGATCACCTCGTGCTCGCGGCCACGGCCATACACCACGTGGACGATGCGGAATCGTCGCCCGATGATGAAAGCGCGACGGAACAGGCCCTTGACCTGCTCCGGCGTGGCATTGGTGGCCACGTCAAAGTCCTTGGGCGCCAGGCCCACCATCAGGTCGCGCACCGCGCCGCCCACGATGTAGGCCTCAAAGCCCGCGCCCTGCAGAGTGCTAACCACATTGCGGGCCCGCTCGTCCACCAGCGTGGGGTTGATGCCGTGGCGGTCCACGCCAACCTCTTCGCGTTGGCCAAACGGCAGTTTTTTGGCTTTGGGCGCGCCGGAGACTTTGCCCAGCAGTTTGTCGATGAATTTTTTGATCATGTTGAGGAAAGGGGGAACAGATCGAGTATGCGCCATCCGCGCGTCTCGGCAATGGCGCGCAGGCGCGCGTCAGGATTGGTGGCCACGGGATGGTTCACCGTCTCCATCAGGCTTAGGTCGTTGATGGAATCGGTGTAGAAAGTGCTTTCCACATCGTCCCAGGCCAGGTCGCGGTTTTGCAGCCATTGGCTCACGCGGGTCACTTTCCCCTCGCGCGCAGACGGAACGCCAGCGATCTCGCCGGTGATCCAGCCACTACCGCCGGCTGCCGTATCACGTGCATCACGCGCCAGCTCTACCGCAATCAGCTCGCCCACCCCAAAGGCCTGGGCGATGGGTCGGGTCACAAACTCATTGGTGGCGGTGACGATCAACACCATATCGCCGGCCAGCTGGTGCGAACGCACCAGAGCCAGCGCCTCGGGCCTAATGGCCGGCTCGATCACACTGCGCATGAATTCGGCATGGGCGGCATGGGCCTCGGCCGCACCACGCCGACGCACGGCCTCAGTGGCGAAGCGCACGTAGTCATGGATGTCAAGCGTCCCCGCCTTGTAATGGGCGTAAAACTCGTCATTGCGCCGGTTGAAATCGACCGGATCAGTCCAGCCGATGGTGGTGGTGAACACGCCCCAGGCGTAATCCGAGTCGATGGGCAGCAGGGTGTGATCCAGGTCGAAGAGGGCAAGATTCAAAGGGTCAGGCCTCGTCCATCATGGCTTTGATCAGCGGGATGGTGATCGCCCGCTTGGTCTGCAAGGCGTAGCCGTCCATCAAGTCCAGCAGTTCCATCAGGCTGCCCAGGTCGCGGGAAAAGCGTGTCAACATGAAATCCATCACTTCATCGCTCAGGAACACGCCGCGCTCGTCGGCCGCCTGGCGCAGCACGGCGCGCCGGTCGGGCTCGCTCAGTACCTGCAGGCAAAACAAGTGCCCCCAGCCCAGCCGGGTGCGCAGGTCTTCGCGCAGGCGCAGTTCGCCCGGGGCCACGTCACCTGCGGCCAATACCCAGCGCTGATGCGTTTGTGCATTGACAAACCAGTTAAAGGCGGCCTGCTGCTGTGCGGCGGTGTACAGGTGCACGTCGTCCATCAGCACGGCGCCCCATTGCTCGCTGAACGGCGGCGGCGTGTCGAGGCTGGCATCAAACCAGCCCACCGCGGCACCGTGCTCACGCAAGGCGCGCTGCACCGCCTGGAGCAAATGGCTCTTGCCGCTACCGCTGGCGCCCCACAGGTAAGTCGGCACCGGCGAG
>CALPLW020000111.1 GCA_943324505.2 Comamonas sp. lk
AGCGTACTACGAACGCATTGCGCGCCGGCGGGATTCGCTGCCCTTTGACATCGATGGCGTCGTCTACAAGGTCAACAGCTTGCCGCTGCAGCAGCGCATGGGCTTCGTGACTCGCGAGCCGCGCTGGGCCGTGGCCCACAAGTTCCCTGCGCAAGAGCAGCTCACCACGGTACTGTCGATCGACGTACAGGTGGGCCGTACCGGCAAACTCACCCCGGTGGCCAAGCTCGCACCGGTGTTCGTGGGCGGCGTCACCGTTACCAACGCCACCCTGCACAACGAGGACGAGGCCCGGCGCAAGGACGTTCGGGTGGGCGACACCGTGGTGGTGCGCCGCGCCGGCGACGTCATTCCGGAAGTAGTGTCCGTGCTGCCAGAGAAGCGCTTGCCCGATGCCATGTTGTTCACCATGCCGGCGCAGTGCCCGGTGTGCGGCAGCACGGCGGTGCGCGAGGAGGGCGAGGCCGACCACCGCTGCAGCGGCGGCTTGTTCTGCAGCGCCCAGCGCAAGCAGGCCATCCTGCACTTTGCCCAGCGCCGGGCGGTCGAGGTCGAGGGCCTGGGCGACAAGCTGGTCGACCAGCTGGTGGACAGCGGCATCATCCGCACCCTGCCAGACCTGTACCGGTTGGGCCTCACATCGTTGGCTGCTTTGGACCGAATGGCCGACAAATCCGCGCAGAACATTGTGGACGCGCTACAAGTTTCGAAGCAGACCACGCTACCTCGCTTTTTGTTCGGCTTGGGCATCCGGCACGTGGGCGAGGCCACCGCCAAAGCGCTGGCGCGGCACTTTGGCAGCCTGGACGCCATCATGGACGCATCTGTGGAAGGTCTGCTGGAGGTTGCCGACGTGGGCCCGGTGGTGGCGCAAAGCATCCACACTTTTTTTGAGCAGCCGCACAACCGCGAGGTGGTGGCCCAACTGCGGGCCTGTGGTCTGCAGTGGGAGGAGGGCGCCCCGGCCGAGCGCAAGCCCACGCCGCTGTCGGGCAAAACCCTGGTGATCACGGGCACGCTGCCCACACTCAGCCGGGACCAGGCCAAAGACCTGATCGAGGGCGCGGGCGGCAAGGTGGCGGGCTCGGTCAGCAAGAAGACCCACTACCTGTTGGCGGGTCTTGAGGCCGGCAGCAAGCTCGACAAGGCACGCGAGCTTGGGGTGGCGGTGATTGACGAAAACGGATTGAAGGAGTTGATCAATGGCGGTACGTGAGATCCTGAAAATGGGTGACCTGCGCCTGCTGCGCGTGGCGCAGGCGGTCACAGCTTTCGATACTGATGAACTGCACCTGCTGGTGAGTGACCTGCTCGACACCATGCATGCGGCCAACGGCGCCGGGCTGGCGGCCCCGCAAATCGGTGTTGACCTGCAGCTGGTGGTGTTCGGTACCGGCGAGCCCAACCCACGTTACCCCGAGGCGCCGCCTGTGCCGCGCACCGTGCTGGTGAACCCGGTGATCACGCCGCTGCCAGACCCCTTGGGCGGCGGTTTGGCGGAGTTGCAGGATTGGGAGGGTTGCCTGTCGGTGCCCGGCCTGCGCGCCATAGTGCCGCGCTTTGAGCGCATCCGCTACACCGGGTTTGACCCCTTCGGCGACCCGATTGACCGCACAGTGGACGGCTTTCATGCCCGGGTGGTGCAGCATGAGTGTGACCATCTGATTGGCATGCTGTACCCGATGCGGGTGCGTGATTTTTCGCGTTTCGGCTTTACCTCGGTGCTGTTCCCGGGCCTGGACGCGCCGCAAGACGACTGATCAGGCCAGGGCTTCGAGCAACTCGGTCTCGATCGCGATCTGGGTGCGGTTGTGCTGCAGTTCGGCGCCCTGGATCAAAAAGGTGTCGTCCACCCGCTCGCCCAGGGTGGCAATCTTGGCCAATTGCAGGTTGATGTTGTGGCGGGCTAACACCCGCGCCACGCTGTAGAGCAGGCCGACCCTGTCGCTGGCGGCAATATTGAGCAGCCATCGCTGGGCTTTTTCGTCAGGCCTGAGCGTCACGCGTGGCGCCACGGGGAAACTCTTGACCCGGCGGGACACCCGGCCGCGGCCCGGGGGTGGCAGGGGTCCGGTTTGGGCAATTGCCCGGCCCAGCTCACTTTCGACCATGCTGATGAGTTCGCGGTAGTGTTCGGGCATGCTGGCGTCCACCACCTGAAAGGTATCGATGGCGTAGCCATTGCGGGCGGTGTGCACGCGCGCGTCCAGAATGCTGAAACCGCCTTGGTCAAAGTAGCCGCAGATGCGGGCGAACAGGTCGGGTTGGTCGGGCGTGTAGACCAGCACCTGCAAGCCTTCCCCCAAGGGGGACTGGTGCGCCCGGACGATCGACTTGCCGTTGCCAATATGGCGCGACAACTGACGTGTATGCCATGCGATGTCTGCTGCGTCATGACGCATGAAGTAAGCGGCATCCAAGGTGTCCCACAGAGGCTTGTGTGCTTCAAACGGCAGGCTGTGCAGCGCCAGCATGATCAAGGCTTCGCGTTTGCGAGACTCCACTTCGGCCTGCGGGTCCGGCGCCCGCCCGCCCAACACCCGCAGGGTCAGGTGGTACAGGTCTTCCAGGAGCTTGCCCTTCCAGGCGTTCCAGACTTTGGGGCTGGTGCCCCGGATATCGGCCACCGTGAGCAGGTACAGCGCTGTCAGACGCCGTTCGCTGCCCACCCGCTTGGCAAAAGTGGCAATCACGTCGGCATCGCTCAGGTCTGACTTTTGCGCGACGCGGCTCATGGTCAGGTGCTCGTGCACCAGAAACTCGATCAGGCTGCTGTCGTCGGACCCAATGCCGTGTTGGCGGCAAAATCGCCGCACCTCCAGCGCGCCCAGCTCAGAATGGTCGCCGCCCCGGCCCTTGGCGATGTCGTGAAACAGAGCTGCCACATACAAGACCCAGGGCTTGTCCCAGCCCGAGGCCAGTTGGGAGCAAAACGGGTACTCATGGGCGTGTTCGACGATGAAGAATCGCCGCACATTGCGCAGCACCATCAGGATATGCTGGTCCACGGTGTAGACATGGAACAGGTCATGTTGCATTTGCCCGACGATCTTGCGAAACACCCACAGATAACGCCCCAAGACCGATGTCTGGTTCATCAGGCGCATGGCGTGCGTCAGGCCATCGTGCATCAGGATCTGGCGAAAGGCCTCCCGGTTCACCGGATCGTTGCGGAAACTGCCATTCATCTGGCCGCGCGCGTTGTAGAGGGCGCGCAGGGTGCGGGCCGACAGGCCCTTGACGCCAACCGTGGTCTGGTACACCAGAAAGGTCTCCAGAATGGCGTGGGGTTCGCGCTGGTAGAGGTCGTCGCTGGCGACATCGACCATGCCGGCCTTCTCGTTAAAGCGGGCGTTGATCGGTTGCGGTGTGTGGGTCGAGGGGTTGAGCCGCTCCTCGATGTTGAGCAGCAGGATCTGGTTGAGTTGGGTCACGGCCTTGGCGGCCCAGTAGTAACGCCGCATCAGCGCCTCGCTGGGGCGTATGCCGGGTCGAGCCGCGCCGGCTGCTGCAACGGTGCCGGGGGTCGCTCCACCATAACCAAAGGACTCGGCCACGGCAGTCTGCAGGTCGAACACAAGGCGGTCTTCACGCCGCTGCGAGATGAGGTGCAGCCTTGCGCGGATCAGGCGCAGCAGGGCCTCGTTCCTTTTGAGCTGGCGGACTTCGAAGGCCGTGGCCAGGCCGCTCCTGGCCAGGTCGTCCCAGTTGTTGCCAAACCCGGCCGCCTTGGCGACCCACAAGATGACATGCAGATCACGCAGGCCGCCGGGCGACTCTTTGCAATTGGGCTCGAGCGAGTAGGGCGAATCTTCAAACTTGTGATGGCGCTGCTGCAACTCGAGGGTCTTTGCAATAAAAAAGGCCTGTGGGTCGAGTGCAGCGAAGTACTGGTGCTGAAAGCTGGCGAACAACGCTTCATTGCCGGTGATCAGGCGTGCCTCCAGCAGCGATGTTTGCACGGTAACGTCGCGGGCCGACTCCTGGAGGCACTCCTGGACCGTACGCACGCTTGAGCCGATCTCCAGGCCAGCGTCCCAACAACTGCCTATGAAGGCCTCAAGTCTGGTTTTGAGGCTCTCGTCATCTTGAGCCGACTCGTCATTGGGCAGCAAGAGCAGCACGTCAATGTCAGAGCCCGGGAACAACTCGGCCCGACCAAAGCCGCCCACAGCGGCCAGTGCCAACGGGCTGGCCAGCCCGGCTTGCAGCCATAGGGTGCGCAGGGTCTCGTCAGCCAGCGCTGACAGTTTGGACAGCACTGCCCGCACACCACCGATGGGCCTGCCCCCCGCTGTCAGTGAAGCCAACAGCGCGGACTTGCGGGCGCGGTAGTGCGCACGCAGCGCCAGTGGCTCGGTCATGCCGGTTTCACAAAAGCCGGGATGGGCGGGCTGCCGGCGGACAGGGTCAGCACTTCGTAACCGGTTTCTGTGACCAGCACGGTGTGCTCCCACTGCGCAGACAGCGAGCGGTCTTTGGTAACGATGGTCCAACCGTCGCCCATTTCCTTCACGTCACGACGCCCGGCATTGAGCATCGGCTCGATGGTGATTGTCATGCCTGCCTTGAGCTGGTCCAGCGTGCCAGGGCGGCCGTAATGCAGTACCTGCGGTTCCTCGTGAAATTTGCGGCCGATGCCGTGGCCGCAAAACTCGCGTACCACGCTCAGGCCCTGGCCCTCGGCAAACTGCTGGATGGCGTGGCCGATGTCGCCCAGAAAGGCGCCAGCACGCACCTTCACAATGCCGCGCCACATGGCCTCATGTGTCAAGGCGCACAGGCGCCGCGCCGCCACTGAAGCTTCCCCCACGATGAACATACGGCTGGAATCACCATGCCATCCGTCTTTGATCACTGTCACGTCGACATTCACGATGTCGCCGCGTTTGAGTGGCTTGTCGTTGGGGATGCCGTGGCAGACCTGGTGGTTGATGGAGGTACAGATCGCCTTGGGGTAGGGGTTGTGACCTGAAGGCGCATAGTTCAGTGGCGCTGAGATGGCGCCCTGCACGGTGGTGGTGTAGGCGTCGGCCAGGCGGTCGAGCTCATTGGTTGTGATGCCGGGCTGCACGAAAGGGGTCAGGTAGTCCAGCAGCTCTGAGGCCAGGCGGCCTGCCACGCGCATGCCGGCGATGCCTTCGGCGTCTTTGTAGGTGATCGTCATGGGTGGAATTATCCCATTGCTCGACGTTTTTGAGCGTGTGCTCCCCTGGCTTGCCCCTTGCACGCCCCTCGCGGCAGCGGCCGTTAAAATCGCGGCCACTTCCATCAGGCCGCCACTGTGACCCAGCACATCACCGAATTTGAGGGCGGCAACGCCCTTAGCCCTTTCCGTCGCCAGCAGTTATTGCCTGCCTTGCAGGCCATCGAACCCAATGTGAGTGGCATTGCCGCGCGCTTTGTGCACTTGGTCACCACCAACTTGGCGCCCAGTGCGGCCATGTCGGCCCAACTCAAGGCGCTCTTGCAATACGGGGAACCTGATGACGGCGGTACCGATGGCGTGCTGATCGTCGTTGCGCCGCGCCTCGGCACGGTCTCGCCCTGGGCGTCCAAGGCGACTGACATCGCCCACAACTGTGGCCTGGCCGTGCAACGGGTGGAGCGGGTCACGCATTACCGCCTTCAGCTGAAGTCTGGTTGGCTGGGCAAGAAAACGCTCTCGCTTGACCAATTGGCACCACTGGCGGCGCTGCTGCATGACCGCATGACCGAAAGCGTGATGTTTGACCGCGCCAGCACGCATGCGCTGTTCGCCACCTTGACTGCTACGCCCATGGCCCAGATCGACGTGCTGGGGCAGGGCAGGGCTGCGCTGGAGGCGGCCAACACCAGCTTTGGGTTGGCACTCGCCGCTGACGAGATCGACTACCTGGTGCAAGCCTTTAGCCAGCTGCAACGCAACCCGACCGACGTAGAGTTGATGATGTTCGCGCAGGCCAACAGCGAGCACTGCCGGCACAAGATCTTCAACGCCGCCTTCACCATTGATGGCGTGGCGCAGCCGCACAGCCTGTTCGGCATGATTCGGCATACGCACCAGGTCAACCCGCAGCACATGCTGGTGGCCTATTCTGACAACGCCTCCGTCATGGCCGGCAGCCAGGTCGAACGATTTATGGCCAAATCGGCCTCTAGCCCCCATGGAATAAGGGCTGGTAGCTATCAAAAAGAGAGTGCCACGCACCACGTCCTGATGAAGGTGGAAACCCACAACCACCCGACCGCCATCTCGCCTTTCCCCGGTGCCTCCACCGGCGCCGGTGGTGAGATCCGCGATGAAGGCGCCACCGGCCGCGGCTCCAAACCCAAGGCCGGCTTAACAGGCTTCACCGTCTCCAAAATCAATTGGGGTCAGATTCCAATTAATAGCGAAAAATCGCAATCTGAAAATAATTGGAATCTGACCCCAATTTATGGGAAGCCGTCGCACATTGCCAGCCCGCTGCAGATCATGTTGGAGGGGCCGCTGGGTGGGGCGGCTTTCAACAACGAGTTCGGGCGGCCGAATTTGCTGGGGTATTTTCGGGAGTATGAGCAGACGCTGAGCTACCGGTTGAGCGCGGAAGGCCCTGAACTGCAGGCCCAGAGTGGTTACCACAAGCCCATCATGATTGCCGGCGGTCTGGGCGTGATCGATGCCACTCAGACGCACAAGGTGGCGTTTCCTGCGGGCAGCCTGCTGATCCAGCTGGGCGGGCCCGGCATGCGCATTGGCATGGGCGGCAGCGCGGCGAGTTCGATGGCCACGGGTGCCAACGCAGCCGAGCTGGATTTTGATTCGGTGCAGCGCGGTAACCCGGAGATCGAGCGCCGGGCGCAAGAGGTCATCAACCAGTGTTGGGCGCTGGGCCTGGACGGTGGCCCCGATGGCCTGGGTAACCCGATTCTGGCTATCCACGATGTGGGCGCGGGCGGCTTGTCGAACGCTTTTCCTGAGCTGACCAACGACGCCGGGCGCGGCGCGCGATTTGACCTGCGCGCTGTGCCGCTGGAAGAAAGCGGCATGGCACCCAAGGAGATCTGGTGCAACGAGAGCCAGGAGCGCTATGTGCTGGCCATTGCCCCCGAGTCGCTGCCGCTGTTCAGCGCGCTGTGCGAGCGAGAACGCTGCCCGTTTGCGGTGGTGGGCGTGGCCACCGAGGTGCGCCAACTGGTGCTGGCAGATGCCGAAGCCGCCCATCCCGCTGACCTGCCGGTAAACATGCCCATGGATGTGCTGCTGGGCAAGCCGCCCAAGATGCACCGCGACGTGGCCAGCCAAAGCCGCCAGTTTGCGCCGCTCAATCTTGACGGCGTGACCCTGCAGCAGGCCTGTATCGCGGTGCTGGCCAGCCCGACCGTGGCCTCCAAGCGTTTTTTGATCACCATCGGCGACCGCACTGTGGGCGGTCTGAGCCACCGCGACCAGATGGTCGGCCCCTGGCAGGTGCCGGTGGCCGATTGCGCGGTGACCTTGGCGGATTTTTGCGGCTTTGCTGGCGAAGCCATGAGCATGGGCGAGCGCACGCCGCTGGCCGCTGTCAATGCACCAGCCTCAGGCCGCATGGCGGTGGCCGAGGCCATCACCAATTTGCTGGCCGCGCCGATCGAGCTGCCGCGCGTCAAGCTGTCTGCCAACTGGATGGCCGCTTGCGGCGAGCCCGGCGAGGATGCCGCGCTGTATGCCACGGTGCAGGCGGTGGGGCTGGAGCTGTGCCCGGCGCTGGGCGTGTCCATTCCTGTGGGCAAAGATTCCTTGTCCATGCGCACCCAGTGGACGGATGACGGCCAGGCCAAAAAAGTCAGCTCGCCGGTGTCACTGATCGTCAGCGCCTTTGCCACCCTGGCCGATGTGCGTGGCACGCTCACGCCGCAGCTGGACGCCACGGCAGACAGCAGTCTGCTGCTGATCGACCTGGGGCGCGGCCGCATGCGCATGGGCGCCAGCATGCTGGCCCAAACCCTGAACCAGACCGGCGACGAGGTGCCGGATTTGCACCACCCGGCTGACCTGGTGGCCCTGGTGGCTGCCGTGAATGCGCTGCGCACCCAGGGTCGCATCCTGGCTTACCACGACCGCAGTGACGGCGGCCTGTGGGCCACGGTGTGCGAAATGGCCTTTGCCGGTCATGTGGGTGTGACGCTGAACGTGGACATGCTGGTGACCGAGGGCGACGGCATCAGCGACAGCCGCGCCGAACATGGCGACAGCAAGAACTGGGCAAGCCAGGTCAGCGCGCGGCGCGACGAGCTCACGCTCAAAGCGCTGTTCAATGAAGAGCTGGGCGTGGTGCTGCAGGTGCGCACTGAGGAGCGCAGCGCGGTGATGCAGGTGCTGCGCGAACACGGCCTGAGCCGGTTCAGCCACTTCATCGGCAAGACCCGACCGGCCGACTCCACCATCCAGGCTGGCGTGGGCGAGGTACAGGTCTGGCGTGACGCGAAGGCCGTGTTCAAAGCCCCGCTATCCGACCTGCACCAGGTGTGGGACAGCACCAGCTGGAAGATCTGCCAGCTGCGCGACAACCCGGCCTGTGCCGACGCCGAGCACGCCGCCGTGGGTGCAGCAAGCGATCCTGGCCTGCATGTGTTTATACCGTCAAATCAGGCGCCAGCCCTTGATGGGATTGGCTCTTTAGCTACTAAAAGCATAGCGTCACCGGCCTTGCTGCTGAGCCGGCCCCGGGTCGCCGTGCTGCGCGAGCAGGGCGTCAATTCGCACGTGGAAATGGCCTATGCCTTCACCGAGGCCGGGTTTGACGCGTTTGATGTGCACATGACCGACCTGCAGAGTGGCCGGGCCCGCCTGGCTGATTTTGCGGGTCTGGTGGCCTGTGGCGGCTTTTCTTATGGCGACACGCTGGGCGCCGGCATCGGCTGGGCCCGCTCTATCACCTTCAACCCGGCTTTGGCCGATCAGTTCGCGGCCTTCTTTGGCCGGGCGGACACCTTTGGTCTGGGCGTGTGCAACGGCTGCCAGATGTTTGCCGAGTTGGCCGACATCATCCCCGGCGCGCAGGCCTGGCCGCGATTTACCACCAACCAGAGCGAACGCTTCGAAGCGCGTTTGTCCATGGTGGAGGTGCTGGACTCACCCTCGCTGTTCTTCACCGGCATGGCGGGCCACCGCCTGCCCATCGCCGTGGCGCACGGCGAGGGTTTTGCCAACTTCAAGCACCGCGGCAACCCGCAGCAGGCGATTGCCGCCATGCGCTTCACCGACAACCATGGCGCCGCCACCGAGGCTTACCCCTTCAACCCCAACGGCAGCCCGGGCGGCCTCACGGCCGTTACCACCGCCGACGGCCGCTTCACGGCCATGATGCCGCACCCGGAGCGCGTGTTCCGCAACATCCAGATGAGCTGGACCAATGGCGACCCCAGCGCGCTCAGCTCCTGGATGCAGCTCTGGCGCAATGCGAGGCGCTGGGTGGGCTAGGCCGTTCCCTGGCTGTCAATGCCCGTTGGCCATCCGTCGCAGGGGCTCAATTGACCTTGGTACACCATGCCCGCTCCATTAAGTTCAAGCCGCCATTCTGTAAGCCCGCGTGAGCCGGGCAATCTCCTTGGGTAGGTTGGCGTCGGCAAGCCACTGACCGTCACGCTGCAGCGCGGCGTGCAGCACGCCGGTGGCCGCCGAGATCAGCACAAAGGCGCGCAACTGGGCGTTGGGGCTGGCCGGAATCAGGCCAGCGCCCACAAAGGTGGCCTCCACCTTCATGAGCGGCAGCTGCAGCATGTCCGAGCGGCCCGCATTCGAGGCGAACAGCACCAGTTCTCGCCTGAGTCGGTAATTACGGCCTATGGAGGTGACCAGCGCCTGCGCAGCCACCTCATCGAGGTCAGCGCCGGGTACTTGCATGGCCGCAGCGACAGACTCGAGCACAGCCTTAGAAGTGCCCGCAAACTCCCGCTCGGCCAAGGCCATCAGGAGCGCCTGCTTGTTCTCGAAATACTGGTACATGCTGCCCACACTCAAACCCGCAGCCTGCGCAACCCGCTCCATGGTGAGCTTGGCAAGGCCATGGCGGGTGATGACTTCAACGGCCGCATCAAACATGAGCCCCAAAGTCGCTTGAGCCCGTTTTTGGCTGGGTTTTCTGCGCTTTTCTGAGCGATTCTCGTCTGAAAAGCTGGTGTCAACGGGTGCCATAAAAAAGCGAATAGTCAAAGCTGAATAAGCGTCACATAATAACCGCGACGTGGACGATGAGATGATAAAGATAGCGCCTCTTCTGAAGGCTATTTGCGGGTGGCAATCGCAGTGAGATTGAGCGGACTGGAAATCTCGGCCAGATCTCGCACAACTGATTTCTTGGAGAACCAATCGATGGCGACCACCACTGGTCCAACCCAAATTTTTGGTCGCGGTCGACGCTGGTGGACTGGACCTGGATCGACTCGCTCTTGAGGAACATGCCTGCCGTCGCATGAATCGGCAAGGCCCTTGGGTCGGATTAGGGACGACATTTGTACCACTAGCGCCCGAAGCGGGTCTCGACGTCCAGTCGCTCTATCAGCAGCACGAGCTGCCTTTGGCGCCGCCGCCGTGCTTGTTGTCGTTGCAGTTGGCAGCATACAACAACCCCAAGAACAGCCC
>CALPLW020000112.1 GCA_943324505.2 Comamonas sp. lk
GGACCGCCCGATCAGGCGCTGGATCTCTTGTGTGCGGCCGCTTTGCTTGCCGCGGGCGGCCTCGCGGTCGCTGCGGGTGTGGGTGGCGCGCGGCAGCATGCCGTATTCGGCGGTGACCCAGCCCTCGCCGCTGCCTTTTTTGTGGCCTGGTACTTTTTCTTCGACCGAGGCGGTGCACAGCACCTTGGTGTCGCCAAATTCGATCAATACCGAGCCCTCGGCGTGGATGGTGTAGCCGCGGGTGATGCGCACCGGTCGCAGTTGGTCAGCGGCGCGGGCGTCGCTTCGGGCAAATTCGTTCATGAGCTTATCCTGATGGGGTTAAAAGAGAGGCGAACCAGCTTTGCCCACCGGCGCCTGGCGTTTGCCGGCTGGCTTGCGCCTGTCGGCTACAAAAGTGTCGATCTGTAACCTGATTTTCTCACGCATGCTCAGGCGGGTGTACCGGCGTTCACCTTCGCGGCTCAGCACCTTTTGCAAATCAAACACAGACTGGGGTCGCGCCAAGGGGTCAAGCGCCATGCACCAGCTCACCACCTCAATCAGGTTGTCCGAGTAGGTGCCGCGCAGCCGGGCCATGGTGATGGCGACACGGTCATCGGCAACCCGCAGCGCGGCCTCATGGGGCGGAAAGCCGTGCATGCACGAGTAAATGCAGGCGCCCATGGCATACAGATCGGTCCACGGGCCCATGAGGCCGTCGCGCTGGTACATCTCTGGGGCGGCAAAGCCAGGGGTGTACATCGGGCGGGTGAAGTTGCCTTCTTTGGTCAGCACCTCCCGCGCAGCGCCAAAATCAATCAACACAGCGCGGTTGTCATCGGTGATCAAAATATTGGCGGGCTTGATGTCCAGGTGCAGCATGCGGTGCTGGTGCACGATGCGCAAACCGCGCAAAATCTCTTCGGTCAGCGACCGGATGGTGGACTCGCGGAACACCTTGGGTTTTTTCAGCTGGCGCGCCGTCAGGATGAAATCCTGCAAGGACGCGCCTTCCAGGTAATTCATCACCATGTACACGGTGTCGTTCTCGGGGAAAAAATCGATGACCCGCACCACGCTGGGATGGGCGATCTGGGCCAGCGAGCGGCCTTCTTCAAAAAAGCTCTTGAGCCCCAGGCGGTACAGAGACTGCATGTCTGAAGGTACCTGCGGCGCCTGTTCACCGACTTCGCGGGTGACCAGCGACGAGGGCAGGTACTCCTTGATGGCGACCTGCTGGCCCTGGCCATCGAGCGCCAGGTACACCACGCCAAAACCGCCCGCAGCAAGTTTGCGCACGATACGGTAAGCGCCCACCATGGTGTCGGGCTGGAGCGGAGCAGGAGCGACCTTGGCCATAATTTTGAGCGGCTTGGCGTCTGAAGCGCTTGAACCGGGTTATTCTCGAGCGAGTTCCACGGATCAAAGAGGCCAAATGGCAGTTTACAGCATGACCGGCTACGCCAGCGTCCAGCTCGGCAGCACGCCGGACAGCGCATCGCTGGAGGCCAAACCCGGCCCGGCCCATCAAATCGGTCTGGAAATCCGCGCTGTCAACAGCCGTTTCCTGGACCTGTCGTTCAAACTCCCCGATGAACTGCGCCAATACGAGCCCGCACTGCGTGAGCTGCTGGTGGGCCGCCTCAAGCGTGGCAAGGTCGAGGTGCGCATGGCCCTGGACACCAGTGCCCGGCACCTGCTGCCGGAGCCCAGCGTACGCCTGCTGCAGCGCCTGAACAATGTGCAGGACACGGTCAAGGCCTGGCTGCCCCAGGCCGGTGCACTGTCGGTGGCCGACGTCATTCGCCTGGCCGCCAGCGAACAGGCGCCAGCGGTCACACTGGGCCTGGCCGATATCCTGCCGCTGGCCGAGCAGGCCCTGGCAGCATTGCTGGCCTCGCGCCAGCGCGAGGGTGACCGACTGGCGGCGATGCTGCTTGAGCGCATCGGGCAACTCAGGCTGCTGGCCGCGCAGGCGGTGCCGCTGGTGCCGCAGCTGGTGGCGCAACAGCGCCAACGCTTTATGGAACGTTGGACCGAGGCCTTGGCCTTGGGCGACAGCGCCGTGCTGCCCGAGGCGGCACAAGACCGGGCTTTGTCCGAGGCCACGGCATTTGCCATCCGTATCGATGTGGCCGAAGAGATCACCCGGCTGAACTCCCACCTGGACGAGCTCGACCGGCTGATCCGCAAGGGTGGCGAAATCGGCAAACGGCTGGACTTCCTGATTCAGGAGCTGCACCGCGAGGCCAACACCATGGGCTCCAAGTCGGCAGCGCTGGAGCTGACCCATATTTCCGTGGACATGAAGGTGCTGATCGAGCAGATGCGCGAGCAGGTGCAGAACATAGAATAGGGCCCGCCCGTCACCAGCTCCCATCAGCTCCCAAAAGCGCGCTCCATGGACTATCCCGGTAATCTGTTTGTCGTCGCGGCCCCCAGCGGGGCCGGCAAATCCAGTCTGGTCAAAGCACTGCTTGAACTTGACTCCCATGTGCAACCTTCGGTCTCGCACACCACTCGCGCACCGCGCGGCCAAGAGAAACACGGGCGCGAGTACTACTTTGCCTCAGAGCCAGAGTTCGACGCCATGGTCAAGGCAGACGCCTTCGTCGAATGGGCTCATGTGCACCAGCACCGCTACGGCACCTCCAAAAAAGCCATTGAGGGCCGCATGGCGCAAGGCGCCGATGTGGTGCTGGAGATCGACTACCAGGGCGCGCTGCAAATCAAAAAAATCTACGCCAACGCCATCAGCATCTTCATCCTGCCACCCAGCTGGGACGAGCTGCGCGCCCGGCTGGAGCGGCGCGGCGAAGACTCGCCCGAGGTGATCGACCTGCGCTTGCGCAATGCAGCGATCGAGGTGGCGCAGGTGCAACAATTCGACTTCGTTATAATCAACGAGTTGTTTGAGCGTGCGCTGTTTGACCTGAAAGCCATTGTTCATTCCCAACGCCTCAAGTTCGCCGCACAATCGCGTGCGCGTCACGAGACATTCAAAGCCTTGCATATCATTTAGTGCATCCCCTGGTTAATCGGAGAATTTCATGGCCCGTATCACTGTTGAAGACTGCCTGGAGCAGATTCCCAACCGTTTCCAGCTGGTGCTGGCCGCGACCTACCGCGCCCGTATGCTGAGCCAGGGCCATGCGCCCAAGGTGGAGAGCAAGAACAAGCCCGGCGTGACCGCCCTGCGAGAAATCGCGGCCGGCAAAATCGGGGTCGAGATGCTCAAAAAAGTGCCGCTCTGAACCGCTCTGGCTACCTCAAGAAAGCACCGCTTGCGGTGCTTTTGTTTTTCTGGCTGGCATTTCCGCCACTGCACGCTATATTCAAGGGGTGAACACAGCCACCCGCCCCCCATCGCGCATCAGACCGGCCCCAGCCCGTCCCGCGCCCACAAGCAGCCCGGCGGCTGCCAATGCCGCGGCGGCGAGCTTTGCCACCCTGACAGAGCGATTGGACTATCTGGCCCCCATCGATCTGGAGCAAGTGCGGCTGGCCTACCGTTTTGCCGACGAAGCCCATCTGGGACAGCTGCGCAACAGCGGCGAACCCTACATCACCCACCCAATTGCCGTGGCGGCCCAATGTGCCGAATGGAAGCTTGACGCCCAGGCCCTGATGGCCGCTTTGCTGCACGACGCGCTGGAAGACTGCGGCGTTACCAAAACCGAGCTGATCGAGCGCTTTGGCTCCCCGGTGGCCGAGTTGGTGGATGGCCTGACCAAACTTGACAAACTGCAGTTCAACACCCGTGAAGAAAACCAGGCCGAATCGTTTCGCAAGATGCTGCTGGCCATGGCGCGCGACGTACGGGTGATCTTGATCAAGCTGGCCGACCGCAGCCACAACATGCGCACACTGTCCGACGCGCCACGCGAAAAATGGGCACGTATTGCGACAGAGACCCTGGACGTTTATGCCCCAATCGCCCACCGGCTCGGCCTGAATCAGACCTACCGAGAGCTGCAAAACCTGGCGTTTCGCCACCTGCGACCCTGGCGCTATGAGGTTCTGAACAAGGCCGTGACCAAAGCCCGCAGCCGCCGCCGTGACCTGCTGCAAAAAGTTCATCGTGAAGTGGAAGGGGCCTTTGCGGCCAACGGCATGAAGGTGCGGCTTGCCGGCCGAGAGAAGTCCTTGTTTTCCATCTATAAAAAGATGAACACCAAGCACCTGAGCTTTGCCCAAGTCAATGACATCTACGGCTTTCGCGTGCTGGTGCCCAGTGTGCTCGACTGTTACACCGCCCTGGGCATACTGCACCAGCTCTACAAGCCGCAGCCGGGGCGCTTCAAAGACCACATTGCCATCAGCAAGCTCAACGGCTACCAGTCGCTGCACACCACCCTGGTTGGCCCTTCAGGCATCAATGTGGAGTTCCAGGTGCGAACCGAAGCCATGCACATGGTGGCGGAGTCTGGGGTAGCCGCGCATTGGCTCTACAAGTCCATGGCGCCAGCAGACGCCGGACAGACCGAGCGCATGGGCTCGCAATGGCTGCAGTCGCTGCTTGATATTCAGGATGAGACCCGGGACGCCGCCGAGTTTTGGGATCACGTCAAGGTGGACCTATTCCCTGACGCCGTCTACGTGTTCACCCCCAAGAGCCAGATCATGGCTTTACCGCGCGGCGCCACGGTGGTCGACTTTGCTTACGCGATCCACAGCAACGTCGGTGACCGCACACTGGGTGCCCGCATTAATGGCGAACAGGTTCCCTTGCGCACCGAGCTCAAGAATGGCGACGTGATTGAAGTAGAGACCGACCCCGCCTCCACGCCCAACCCGGCCTGGCTCAGCTTTGTCCGCACCGCACGCGCCAGGTCCAAAATCCGGCAGCACCTGAAAACACTGGCCCATGTTGAGTCTGAAAGCTTGGGCGAGAAGATGCTGGCCCAGGCGCTGCGCGCAGAAGGTATCGAGAAGATTCCAGACGACAGCCCACAGTATTACGCCCTGTGGGACAAGCTGCTGCGATTCAGTGGCAACCGCAGCCGCTCTGAGCTCCTGACCGACATTGGCCTGGGTAAGCGAATCTCTGGCATTGTGGCCAAACGCCTGTTCACACTGCTGTTGGACGCCGGCGAAAAGCCAGACGCGGTGCTGCTCACCCGCGAGCGCTTTGGTGCCGGCGAAACCGTCTCACAAGGCAGTGTGTTGCTCGACGGCAGCGAGAACGCCTCGGTACGCTTTGCCAATTGTTGCCGCCCCGTCCCCGGCGATGAAATCGTGGGCTACCTCGGCCGCGGAGAGGGCCTGATCGTGCACGGCGAAGAATGCACTGTGGCGCGCAAGCTCAAACACAAAGACAGCGAACGGTTTATTCGGGTCGAATGGTCAGACGAACTGGCCCGAACTTTTGAGACCGGCCTGCTGGTCACGGTGACCAACGGCAAGGGGGTATTGGCCCGCGTCGCCAGCGCGCTGGCCGGTGCAGAGGTTGACATCACCCACATAGATATGGGCGACGAAGCTGGCAACGACACGCCAGACCTGCGATTTGTGGTGGCCGTGCGTGACCGCAACCACCTTGAAACTGCGCTGCGCAACCTGCGGCGCACACCGTCGGTGTTAAAGGCCCAGCGGGCCCGTATCGCCACCCAGCTCAGCGCAGAACCGGCGCGGGATAGTGAACGCTGAGCACTTCGATCTCTACCTTGCCTGACGGCGTCAACAGCTGCAACACATCGCCCGCATGGGCCTTGAGCAGGGTGCGTGCGATCGGTGACACCCAGCTCACTTCGCTACGCGCGCTGTCGGCCTCGTCAATCCCCAAAATCGTCACGGTGCGCTCTGCGCCGGCCTCGTCGACATAGCCAACGGTGGCGCCAAAAAACACCTGTTCGCTGCCGTGGTGCAGCGCTGGGTCGGTGATCTCCATGATCTCCAATCGCTTGGTCAGAAAACGGATGCGCCGGTCAATCTCGCGCAGGCGCTTCTTGCCGTAGATGTAGTCGCCGTTCTCGGAGCGGTCGCCATTGCTGGCCGCCCAATGCACGATGTCCACCACCTTGGGCCGCTCGTTGTCGATCAGGTCAAGCAGTTCGGCCCGAATGCGCGCATGCCCGGCTGGGGTGATGTAGTTCTTGCCGCTGACTGGCAGCGCAGGCAACTGCAGGTCGTCGTCGTCCGCGTCGTCGGATTCTTTGGTGAAGGCTTTATTCATAACGGACTGGCCGTGTCAATTGACTAGGGGAGCCACATTGGATCCCATAACTCAACAGACCGCGCGTGCAGCGGGCCAAGGCCACAAATAAAAACCCGCTCTGCAATGAAGTAGGCGGGTTTTGAGGGGTCTTGACACTGTGTAAAACAGTGAAATGGTGCCGATTATCGGATTCGAACTGATGACCTACCGCTTACAAGGCGGTTGCTCTACCAACTGAGCTAAATCGGCACGCCGCTATTTTAGCTGCACCCACGCCCGACATTGGCTGCTCGCGCGAACTATTTCACGCGCTTCAAGGCTGGGCGTGGACCCGTTGGAGGCGTCCGTGGTGGCTCTGGTTGATCCGGCGGGAGGCCTTGGCGTCGGTCGCCGTCAACGCTGGATAAGGGAACGACACGGCGCTCCGCATCAGGCGCCAGAGCACGGTTGGTGGTGGTATCTGCTGCTGCCGGGGCGGAAGACACCGCACCAGCCGCTAACAAGTTGGTGGCCTTGGGAGACGTACGTGGGAACGCCATGCCCTGACCATTTTCACGGGCAAAAATGGCCAGCACCTGCCCCACTGGCACCATGATCTCACGCGGCGTACCGGCAAAACGGGCCTTGAACTCGATGAATTCATTGCCCAGCTTGAGCGAGCTGGTCGCGTCGAAACTGATGTTCAGCACAATCTCGCCGTCTTTCACGTACTCGCGGGGCACCTGCACGCTATCGTCGGCGGCTACCGCCACGTAGGGCGTAAACCCGTTGTCGGTACACCACTCGTAGAGGGCGCGGATCAGGTACGGACGGGTTGAGGTGGTGTCAGGCGCTTCAATCATGACCAAACCCTAAGTGTTATTTGCGCATGACCTTCTCAGACGGCGTCAGCGCTTCAATGTAAGCCGGGCGCGAAAAAATACGCTCGGCGTATTTGAGCAGCGGCGCTGCGTTTTTGCTCAGTTCAATGCCGTAATAATCCAGGCGCCACAACAGCGGGGCGATGGCCACATCCAGCATAGAGAAACCGTCTCCTAGCATGTACTTGTTTTTAAGGAACACCGGTGCCAATTGTGTCAGGCGGTCACGAATATGGGCGCGTGACTTTTCCAGCAGTTTCTCATTGCTCTTGGCGGTGCGAGACTCCAAAGTGGTGACGTGAACAAACAACTCCTTCTCAAAATTGAGCAGGAACAAGCGCACCCGCGCCCGGTCAACCGGGTCACCCGGCATCAACTGCGGGTGCGGAAACCGCTCGTCAATGTACTCATTGATGATGTTTGACTCATAAAGGATCAAATCCCGCTCGACCAAAATGGGCACCTGCCCATACGGGTTCATGACATTGATATCTTCGGGTTTGTTGTAAAGATCGACATCGCGGATTTCAAAATCCATGCCTTTTTCAAACAGCACGAAACGGCAGCGGTGGGAAAAAGGACAGGTCGTACCCGAGTAAAGCACCATCATGGCGGAGGCTCCTAAAAATCAAAAAGAGTGGGCTGCGCAAACAGGCCCACTCCAGAATGCCCCGACCCGACCCCGCAGGGCGCGGACGAAGCGCTTGCTCAGTACTACTTGACGTCTTTCCAGTAGGCCGCGTTGAGGCGCCAGGCAAAGACGGTAAAGACGCCAAGGAACAGCAAAACCCAGACCCCGATACGCACACGGGTATTTTGAATTGGCTCGCCCATCCACTGCAGGTAGCTGACCAGGTCCCCAATGGACTGGTCGAATTGCAAAGGTGTCATGGTGCCGGGGCTGACCTGTTCCCAGCCTTTAAAGATCTGGACGTCGTGGCCATGTTCCTTGCGCGTGTCGAACACTGGCCGACGATCGCCCTGCAATTGCCACAAAACGTGCGGCATACCGACATTGGGAAATGCCAGATTATTCCAACCCGTCGGCTTGTCCGCGTCCCGGTAGAAGGTGCGCAAGTAGGTGTACAGGTAGTCGGCGCCAGAGCCATTGGCACCGGCACGGGAACGCGCAATCACGGTCAGGTCTGGCGGATTACCGCCGAACCAAGCCTTAGCCTCCTGCGGGTCTATGGCCGCCTTCATGGTGTCGCCAATCTTGGCGTTGGTTACCAGCAAGTTGCTTTTGATCTGCTCTTCGGTGAGGCCGATGTCTTGCAGCCGGTTGTAGCGCATATAGGCTGCTGAGTGGCAATTCAGACAGTAATTGACAAAAATTTTGGCGCCGTTTTGCAGCGCAGCCATGTCATTTGTCTTGTTCGGGGCCTTGTCCCAGGCCAGGCCGCCACCGCTGGCGTGCGCCAAACCCGCTAAGCCCACGGCCATCAGGATCACGGCGGCCAGCTTCTTTGCAAAACTCATGGTTCTCATTATTTCTTTCCCCAGTTCAATGCGCCGTGAAGGTGACACGATCAGGCACCTTCTTCGGTTCTCCCAGACGACTCCACCAGGGCATCAGGAGAAAGAACCCAAAATAGAACAACGTGCCGATCTGCGACACCCGACCGCCGATGTCAGACGGCGGCAATATGCCCAGGTAGCCCAGTACCAAAAAGTCGAGCACAAATACCGCATAAAGGTATTTGTGCCAATCTGGCCGGTAGCGGATCGACTTGACCGGGCTGTTGTCAAGCCAAGGCAAGAAGAACAGGATCACGACGCCGCCGCCCATGGCCACCACGCCCCAGAACTTGGCGTCTATCGACAGCATCATGGCGATGACCACTGCTGCACCGCCGACAATCACGCCCTTGAACAGGGTTGGCATGCGAACACGCGCCGCGGCCAGATAAGCACCCGCCAGCACGCACGCGATGAGGGCGTACATCATCTCGTCTGTGACGGCCCGCAACATGGAGTAATAAGGCGTGAAATACCAGACTGGCGCAATGTGCAACGGTGTCTTGAACGGGTCAGCCGGGATGAAGTTGTTGTACTCCAGGAAATAACCACCCATTTCCGGAGCAAAGAACACAATAGCCGTGAACACCATCAAGAACACGCTGACTGCAAAGATGTCGTGCACCGTGTAGTACGGATGGAACGGGATCCCGTCCATTGGTTTGCCAGAGGCGTCACGCTTGGCCTTGATCTCGACGCCATCCGGGTTGTTGGAGCCGACCTCGTGCAAGGCGATGATGTGTGCCACCACCAAGCCCAGCAGCACCAGGGGCACCGCGATCACGTGAAAGCTGAAGAAGCGGTTAAGGGTAGCGTCACCCACCACAAAATCACCGCGAATCAGCAAGGCCAGATCAGGGCCGATAAAAGGAATTGCAGAAAACAGGTTGACGATCACCTGGGCACCCCAGTAGCTCATCTGGCCCCAGGGCAGCAAATAGCCCATGAAGGCTTCAGCCATCAGCACCAGGAAAATACCGCAGCCAAACAGCCAGATCAGTTCACGTGGCTTGCGGTAGCTGCCATAGATCAGGCCGCGGAACATGTGCAGGTAGACCACGATAAAAAAGGCTGAAGCACCGGTCGAGTGCATGTAGCGGATCAACCAGCCCCAGGGCACATCGCGCATGATGTACTCGACTGAACCAAAGGCCAGCGCCGCATCAGGCTTGTAATGCATGACCAAGAAAATACCGGTCACGATCTGGATCACCAGAACCAGCAGCGACAGAGAACCGAAGATGTAGAAGAAATTGAAGTTTTTAGGCGCGTAGTACTCGCTCATGTGCTCTTTGAAGAGCTTGGAGGCGGGAAAACGGTTATCGACCCAGTTCAGCAATTTGTCTGCCGCCGGCGCGTTGGGAGAAATTTCGTGAAATTCAGCCATGATGTTCGTCCTTAGGCCTTTTTGTCTTCGCCGATGAGCAGCTTGGTGTCTGAGAGGTACATGTGTGGCGGCACTTCAAGGTTGTCAGGCGCGGGCTTGTTCTTGTAGACACGGCCGGCCATGTCGAACGTGGAGCCATGGCAAGGACAGAAAAAGCCACCCTGCCAGTCATCAGGCAGTGAGGGTTGGGCGCCCGTCTGGAACTTGTCAGACGGCGAACAGCCCAGGTGGGTACATATGCCCACGGCGACCATGTACTCAGGCTTGATCGAGCGGACTTCATTGCGCGCATAGGCCGGCGCTTGATCGGCGGGTTTGCGCTCCGACTTGGGGTCAGCCAGCTGCGAATTCAATTTGGGCAGCGCCGCCAGTTGCTCAGGGGTGCGGCGCACAATCCAGACCGGCTTGCCGCGCCACTCGACCGTCATTTTTTCGCCCGGCTTCAAGGCAGAAATATCGGCTTCTACGGCAGCACCGGCCGCTTTGGCCCGCTCGGAGGGCTGAAAACTGCTGACAAAAGGCACGACAGCGGCAATGCCACCAACCGCGCCCACGCAGCTCGACGCGATCAGCCAGGTGCGTTTACTGGCATCCATCTGACCGGGCTCAACTAGGCTCTCACTCATGGAAATCCTCAATGAAAA
>CALPLW020000113.1 GCA_943324505.2 Comamonas sp. lk
CACTGGCGGGCAAAGCCACAACGCCCTGGGTAGTGTTAAGCTGCCTGATCATCGGCGGACTGCTGGGGACGCTATATCCCAATTTTTCGAAGCCTCTATCGGTGGTGGGCAGTGTTTACGTCGACCTGCTCACCATGATCGTGATCCCATTCATGGTGTCGTCGATTATTTTCAGTCTGCAAAAACTACTTCGCGATGGCGGTGCGGGCAAGGTACTGGGCCGTCTGGTAACGGTCTTTCTGCTCGCCACGTTTGCCGCTGCTTTGTTTGGGGCCCTGAGCGCCACGGTTATAGCCCCTGGCTCGCACTTATCCGCCTCAGACCGTGTAGCGCTGGGCCAGATCGTTGGTAACGAATCTGACCGCAGTAACACCATCATGGCCCTGCGCACGATCGAGGAGCCGCCCAAGGAGGTCACTTTGAAACAAGTGATGTCCTCCTTGATTCCATCGAACATCTTCGCTTCGCTGGCTAACGGCGAGACGCTTAAGGCATTGGTATTTGCTCTGCTATTTGGACTGGCTGCAAGCCGGGTTCCGGCACGCATCTCAGATGGCCTGAACCAGGCGCTAGAGACCATTTACGGAGCCTGCCAGACTCTAACCCGGTGGATCAACCTCCCAGTGCCGCTTGTCCTGATCTGCCTTTCTGCCAGCCAGATAGCAACCTCGGGCTGGACCTCTATTCTGGCCATGGGCAACTTTGTTCTGAGCTTTTGCGCGATCACTCTGGCGCTATTGGCCATTTGTCTGCTGATCATTCGCTTCCGTTCCAAGCTCCCAATGGGTGAAGTTATAAGCGGTCTCAAACAGCCATTCGCCTTGGCCGTTGCCACCAATAACATCGCCACCTGTATGCCAGCCATGATTGACGGCATGGCTTCCGGCTTACATTTCATGCGCAACCGCGTCGAGCTGCTGGTGCCACTAGGCGCGTCTCTAATGCGTCCGGGCGCAGTGACCTACTTTGTCTGTGCGACATTGTTTATTGCTGACCTTTACGGACGCTCCATAAGCATGGGCGAGCTGGGGCTGCTGGTAGTGATAGCTTCAATGGCCGGCTTCGCCTCATCGGGCATGACTGGTGTCGTGACGGTGAGCCTGGTGGGCACGATTTGCGCCTATCTCGGCCTACCCTTTGAGGCGGTGTTCATTCTCTTCGTCGCCGTCGATCCGATCTGCACCATCTTCCGCACAACGCTCAACGTCATCGGAAGTTGCGCGGCCATCTCCGTGATATGTCCCGAGCCCCTGAAAATTTGAATTAGCTACCTGCGTGATGAAGCATTTTTTGGTCTCAATTATTTCGGCTTCAGAAGCTCGGCGGCGCTAAGCCAAAGCTCGCCATGCTTGCGAATTGGACATTCCTCCAACACCCGGTCTTTCTTATAGTTTGCGGCGTCCTGGGGGGTCTTTTGGGCTATGCATGGCCGGCAGCGGGTCCAGCGATGGAGGCACTGGCCTCTGTTTATGTACTACTTCTGCAGATGTCTGCCCTGCCCCTGATTATCGTGGCCGTGATTTTTGGGTTACGGCAGATGATGAGTCTGCCCAACGCATCGGTCCGGATCTCAGCTGCCCTGGTTGGTGGCGTGCTGACTGTGATCTTCGCCAGCACGTTAGGCACGCTAGGGGCCGCCGCAGTCATGAAAAACGACGGGCTCAGCGAAGACAACCGGATTGCACTTGGCCAATTGAGCAGCAACTCCCAATCCTCACTGGAGATGGCACTTCGCACCCCCGAGGAAGAGCAACCGGCCAGAAATTTGAGACAAGAGCTTCTGCCCAGCAACTATTTCAAGTCACTGGCAGTCGGTGCGATTCCAGCCATTTTGCTAGGTGCGCTGGTGTTTGGTCTGGCCTTTTCGCAGCAGACCAGCAGCACCGCAAAAACTTTTTTTGGCCCTCTGGAGATGATCTACAGGTCTCTCGAGGTATTGATCGACCGTATCAACTCGCTGTTGCCTCTGGCCGTGATGGCTTTCGCTGGGGGACTGGCGGGTTCAAATGATTTGGCGCTGATGCGATCTATTGGTAGCTTCTGGGTGCCCTTCATGGCTGGCACCATGTTGATGGCCTTACTGACTCTGCTTTTGCTTACCAGGCAAAGCGGCCAGAGTCTGGGCGCCGTTATCCGGGCGATGATAAAACCCATGACCATTTGCATGTTCTCACCAATTCCAACCGCTGCGGTGCCGAGCTACATCGACGCCATGAGTGCAAAGTTGGGATTCACACGCGCCATCGTTGAGCTAATGACGCCGCTGGCGCCCTACTTCATGCGCTCTGGCGAAGCATTGTTTTTTAGTATGCTGGGCGTATTTATTGCCCGTTTCTATGGTCATGACCTGCAAGCTCTGGAGTTGGCGCAAATTGCCTTGCTGTCGGCATTAGCGGCATTTGTGTCGATCGGCACCCTGGGGGTGGCCTCGCTGATGGTCAGTACCGTGATGCTCGTCACGCTGGACCTGCCCATCGAAGGGGTTTTGCCCGCACTGTTGGCCATTGAAGTGGTTTGCGGGGGCGCTCGCAACTTGATTTCGTCTCTGCTCGCCTGTGGTCTCATCGCATTGATTTCAAGCGGCTTGACGCGCGAGTACATCGAAGTCAAAACGGCCATGACCGATGGCTTTTTCAGGGCCAGTGCCGACCGGCGGCTGGTGTGGGTTGCAGTGGGACTATGCGCAGTGGCAATGCTGCTGACTTTTTTGATCGGGGTCGGCGTCGGTATTCGGCGTTGACAACAAGGGCGTTGATCGCAGCGGTTGATGGGCTGCTGTCAGGCCGACTTCGATGCCGCTTGCTCTATAACCTTTAGCGTTTGATCAAAGGCGAACTTGGCCACCAAAGGCGCTGTCATCTTGTGCAGATCAATGACCGAGGCGTTAGGCGGAAAACCAATTCGATCGGACACGGCCACTAGAGCTCCAGAGTCAAAGCCACCGTCAACGTGGTGAAAGGCCACCTGCGTGTGGCAAAAACCGTCGTCCTTCAAGCCCTGGAAGGGATTAGGGCCTGCATATGGTGATGGCCAAGTATTCCCAATACAAGGGTGCGTGTTGAAAAACCCTAAGCGCGGAAAAGAAAACATTCTCTGCTCGATGCGCTGCCCGAAAGTTCCCGACAGACAGATGTCAGGCCTCCAAATTGATGCATAGCATTCGTAAAACTCCTCCGTCTTGACACGTCCCTTGTAAACCGGCAGCCCATGCTTGTGCGCCAGCTTCTCGACCATCACCTCCTCTGCGGGCTCATGCGGGTACTGCCAAAGTCTTTTTTCTCGGCTGATGAACGTTTGTGTGGGGTCATCTGTCACCACACCTACAACCTCTACGCCAACACTGGCACCTCGGGTAATGAACTCATCGAGAACACAATAACCGCGGTAGAAACTTCCAAAAATAGCTAAACGTATCATTGTGTTTGCGGGTTGAGGATTAAGAAATTTTCATGAAACCTGGTCAAGGAGTGCCCCATTCGGGTACCTTGCTCGGAAACACAACGGGCCAGTTCAGCAGAGTGCGCTTGCCCACGGGGCTGATCCCAAGCCGCAAGTACACTTTTGCGCGCGACTCAACAGGCAGTTGTTTTGGGTTAACTCCGCTCGTCAACACAGGGAATTCAAAGCGCAGCAGTTGGGAACGGTTGTCTGATCTGGCTGCGGGATCAGACTCACGATGCCGAGCGATAAAACTGTAGAGGGACCAAGGGTCCGGGAACTTGTAGCTCACCAATTTGTCGTCGACCTCCATCCAAGGCTGCTGTAAGTCTGCCTGCGGTGTGACCGGGCTGTCCCGAGCAATACGTAAACTCAGCACCAATTGCTTGCCCGGCTCCCAGCGCAGTGGCTTGGGTACATCACGATGACGCACGGTTTGTCCGCCCACCGTCAATGCCCAATCAATGATTTTGTTCCCGTCAACCTCATTAGCTGAGTTCGCGCGGAACTCAACGCTGACCTCATAGCCCGGCGACGCAGTTTCATCGTTGTCATAAAGCGGCGCCATGAAAGCGCGGACACGCTCCATTTGCTCTAAGGTTCGTCGCACCGACGCGCTGGCGGCAGCTTTGGCGTCGCCAGTCTTGTCGACCATCAGCTTGGCTACTCGATCAAAGGACTTGAGTGAACCAGCAACCGCGTCCATGTCGGCAGCAGCACCCTCGAGACCGCCATTCAACGTAGGCGCTGAAAACGGCATGCGCCCGGCCAAATCCCGGTTGAAGCCTTCGGTGAACTTAGCCCACGACTCCTGCTGCTCGTTAAGCCGCAATTCCCGGCAGCGCCGCTGAAGCCCTGCATGCATCTGTTGCAGTCGCTCGGCAAACACATCGTTGGTCCGGCGCACCGCAGCAGTCTTGGTGCCAAGCTTGTCACTGCATGAGGCGCGGTCGATTTCGGCGGATGTGGCGAGCACGAACTGCTCAAGCGCCAACAGGCTACTGGTGGGACTCTTGCTGCGATAGCGGCTCATGTCGTTGACGATGGCCTGCCAGCGCTGCAACAGCAAGCTGGAGGCCTGACCGCCATCTAACTGGGGCAGCAGAAGCTCTGCCTCCTTGGCCAGTGTGTCTAGGCGACTTTGCTGGTCCGCCACGTAGCTCGACAAGGCCGTCGAGTCACCCACAGCAAAAGCTTGCAGCATCGGGTGCTTCTCACCGACCCAGCCCTGAAAATCGCGGTCGCGAGGCAGGTAAATTTCGGCACGCAAAAAGTTTTCATCCAGGTCTCGCAATCGCACCAGGGCATCGCGAGCAACCATGCTCTGGAGGTCATCTGCTACAGCCTTGGCACCGAGTTCCACGAGAATGGTTTCAATGCGCGTCAACCGGGTGCGTTCAAAATCGACCGCCGACCCCCTTGCCTCGCCACGCGGCGAAATCACCATCGCCTGGGTCAGCGCATCGATCACGCTTTCGGTGAAAGCGCCGCTCACGGCCCGGTCAATTTCTGGACGTATTGCTGCTGGAAATTTAGGCAGGAGTTCCGTCTGGAACTTCTTGCGGCTGTCTGCCAAGGCTATGGCCTGATCGAGCTTACTACGGTCCCATCCAATGACACTCTGGGGACCAGCCTTCGGCAGAGATTTGAGCCCTGGCAAAGTCATATAAGTTTGCCCAAGCAAAGCCGTCAAACTGCTACGCAGGGACGCCCGCTCGTCGGAGAAAGTCCATTTGTTGTCTTTGGTCGACCAGACCAGTCCCGCTCCGAGCCGGCCCTTATCGGCCTTGAGAACTTCTGCCCACTCGGCAGCGAATTTTTCATGCGCCTCCTTGGCCTGCTGCGTCATCTGCGCAACCTTTGCCGGTCCGATCAGTCCGGTCGCCTCGGCGCGCTGCAGTAGACTGTCATAGGCCTGCCCGAGTTGCAGGCCGGTGCGTTGCATCCATGCGCCCTTGCCCGACGCTATGAGCCCTTCCTCGAACTGCAAGTCGTCCAGCAGTGACTTCCATGCATCAACACGCTGGGCCGTCGCAAGAGAAGCTGATGAGCCATCGACCATTGCAGCGATCCTCTCTGCGACTGCCTGCTCAGTCCGCAGCAATTCGTTCTCGTCAAACAACTTAGTCTGGATGGCCTTGAGCGCCAGGTCAAATGAACAACTGGCCGCCGCCTGCATGGGCTCTGGCGCAAAACCCGACAGATTGCTGGAATACTTTCTGAAGAGAACTGCGAGGCGTTCCACGTTACCTGGCAAATCGACCCCGAGCACGGTCTGCACAATCAGTTTTAGGTCTGCACCAGCCGGTGCCTGCGTTCCCGCTGACAAACGCGCACGCGCCTGCAAAACGCGGTCGAGCAACTCAACGCTCGCTATGTACTGCAGGCTCGCAGCGAACTCGGGCAACTCCTCGACCGACAAGCCAGAGGCGCTCTGAGCCTCCACCTGCCCAGCCCAGCCCATTGGCAAGGTGCAGTTGGCTCCCTGAATCAACTGACCCGTGGCGGGGTCTGCAGCCACACCGGTGAGTTCCGACAAGCGGGCATAGAGCCCCAGACGGATCGGTTTGAGCGCGTTTTCAGCGAAGCCATGCTCCAAACGAATTTGGAGGCGGTCTTGGATGGGGTCCAAAAAAGGGAGTGATCCCGGCATGAACACCGACGCCAGTTTTCCGGAGTCAACTTGGGCGAGCAACGCCAGGTCTTCAACGGCGCGCCGCCGCGCGTCCACCAGGTCTATACGCTTTGAATCACCTTGTTTGTTCTCGCTGTTAATGCGCAGAATCGCCGCAGAGATCTCAGAGACCGTGCCGTCCAGACGAAAACTACTGTAAGCCAGCCCTGCACCCCAGACACACACTACACCAACGCCGGCCACCAAGGCCGTTCGGTTGAGGGCGGGGCGGCGCATACGCTGTACCGAACTTGGGCGCACCAGTCCGGGCTCGGCAAAAATCTTGCGCTCAAAAACATCTCTCAGGAACGCCGGCCGAATCCCCCAATCTCCAACCGACTCCGGTGCGGGCAACTCAGTTGCTGAGGCCGCAATCTCCACGGCCGTGCCTTCGGCATCGGCATTTCCGCTGGCGCCATCGCTTTTCAAAACCACCGTATCGCTGCAGTCTCCGGTCAGGTAAAAACCACGCAGTAGAAAAGGCTCGTGGTAAGCACTGGGCCGCATCAACTCATCGGCGAATAACTTCAGACCGGTCCGCAAGCCCTCGCTCTGCGTCGGCAGCAAGAAATAGCTGGAGCTGTCTACACCGGCCAACTCCAGTGCACTCATTTCCGCGCAAGCGTCAGACAACGAGGCAACAACGGTATTCATTGCCGCATCCGTCCAGCTCGACTGATAGGGCGCAGCCAGTTCATAAGGCGTAGACCACCCCAGTATGCTGCTTCGCAAAGCTTCGGGCAGTCCGACCGCAAAGTGTGAAAAGCCAGCAATCGCTTCGCACTCAGAGACAACCAAGTAGATCGGGAGCCGCAAAGCGAAACGGTTTTGCGCTAGCCAAAGCCGCCGGTTAGTGGACTTGGCCATCGCCACGATTTCGAGCAATGCTTGCGGGTCATCTCGCATCAGCAGCTGCGCCGGAACGGACAGCACAACCGAGTCAAAAGGACGGTCAGGCCGGTAGTCACGGCACAGCCCAAGAAATTCATCCCAGGTACGGTTGTCGGGGTCATCGCCCTCTGCCGAACCAAGGCTGTCAGTACGCAGTTGAACCGTTACGCCCTTGTCAAAGAAATTCCAGGTCATGCCCTGGGCTGCTGCGGTCAGCGTCGAGTCCGAGCTCAAGGCACTTTGCAAACCGGATTGCACCAGCGGCAGGCCCTTGCTTCCTGCCTTTTCATTAATGACCAGGACCCAAGGGATGTTGTAGCGCTCGGAGCGGACCACCACATTGGCCTCGATCAGTTCGACTGCGCGCCGAAAAGACTGCTTTAACGAGTCAACGCTCAATCGCACGGGTTGACTGCTCTGTGGTTTCTTGGACTCTTCAGCACCCCGCAGTGCAGCCCAAGCCACAACTCCGAGCAGCAGCAACACAACCAAGGTCAGCCCAAGCAGGGTCACGATCGCCAGATTGTCAGACAAAAAATTCAGCACGCCATGGCCCTTTTGCGTATTCAGCCCAATTCAGGGGGCAACATCTGCAGCAGCGCCACAGGCGAGTCGAGCATCTTCCGAAGTGGCCAGGACTGCCACAGCCACAACAGCTCCGACAAACCGAGCAACATCAATAACGCTAGCAAAAACACGAGCGTCCAGCGGTTGAGCCGCCCCAGGCGCCGGGCCTTGATGTGAGACAGGGTGCTCATATAAGCCTGCTCGACCATCACCCGATCACGGCCCTCCAAGTCGGGCACACGCTGGTAGACAAACTGAAATAACTCGCGCCTCAAAGACGCCAGCTTCTCTGCCCCCTCGCCGCCACCTTCATGTACGCGATGACGCCCCTGGAATCCGAGCGACAGCACATGCAGGTAAAGCGTGGCTGACCGCCGCTGGGCGGGCTCTCGAGCCGATAAGATTTGCTCAATGTCATCGAAAACTTTGTCTCCTGCCAAACTGGTGCGAAACAAGGTCGCCTCAAGCAGCGCGTGCCGCCAAGCGCTGCGCCCGGCCCAGTCGAAATTGAGCATTAACTCATCGGCCAGCGCAGCCTTCAGAAACCGGGCTTGCGGCTCGATATCCACGCCGCTTTTCCCGCCTAAGCGACGGACTTCCAGCGTCTGCAACTCAATGATCTGCGCCAGTTGCCTGCTCAGGTTACTGGCAACCAGTTCTGCATCGACCTCGGTGGCTTTCAAGGCAGTCCTACGGGCGCGCTCGATCTCGCTGTAGAAAACCCGAAAATGCATAGTGGCCAGATCAGCCGACTCCGCTGCACTAGAGCCCTGCAACAAGCCCGCAACAGAAGCGCTCTCAGCCATGTGCAATAAGGCCCGCAAAGCTAGGCGCGCTCATTGGAAGCATAGTCATGATGCCTATCCCTTGATAAACAAAACCAGTTCCTGAGGCCGCACGGCAGCCCTGGACTCGTTGGAGTTACTGATCACTAAGGCCTGCCCGGCAACAATGGTCTCGCTAGACACCTCGATGCTGAACAAGGTGTAGCCCACACTAGAGCGCACACCCAGCTCGGGTGCCTCATCAATGCGCTTGCGCGACGCCCCCAGCACACGCCTGTCGCTAAGAGAGGTCCACACCGTCTCTGAACCCACCACAGCCCCGGCCATCCAGGTCACGAGTTCGCGCTCTGACGGCCCACGCAGACCGATCACCAGCGTTTTACCCAGCCATTGCTGCTCGACTTCCAGTGAGAAGACGCCATTCTTGAAACCGAACACTTGTGTGCGCCAATCTTGGCTGACCTCTCCCACGGAATCTTCTATCGACTGCAGCAACGGCTCAAAAACACTCCATGGGTCGGTGTGTTTCCAAGGCGCTGGCATGAACGGCACTGCACCAGGACGCAACATGGACAAGCCACCCAACTGCGCGCAAAGCGCAAGGTACAAGGCATAGGGCATTACTACAGGGGAACGCAGCACAGCCTCCAGCAAAGGCAACATCGCCGACAAGTTTCCAAGACGCTCACGCTGCTCCAGCATGCCCAGGCGGTCTTCAATGCGCGAAGATGGTGCCGCTGTCTGCTTGGCCAGGAAAGCCGCTTTGCTGCGCATCTGGCCCGCCAGCACCTGGGCTCGTCCCCTGAGAGTACTGCCCTGTGGCAACTCCACCATGGCAGGCATATACGCGCCGAGCTTGAAGACCTCGTTATCTTTTTGTACCGTAAGCAACTGCAGATGCATCACGACCGATTGTGGCACCGCACCCGCCGTAAGCGCCAGGTTGGCACACATGCGCGGCACGTCAACCGCCAGCGCCTCGGACACCTCATCTTCGACCGAAGATGCCTGTACCCCCCGGAAGCGCGAGGGTTGTCCAGGGTCGCGCATGGAGCGTGCGCGACCCATTGTGAGGTACACATTCATCGGCGCTTGCTCCAGAGACTCCGCCAGCGGCAACAAATCAAACTCAAGAACGCCACCCATTTGCCCGGCCACAAACACCACCGCCGTGCCATCGGGCATCACCACATCCAGAGCCGTCACGCGCAGCAAACCAGTCGCCAACAAGCCCTGATCAATGTCAAGACGACGCACCCCCCATGCGTAGGGATTGGCAATCAGGCCATGCCACGCCAGAAGCGCATCCACACGGGCGCTTTCCTGCTGGAAGTGCTGGGGGCTCAGCAGCATGCCCTCATGCCACTGGATACGTTCGGGGGGGGGGACGTTGAGGGTCAAAGCATGAACCAGTTTAAAAAACAAAGACGATTGGACACCAGCAATCAAGGCACCTTGACTTCAGCAACCTTGAAACCCTTAGCCCCAAGGTTAACAACGTAACCCGTCGTGGCCATCTGCAAACGCTCCCGGTGCTCTCCAGGGCCAGGATAGTCAGCAAAAACAAAGGCCGCCAACGCACGAGTGCCAGACATGGCCTTGCCATTAAGCTGGATGGACTGGGTCGGCATCAACTCCAGGCTTGTTACATCCAGTGACTCTCCAAACGAGCGGCGGATGTCCGATCGAGTGGCAAACCATTTATTCGACGGCGTGGTAAGTAAAGCCGTCAACATAGCCTGGTCTTTGACAAACACCAGATCCATCGCAACCGGGCTATTTTGATTGGCATCGTCAGAGGCAGTCACCACCACACTCTTCCACTCCGGCGGGGCTGGCTTGGGCGCGTCGCTAAACAACTCCTTGGACATTGACACCACACCCGACACCGCACCACAGCCAGACAGCCCACCGACGGACGCCAGCACCAACGTCAACCATGCAAAACGACCCAGAGCTAGCCAAGCCGTTGGCGGGCAACGACCACCTTGAACGTGAAATAACATCATCTAGAGCCCTTCTTTCGACAAGCACAAAGGCGAAACTTTCAACTCTTAACCACTCTGCCTTCAACCCGTGTCAAACAGCAACGTATGAAGCACTTAATTTTTTCACATAAAAAAATTTTATCATTAAAAACAGTGACTTAGAAACGACTTCAAATGTGAC
>CALPLW020000114.1 GCA_943324505.2 Comamonas sp. lk
GAACAAGGCCTGCGCGTGGACGGCTTTGGCGTGCCCTACACCACCATCTCCACCAACGTCATCAGCGGCGGCAACGGCCGCAACATCATCCCGGCCGAGTGCGAGTTTTTCTTTGACTACCGCTACGTGCCCGGCGTGGAGGCCGACCGCTTCATCAACACCATCCAAGCCTACGTGGCCGAGCATGTCGAGCCCCGCATGAAAGCCCGGTTCCCCGATGCCGGCGTAACACTCGAACGTATGAGCGATGTGCCGGCGCTGGACGCCAAAGAACAAGACAGTATCACCGTGCTGGCCAAATCACTGCTGCGCCCGCACGCCTCGGCCAAGGTGTCCTATGGCACCGAGGGCGGCTTTTTTCAGCGCTCGGGCACGCCCACCATCATCTGCGGCCCCGGCAGCATCGAGCAGGCGCACAAGGCCGACGAGTACGTGGACCTGTCGCAACTGCAGCAGTGCGAACAGTTCATGGACAAGCTGGTGCAACGACTGAGCACCAACACCGTCGCGGTGTAAGCCAGGCCCCCCACCAGGCCGCCGCAGGCGGCCGGTCAATATTTCAGCCCGCCAGCGCCTCAATCACAGCATTCGGGTTATGTTCAATCACATTGAGCAGAACCAGCGCAGGTCCGTGCGGCACGCGGTCGCCGCGCTCCCAGTGGCGCAATGTTGCGGTGGAGAACCCAAAACGGGCGGCAAATTGCTCTTGCGTCATGCCGACCTTGGCACGCAGGGCCCTAACGTCCACCGATCGAGGGCGGTGCATGCGCGTCTGCGGTGAACGACCTTTCGCATGGTCGATGGCCTCGAGCAAGCCACGTTTGATGCTATCGAATTCGGTACTCATTGAGTTTAGCCCTTCCATATTTGAACCAGTAACTTGACCAGACCTGCCAAATCGTTGCGTTCTGCCTTGGACAAATTTGCCTGATCGCCCTTGGCAAACAAAGTCAGCAAGTACAGGGGCATCGCCTCATCGTGAAAATAGTAAATGACCCGAACGCCGCCACTTTTGCCCTGACCACCACGACCCCACCGAATTTTCCGCACGCCGCCAGCGCCCTCCATCAGGTCCCCAGCTTTCGGGTGATCAGCCAAGTAGCGGATGATGTCCTGGCGCTCCGCTTGCGTTAGCAACTTGTCGGCAGCACGCATGAATTCAGGCAACTCAGCAATGGTTAGCATTGTTACGATTGTAATCCAATGGGACGGCTGGCCTGCCTGAGTATGCAAGTAGTCCGTACACTCGCCTAAACCGATGGGCCAGCCAGAGCGAATCAGCATAAAAAGTGCCTCCAGCCCTTATAAAATAAGGGTCTACAGCTACTATTTCAATAGCAAACCATGTCTCACCCTGCCCTTGACTCACCCGGCCTCGTCCTGCAAAGGGTCACCCCCCCGCTGCGTCTGACAGATTTCAAGCTGATCGCGTTTGACATGGATTCGACGCTGATCAACATCGAGTGCGTGGACGAGATTGCCGACGCCGTGGGGCGCAAGGCCGAGGTGGCGGCGATCACCGAGGCTGCCATGCGCGGCGAGATTGCCGACTACAAGGACAGCCTGCGCCAACGCGTGGCGCTGCTCAAGGGCGTCAGCGTGGACAGCATGGCGCAGGTTTACACCGAGCGGCTGAGGCTCAACCCGGGTGCGGCCGAGTTGGTAGCGGCCTGCAAGCAGGCCGGGCTGAAAGTGCTGCTGGTGTCGGGTGGCTTCACCTACTTTACTGACCGGGTGCGCGACCTGCTGGGCATTGACTACACCCGCTCCAACGTGCTGGAGCTGGCCGACGGCCACCTCACCGGCCGCATGGTGGACCAGCCCTGGGGCGATATTTGCGATGGCGCCGAGAAGCGGCGCATGCTGCTGCAAACCTGCGCGGCCTTGGGGTGCGCGCCGGCTCAGGCCATTGCCGTGGGCGACGGCGCCAACGATGTGCCCATGATGGCCGAGGCCGGCCTGTCGGTGGCGTATCACGCCAAACCACGGGTGCGCGAGCAGGCGATGGTGGCCATCAACACCGGTGGGCTGGACCGGCTGCTGACGGTGTTTGACGCGCCATAGGGCCGCGCGCGGGCATATCGATATAAGACAAATGTCGTTTCCGGTCGCTGCGCTATCGCCTACGATGAATTTTTTTTGAAAGCGAAACACCATGCGTCTCGAAACCATTGCCGTGCACGGCGGCTACACCCCTGACCCCACCACCAAAGCGGTGGCAGTACCGATTTACCAAACCGTCGCCTACGCTTTTGACAACACCCAACACGGCGCGGATTTGTTTGACCTGAAGGTGGCCGGCAACATCTACAGCCGGATCATGAACCCGACCAATGCGGTGCTGGAAGCCCGCGTGGCTGCGCTGGAAGGCGGGATTGGCGGGCTGGCGGTGGCCTCGGGCATGGCGGCCATCACCTACGCAATCCAGACCATCACCGAGGCGGGCGACAACATCGTGTCCTCGTCCACCCTGTATGGCGGCACTTACAACCTGTTTGCCCACACCTTCCCGCAAATGGGCATCGAGGTGCGCTTTGCCGACCCGCGCGACCCGGCCTCGTTTGCCGCGCTGATCGATGCGCGCACCAAGGCGGTGTTTTGCGAATCCGTGGGCAACCCATTAGGCAACGTCACCGACCTGGGTGCCCTGGCCGCCGTGGCCCATGCGCACGGCGTGCCCCTGATGGTGGACAACACCGTGCCCAGCCCCTACTTGTGCCGCCCGATCGAGCACGGCGCGGACATCGTCGTTCACTCGCTCACCAAATACCTGGGCGGCCACGGCACCACCATCGGCGGGATGATCGTCGATTCGGGCAAGTTCCCCTGGGCAGAGCACAAGGCGCGTTTCAAGCGGCTCAACGAGCCCGATGTCAGCTACCACGGCGTGGTCTACACCGAGGCGCTGGGCGCGGCTGCCTACATCGGCCGGGCGCGCGTGGTGCCGCTGCGCAACATGGGCGCGGCGCTGAGCCCGATGGCGGCCTTTCAGATACTGCAGGGCATCGAGACGCTGGCGCTGCGCATGGACCGCATCTGCGACAACGCGGTCAAGGTGGCGCGTCACCTCCAGTCCCATGCCGCCGTGGCCTGGGTCAACTACGCGGGCCTGCCCGACCATCCCGACCACGCGCTGGTGCAAAAGTACATGGGCGGTCGGGCTTCAGGCATCATCAGTTTCGGGCTCAGGGCCAGCGACAGCCGAGAGGCAGGCGCTCGTTTTCAGGACGCGCTGCAGTTGTTCACGCGCTTGGTCAACATCGGCGATGCCAAGTCGCTGGCCTGTCACCCCGCTTCCACCACCCACCGCCAGCTCAACCCGGCGGAGTTGGCCAAGGCCGGTGTCAAGGAGGATATGGTGCGGCTATCGGTCGGCATCGAGCACATCGACGACCTGCTGGCCGACCTGAACCAGGCACTGGCGGCAGTCTAGCGGCAGGGGCTGGGCGCAGCTCAGCCAAGCTCCACCATCGGCCGGCCGGCCTGCACCACAAAGCGGGCCAGAGTCTCAATGCCAGCGTCGGGTCGGGTCACATCGTCGACCACACGCAGGGTCGTGCGCAGTTCTGAAGGGCTAAAGTCCAGCAGGCCGTAGCCCTTGCGCTGCGCGTCGGCAAACACAAAGTGGGGGTTTTCGGCCAGGCGCTCGGCGGTGCGGGCATTGCCGCCTGAGCGGGAGGTGATGCTGGTGCCACAAAATTCCACGCCAATACTGACGCTGGCCGGATTGTTGTAGTCGGCCTTCACGTGGCCCACCCAGTTTTCATGCACGTCGCCGCCAAGAAACACAGGGTTGGCCACAGCATGCTGACGCAGCGCGTCGGTCAGGCGGCGGCGTGCCGGCGCATAGCCATCCCAACCGTCATTCCATAGGCTCTGACCCGCACCGACCTTGAAGTCACGCGGGCCGAACAGGGATTGCTGGCCCAGCATCTGCCAGCGCGTCTGCCGGCTGCGGGTCTGCGCCAGTTCCTGCGCCAGCCACTGCTCCTGAAGCTGTCCCAACAAACTGCGCTCGGGGTCTTGCCAGGCTGGGCACTGCGCCGCGTTGACGATGCCAGAGCCCAGGGCGCCGCTCTTGGTGCAGGCCTGCGGATCCTTGTATTGGCGCGCGTCCAGCAGGTAGAGGTCGGCCAGTTGGCCGAACTGGACACGGCCATGAATCCGGATCTCGGCGCCGCTGGCCAAGCCGGCAAACGACTGGGTCAACACCGAGGGCCGAACCGGCATGTGCTCGTACCAGGCCTGGTAGGCCGCTGCCCGACGGCTGGCAAAGTCAGCAGGACTGGCCGGGTCGGAAAAACCGCTGTTACCCGCTTGCATGCCGGCGTAGTCGTTTTGCACCTCGTGGTCATCCCAGGTGATCCACCAGGGGCAGGCCGCGTGCATGGCCTGCAGATCTGGGTCGCTCTTGTACAGAGCGTAGCGCTGACGATAGTCATCCAGGGTGACCACCCAGCCACCGGAGGGCACCCGTACCTTGCTGCCCCGTGCCGGGTACTCGTACAGGTAATCACCCAAAAACACCACGCCGTCAGGCTGATCCGCTCGCAAATGGCGCCATGCGCTGAAAAAACCGTCCTCCCACTTTTGGCACGAGGCATAGGCCAAGCGTAGCCGCTGCAGCTGCGCCTCGGGGCGCGGCAATGTCAGGGTACGGCCGACCGGGCTGACATAATCACCCACCATAAAACGGTAAAAGTACCAGTGCTCGGGGGCTAAACCGGGCACTTCCAGATGCACCGAATGAGCCAGCTCGGGTGGCGCCAGGGTCTGCCCGCTTTGCACGATGCGCTGGAAACCTTCGTCATCGGCCAGTTCCCAGCGTACGGTTACCGGGTCAGTTCCTTGGCTGGCGGCGGCCACACCGGGCACGTGCAGTCGCGTCCATAGCAGCACCGAGCTGGCGGTGGCGGATCCACTGGCCACGCCCAGCGTGAACGGATTGGCCGGCCAACGCGGCTGGCTCCAGGCGCTGCGAGGCAACCATAGGGTAGCGGCGGTGGCGACCGCCGCCTGCAACCAGCCCCGCCGGCCCGCCGATCGTGGCGCCACTGGCTCTACTTGATGCAGGGTCATGGGCTTGGGCGGTTGGCTGAGGCTAAAGCTGACTCTTGCTCAGCAGGCAGTCGGCGTAGTCTTGCCAAGTGGCGCCGCTGGGTAAGCCGTCAAAGACACCGTCCCGGCTTTGCTGCGCCACCCAGTCGTGCTTCTCGGCAATCGCGCTGGCCATCCAGGGCTCAAAGCCGGCCTCACGAACCGTGTTGGCGGCCTCGCGCATTTCCTCAGCGCGGCGCTTGCCGTGCTGCGCCACCCGGCTGAAGAAGTAGGCGCCCTGCTTCTCCCAGTCAATGGACGGAAAGGTCTCCGTCAATGTCGGCAGCATGTGTTTTTCGACACCGTAATGCCGTGCCGTGGTGTAACTCTCAATCACCAGCGCCTCCAGCCCCTTGATCATCACGCTGCGACACATCTTGATGGCCGAGGCCACACCGATATCGGTGGACACCGCGCGCGCACTCATGCCAAAACCGCACAGGGTCTGTGCCAGCGCCTCGGCCCGGGCCCCGCCGAGCAACATGGGCACCCGGATGCCATAGGGTGGCACCGAGGTCATGACACCAGCTTCGACATAACGCGCACCAGCCGCTTCGATTAACTCGGCCGCCTGCTGCTTGGTGCCCGGCGATGCCGAATTGAGGTCCAGAAAAATGGTGCCCGGCCGGATGTGTTCGGCCGCCGCTTGCGCCACCGCGAGGGTGTTGGAGGCGGTCACGGCCGAGATCAGGAGGTCAGTCTGCTGACACAACGCCTGTAGGGACAGGCAAGCTTGGATGCCGGCCTGGACCGCATGGGCGCGCTCGCCGGCTTGCCGCTCAGGCAGGTCAAAGTTGATGTCCCAGACGCTGACGCGTGCCACCTGGGGCAACATGCCGGCCGTGAAAACTTTCCCCACCTCGCCGTAACCCACCATGCCGATGTGCAGTTCTGTCATTGTCGTGGCTCCCAGGGTGCTGTCAGGGTATGGACAAGATTCGTGTCACTCGCGGTAACGATCACACAGCGCCTGGGTGGCATTTCGGAACGCCCCAAGGTCACTGCCCACGCCAACAAAAGTGGCGCCCATCGCCAGATAGCGCCGGGCGTCGGCCTCCACAGGCGCCAGGATGCCAGAGGCTTTGCCACAAGCTTTAGCGTCGGCAAACACCGCAGCAATGGCCGCCTGCACCTCGGGATGATTGGCATTACCCAAGTGCCCGTAACCGGCCGCCAAGTCAGACGGTCCGACAAACAAACAGTCCACACCCTCTACTGCGCCAATCTCGCGGGCTGCTGCCACGCCGGCACGGCTTTCAATCTGCACCATCACGCAAACCTGGTCATTGATGCCCTTGAAGTAATCGGGCACAGTGCCGTAGCGGTTACTGCGCTGAGAGACCGACACGCCGCGAATGCCCTGCGGGGGATAGCGGGTGGAGGCCACGGCGCGCCGAGCCTCTTCGGGGGTGTCAACAAAAGGCACAAGAAAATTGTAGAAACCGGCATCGAGCAGGCGTTTGATTTCTATCACGTCGTTGCTGGACGGGCGCACCACCGGGGCGCTGACGCTGTCCTTGAGGGCCATCAGTTGCGGGATAAAGCTGAGCACATCGTTGGGCGAATGCTCACCGTCAAGCAGCAACCAGTCAAAACCAGCGAGCCCGAGCACCTCGGTCGTGATGGGGCTGGCCAAAGAAGCCCAGCAACCGATCAGCCGTTTGCCAGCCAAAAGGTCGCGTTTGAAGCTGTTGGGAAAAGCCTGGTACGGCGTGCGTGAAGTCATGGAGGTCTTTCGGTTCAGGTGATGGGTGCAGGGTTGAAAAGGACCAGCGCGTTGTGAAGTTTCCAGTGCTCAGCCCAGGTTTTTTTGCGACCGCTGGCCACCTCCAGCATCAGGTGGAACATTTCCCAACCCAGTTCTTCGATGCTGGCCTGGCCATCGGCGATTCGGCCGGCGTTGATGTCCATCAGGTCATGCCAGCGCCGGGCCAGATCAGTGCGGGTGGCTACCTTGATCACTGGCACCTCGGCCAAGCCGTAGGGGGTGCCGCGCCCGGTGGTGAACACATGCAGGTTCATGCCGGCGGCGAGTTGCAGCGTGCCGCAAATGAAGTCACTGGCAGGCGTTGCGGCGTAGATGAGCCCTTTTTGGCTGGCCCGCTCGCCGGGCGCCAGCACCCCGCTGATGGGTGCGCTGCCAGACTTGACGATGGAGCCCATGGCTTTTTCAACGATGTTGGACAGGCCGCCCGCTTTGTTACCTGGCGTGGTGTTGGCACTGCGGTCTGCATGGCCGCGCTGCAGGTAGGCGTCGTACCAGGCCATTTGGTCAATCATGGCCTGCGCCACTTGAAGGCTGGTGGCGCGGCGGGTCAGCTGGGCGATGCCATCGCGCACCTCGGTCACCTCAGAAAACATCACCGTGGCGCCGGCACGTACCAACAGATCTGTACAAAAACCGACCGCAGGGTTGGCGGTGACGCCAGAGAAAGCGTCGCTGCCGCCACACTGCACTCCCACCACCAGCTCGCTGGCCGGTACGGTCTCACGACGACGGGCGTTCAGCCGCTCCAGGTGCGGCACGGCGCGCGCCACGATGGCGTCAAGCATGGCCATGAAGCCCACATGCTCGGCATCTTGCAGGCACAGCACATCCAGCGAGCCCTTGTCTGTGGCATTGATTGCAATGCTGCCGGCCGGGAACAGGCGCTCGGGCTGCAGCTTCTCGCAGCCCAGGCTAACGACCATCACCTCGCCGCCAAAGTTGGGGTTGCGGCTGATGTTGTGCAGGGTGCGGATGGGAATGACGGCGTCAGGCGCGTCTATGGCCACGCCGCAGCCATAGCTGTGCTCCAGCCCCACCACGCCGTCCACATGGGGGTAGCGCGGTAGCAACTCATCACGGATGCGCTTGACGGCCAGCGCCACTATGCCGGCCACGCACTGAACCGTGGTGGTGATAGCCAACAGGTTGCGGGTGCCCACCGAGCCATCGGCATTGCGGTAGCCCTCAAAGGTGTACCCAGCCAGTGCCGGCAAGTCTGGCGCGGGTGCCGTGGCCATGGGCAAGGCGTCTAGGCTGCAGGCATCCGGCATAGCCAGCAGGCGCTCGTGCACCCAACTGCCGGCTGGGATGGCTTTGAGCGCATGGCCAATCACCGTGTTGTAGCGCAGCACGGACGCACCTTGGGCCAGGTCAACCAGGGCCACCTTATGACCCTGAGGTACCTTGTCCACCAGCGTCAGTCCGTCTGGCATCAGGGTGCCAGCTGGCAGCCCTCCGTCGTTGGCCACGATGGCCACGTTATCGGCCACGTGCATACGGATATGACGCGGCAGATCCACGGCAGACGGACTGTTCATACCGAGGCTTGTGTCGGGAAGCGCGAAAAAACCGGCTCTGGCAGACCGGTGGCGCCACAGTCCAGCGCAAAGACAGCCCCATTCAGGCCGGGCTGATCCGCGCTCACGGTGCCCGGCAAAATGGACGCGACAAACAAAGTGCTCAGCGACGGCCCACCAAACGCGCACATCGACGGTTTGGCCACCGGCACCGGCACAGAGCGCAGGAGTTGCCCCTGCGGCGAGAAGCAATGCACCAGTCCAGCGTCATTACCGCAAATCCAATAATTGCCCTGTTCGTCCACGGCAGCACCATCAGGCCGGCCCGGTAATGGGCCCATATCGACAAAGTCACGCCGCTGACTAATGGCGCCGCTGGCCGGGTCCAGGTCAAAGGCCCAGATTTTTTGGACCGAGGGGTGCGAATCAGACAGGTAGTAGCAGCGCCCATCCGGGCTGAAGGCCATGCCGTTGGGCGTGATCAACCCGTCCACCCGGGCCGGACTCAGACCAGCTTCATCCAGACAAAACACTGCGCCCACTGGTGCCGCCAGACCCATGTCCATGCACATGGTGCTCAGCCAGAAGCGCCCCTGCCGGTCGCAACGGCCGTCGTTAAACCGCATATTGGCGCGGGGATGCGTAATGCCAACCAGCAAGGTGGCCTGCAAGGCTGGCGGCGCCAGCAGGGTCACCTCATACACACCGCTCTCCATCGCGGCGACCAAGCCGCCACGGGCACTTAGCACAATGCAGCCAACACGCTCAGGGCTGTGCCAACTCTGCACCGTGCCAGCCGCACTGTCCCAGCGGTGAATGCGTCGGCCTTCAATGTCCACCCAATACAAAGCTTGCTCGGTCACCGACCACACAGGCGACTCGCCGACACGGTCCCGGGTGTCGGTGATCACGCGGCATGGCACGCTGGAGGGGTCTGTGGATTGTGAGCTCATGGCAGTTCAGGTGAAAGGTCCGGTGCGGACAAAAGCGCCGCCCTGAAACTGGACCGCTGGGTCGGCAAGGTCCGGGGGCGACGTGCGGGCATAGACCGCGTCGCGAAACACGTCGGAGCTGTCTTGCGGCACATAGCCCACGTGCTTGGCTTGCGCGTTGTCCCACCATGTCACCGCATTGTCAGACATACCAAACACGATGGTGTGGCCCAGCACCGGCGTGCTCAGGCAGGCGGTAATCAGGCGGTGTAAGTCGTCAAAACTGAGCCAGGTGGCCAGCATGCGCCGGTCTTTCGGTTCGGGAAAGGACGAGCCGATGCGCACGCAGGCAGTCTCAATGCCATACCGGTCAAAGTAAAAACGCGACAAATCCTCACCAAAGGCCTTGCTCACACCGTACAACCCGTCAGGGCGTGCTGGCCGGTCAGCCGTGATGGTCTCGCTTTGGCGGTAAAACCCGGTGACGTGGTTAGAGCTGGCAAAGACCACGCGTTTGACACCGTGCAGGCGAGCCGCTTCATAGAGGTTATAAACCCCGATGATATTGGCCTGCAGAATGGGTGCGAACGGTCCTTCGACCGAGATACCGCCCAGATGGACGATCGCATCCACACCACGCACCATGTTGCTGACCGCCTCGGCGTCAGCCAGATCGGCCAGCACGACTTCCTCGCTCGGGCCGGCGTCGCCAACGCTGACGCGATCGGACAGACGCAACACATCGCAATTGGCTTTGAGCCGTTGGCGCAGGGCCAGGCCCAAGCCACCGGCGGCACCGGTCAGCAGTAGTCTCTTGTGATTGTTCAGGCTCATGGGCTCGCTTCTGGTGGGATGCCTGTGTCAGGCGGTGGGCTTGTGGAATTACAGGCCAGTCACTACTGACCTGTTCCCTTAGAATTTTCTGTTCCCTAGTCAGTGTAGTCAATAATCGATACAACCGAGGCGACCCCTTTGAGCACGAAGTCACAACACACAACGCCAGACCAGCATACCCCCCGCATCACTGCCCTTCGGGTGATTCCAGTGGCGGGCAGCGACGGCATGCTGCTGAATCTGAGCGGTGCGCACGGTCCATTTTTCACACGCAATCTGCTGCTGTTGACCGACAGTTCGGGCCATACCGGCATCGGTGAGGTGCCGGGTGGTGAAAAAATACGCCAGACCCTGGAGA
>CALPLW020000115.1 GCA_943324505.2 Comamonas sp. lk
CCAATCGCGTAATCACGGGCAAAGTCGCCTTTGGCCTCGCCCATCCACAGGTTGTGGGTGTGCACATGCTCGCCTGCTGCGATGGGCCGGCTGGCAAAGCCAATGATCTGGTTGTAGCGCCGCACCGGATCACCCGTGACGATGGCGCGGCTGGCGATCTTGTGACCGGCCGGGATCAGACCACGGGCCGTCACGCCCTCGACTGTGGTGCCGCCCACCAACTGGCTGCGGGCTATCAGGACATCATCGGAAGCATGGAGACGAATAAACGGGTTCATGTCGGCCCTAAGAGGGGGTTTAGTAAAACTGCCGGGGCAACCATAACACCAGATTGGGGAAGTAGGTGATGATCACCAGCGAGCCCAGCAAAGGCACTAGCCAGGGCAGGATGGCCATGGTGGTGCGCTCGACCGACAGCTTGGCCACCCGCGCCAGCACAAACAGCACCATGCCCATGGGCGGGTGCAGCAGGCCGATCATCAGGTTGAGCACCATCACCAGGCCGAAGTGCACCAGGTCGATGCCGAGCTTCTGGCAGATCGGGACCAGAATGGGCACCAAGATGGTGATAGCAGCGGTCGGCTCCAGAAAACAACCCACAAACAGCATGAGCAAGTTGGCGATCAGCAGGAACACCCAGGGCTCCTTGGTGAAGGCCAATACCCAACTCGCAATGGCGGTGGTGACGCCCGTTGCGGTGAGCATCCAGCCAAAAATGCTGGCGGCCGCCACAATGAACAGCACCGTGGCCGTGGTCTCTACCGTGTCCAGACAGACCTTGACAAACATGGTCCAGGACAGGGTCTTGTACCAACCCAGACCCAACACCATGGCCCAGACACAGGCGGCAATGGCGCCCTCGGTGGGTGTGAACAGGCCAGTCGTCATGCCGCCGATCAGCAGCACCGGCGTCATGATGGGCAGCACAGCCTGGAAGTTGAAGAAGCGGTCGGCTGCAAACAGCACAATCAGCCCGGCAAACACCGTGACCTGTGGCGGAAAACCAAGCTTGGTGATGAGCACCCACAGCGCCAGCGGCCAGCCCACCACCACCGCGGTTTCAGCCAGCGCCTTGATGACCCGGGGCCACTCGAACTTGATGTCAGCGCCCCAGCCGTTCTTGTGGGCAAAGTAGGCGACTGTGAGCATCATCAGCAGCGCCATCATCAGGCCCGGCAGGATGCCCGCCAGAAACAGCGCGCCCACGCTCACATTGGCCATCATGCCGTAGATCACAAAGGGCAGGCTCGGCGGAATGATGGGCCCCAGCGTGGCCGAGGCGGCCGTCACGCCCACCGCAAACTCGGTGTCATAGCCATGGTCTTTCATGGCCTTGATTTCGATGGTGCCCAAGCCGGCAGCATCGGCAATGGCGGTACCGCTCATGCCAGCAAAAATTACCGAGCCCAGCACGTTCACATGCCCCAGGCCGCCCTTGAGCCAGCCCACCAAGGCCAAGGCATAGTTGTAAATGCGGTTGGTGATACCGGCGTTGTTCATCAGGTTGCCGGCCAGGATGAAAAAGGGCACGGCCAGCAGCGGAAAGCTGTCAATGCCGCTGACCATGCGGTGGATCACCACAAAGGGTGGCGTGGTGTCCTGCCAGAACAGGTAGATCATCGAGGCACCCGCCATGGCAATGGCCACCGGAATGCCGCCCGACATCAGGATGAGAAAGATAATTTTGAGCATGGTGTTCTTCTAACGGTCGTCCATCGTGCTCTCGGGCCGCTCCAGCACACAGTAGCCACGCCGCCAGTGCACCCGCAGCACCCAAAAAGAGCGCACAAACATGGCAGCGAAGCCGAGCATGACCACCCCGTAGACGATGTTCATGGGCAGGTCAATGACGGTCATCTTGTAGCTGCCGAGCTTTTGCATCATCTGCCAGCTCATCACCACCGCCAGCCCAAAAAAGACGATGCGCATCACATCCACCAGCAGGCCCATCGCGCGGGACAGCGACCGAGGCATGAAGCGGTAAAAAAAGTCGACCTGGATGTGGTTGTTCTTGGCCACGCCAATGGTGGCGCCAACGAACACCGTGCCAATCAACAAGTAACGCGCGATCTCCTCGGTCCAGGAGGCCGAGTTATTCAGCACATAGCGCGTGAAGAACTGGTAGAACACAGTCAGCCCCAGCGCCCAGAAGAGCGCCAGCGCCAACCAGGCCTCCACCGGGGTGCCGGACAGGTCCACCGCCTCGTCGGCCGCGTGGAACTGTCCGTCATCCCCCAGCACCTTGGGGCCGGCGTCAATGTCCATCAGCGCGCGGCCTGGATCTTGTCAAAGTCAGACCGGGTGAAGCCCATCGACTCAAGCGGCGAGTTTTTCAAGACCGCATCCTGGAAGCTCTTGCGATCGACATTGACCACCTGCAGGCCTTTCTTGCGGAACTCTTCCACCAGTTCGCCTTCACGTTTCTTGATCTCGGCCGAGGCGCGGGCGGCGGCCTCTCGGGTGACGTCGGTGAACATGGTTTTCTCGGCTTCGGTGAGCTTGCTCCAGACGTGCGGCGCAATCTGGGTGGTCAGGCCGTCAACGATGTGACCGGTCAGCATGATGGCCTTTTGCACTTCGTAGAACTTCTTGGCCTCAATGGTGGTCAGGGGGTTTTCTTGCGCCTCGACCGTGCCGTTCTGCAGGGCTAAATAGACCTCTGCAAAGGCGATGGGCGTGGGGTTGGCGCCGCAGGCCTTGGGCGTGGCGGTGTAGGCTGGCACATCAGGCACCCGAATCTTGATGCCCTTCATGCCCTCGCAATTGGTGAAGGCCTTTTGCGCCGTGGTGTGACGCGCGCCATAGTAGGTGTAGGCCGTCACCTGGATGCCGGTCTTGGCCCGGAAGTCATCGACCATTTCCTTGAACACGCCGCTCTTGGCAAAGGCCAGCAGGTGCTCGCCGTCGCGGAAGATGAAGGGGTAGTAAGCGATGCCAAAGCGCGGGTAGCTGCGCGCTGCAAACGACGGGCCGCTGATGATCATGTCCACTGTGCCCAGTTGCAGGCCCTGGTTGATGTCCGTCTCTTTGCCCAGCGTGGACGCGGGGAAGACCTGGATGTCAAACTTGCCATTGCTGCGCTTCTTGATCTCCTCGGCGGCCCACACCGACTGGGTGTGGTAGGCCTCGGAAGTCTCGTAGACGTGGGCCCATTTGAGCTTGGTTTGGGCCTGCGCCAGTGTGGCAGTGCCCAGGCTCAGCGCCAGTGCGGCACCGGCGGCGAGGGCTTTGAGAGCGAAACGTTTTGTCATGAGAGTCTCCTTGGGTTGTTGAATGGTAGTGAAAAACGGCTGGGCAACTGACACTTACTTTCTGGTGCGGCGCCAGCTCGCACTGAATCGGGCATGGGATTTGTCCATGTGGCTGTGCATGGCGTCACGGGCGGCCGCAGGGTCACGGCTGCGGATGGCGGCGAGCACAAGCTCGTGCTCCTGCATCGCGGCACGCCAGGACGGCACGGTCTCAAAATGACCGCCCAGTCGCTGAAACACCGGGCCATGGCGCGAATCCCAAAAAGTCTGCACGGTCTCCACCAGCACGCCATTGCCGCAGGCCTGCACGATGGCGGTGTGAAAGGCGCGGTCGCCAGCCAGCGGGACCACACCCTGCTCGGAATCCTGCGCCATGCTGTCAATGGCCTGGCGCATGGCGGCAATATCGCGCCGCTTGGCTTGAATCGCGGCCATCGCGGCGGTTTCTCCCTCGACCACACGCCTCGCTCGGATCAGCTCCAAGGGCCCCCATTCGGGCGGCAGTGGATCGGCTGGTGCGGTGCGTGGGTTCACAGCACGATCACGGACATAAACACCGGAGCCAGAGCGGACCTCAACCCAGCCCTCCACCTCCAGCGCGATCAGGGCTTCGCGTACCGTGGGACGGCTCACACCCAGCTGCTTGGCCAGGTCTCGCTCGGCCGGCAAGCGCGAGCCCGCGGTAAATTCGCTCTGTCCCATGCGCAGACGCAACTGTTCCGCGATCTGGCGGTACAGGCGTTGGGGCTCGATGGTTGGCAGCGGCATGGCGGCGGGGCTTACAGGGTTAACGTGGATGGGACAGGTGGTCAGACCAATTTATGATCGCAGTTATCCGACCGCAGGCCATCGGGTTGAACCCTAATACCCCATGACCTGGGACCGGTTTGTTAAACAGCCCTAGGAGATCACAGATGAGACCCATGCCAAGCGTCAACTTCAAATTTCTGGTCCAAGCGTTCACGGCTGGCGTGCTGGCTCTTCTTGTCACAGGCGTATCAGCGCAGACATGGCCCAGCAAACCGGTTCGGGTGATAGTCCCCTTCCCCCCGGGCGGCGCCTCCGATGCCTTGGCCCGAACAGTGGCCCAGAAAATGAGCGAGCAGTTGGGCCAGCCCTTTCTCATTGACAACAAGCCCGGCGCCGCCAGCACCATCGGCATTGCCGAGGCTGCAAAAACGCCTGCCGACGGCTACACGATACTGCTGGCAGCCGCACCCTATGTGATCACCCAGTACGTCTACCCCAAGCTGAGCTACGACGTGCGCAAAGATTTTGTCCCCTTGGGGCTGCTGCAGACCACGCCTACCCTGCTCGTGGTCAACCCGGCGCTGGGTGTCACTACGATGGCTGATTTTCTCAAGTTGGCCAAGTCCAAGCCGGGCCAAGTTTCCTACGCCACGCCGGGCGGCGGCAGTCTGCCGCATCTGATCGGTGAGCTGTTCAAACAACAGGCCGGTATCGACATGATGCATGTGCCTTACAAGGGCGGCGGGCCGGCACTGGCGGACCTGCTGGCCGGGCATGTCAACAGTTCATTTCTGTCTCCGATTGAAGTCAATGCGCACACCAAGAGTGGCAAACTGATCGCCCTTGGCGCCAGTTCGCTCAAGCGCACGCCGGCATTGGCTGCGCTGCCGACCTTTGCCGAGGCCGGCGTGACCGATTTTGAGGCGCTGGCCTGGTTCGGTTTTGTCGGCAGGCAGGGCACGCCGCCCGAGGTGTTGGCAAAGTTGTCAGAGCATCTGCAGCGGGCCCTCAAAAGCCCCGAGATCCGCGACAAGATCGCCCAAAGCGGCGATGTGCCGGCCGGGACTGTGCAGGAGTTTGCCGACTTGCTGGGCCGCGAGCATGGGCGCTGGGAGCGTACCGTCAAGGTCGCCAACATCAAGCCGGAGTAGTGTCCTATGGCTGCTACGCGCCCCAACATCCTGTGGTACTGCGCTGACCAACAACGCTGGGACACCATTCACGCTTTGGGCAATGCCCACATTCGCACCGACGCGCTCGATGCCCTTGCCGCATCGGGCGTTGCCTTCAACAAGGCCTACACCCAAAGCCCGATCTGCACGCCGGCACGCGCCACCTTCCTGACCGGCCGCTATCCGGCGTCACACCATGTTTACCGCAATGGCAACGCCTACTTTCCCGCACACGAAACACTGGTGACCAAGCGGCTGGCCGACGCCGGCTACGACTGCGCTCTGGTGGGCAAACTCCACCTGGCGGCAGCCAAACACTACGAGGTCCGCACCGACGACGGCTACCGGGTTTTCCATTGGAGCCATCACCCAACGCCCGACCAGGCTTTCGGCCACGACTACGAAAACTGGCTCAAACACGAAAAAAAGGTCGACCCGGTTGAGCTTTATGCCAACGTCAATTATTTTTGTGGGCCGGGCATTGCCAGTGAGTACCACCAGACCACCTGGTGTTCGGAGATGGCCATGCGTTTCATCACCGAGCGCCGTGACCGGCCCTGGATGATCAGCGTGAATCCGTTTGACCCTCACGGCCCGTTTGATGCCCCGCCTGAGTACCTGAAGCGCTATCGCCCCGCTGATTTGCCGCTGCCCCGGTTTCGCCCCTCAGACATTGAAAGGCAGCGTGCGTTTACGGCCATTGACCAGCAAACCAAGCACGCCGAAGACCCACGGGTGCGCAAGACCATTGTGCCGGTGTCGGCCGATGGTCACGACGCCATCGCATCGGCACACAATGACTACGACGCGCTGGAAGTCAAGGCCAACTACTACGCGATGATCGAGCAGATCGACGACCAGTTCGCCCGCATCATGCAAACCCTGCGCGACTCAGGGCAACTTGAAAACACCATCGTCGTCTACATGAGTGACCACGGTGAGATGTTGGGCGACCACGGGCTGATCCTCAAAGGTTGCCGTTTTTTTGACGGCCTGGTGAGGGTGCCGCTCATCATGTCTTGGCCAGGACAGTTTGCGGACGGCCTGCGCAGTGATGCCTTGGTGGAAACAATTGATGTGGCCCCGACGCTCATGGCCGCCTGCGGGCTAGAGGTGCCCGTCGCCATGCAAGGCAAATCACTGCTGCCACTGCTGACCGGTCAGACAGATCCCCACAGACATAAATCTGCTGTTGTCAGCGAATACCGGGACGCGATGGGTGGCCATGCGGACCATAGCCACGCCTCGATGGTGTTCGATGGCCGCTACAAGAGTGTTTTTTACCATGGTCATGACCTGGCCGAGTTGTTCGACAGCGTGGCAGACCCGGAGGAATACGAGAACCTTTGGCTGCACTCGGGCAACGAGGCGCTGAAGCTGGCGCAAATGCGCGGCCATATGAATGCGCTGATGGCGACCGTGGATGTCGGTCCACCGCGTTTTTCCAATTACTGAACCACATCATCCCACCACCATGGCTTTACCCATCACCATCGACGCCATCCGCCTGCGGCAAGTCAACCTGCCGCCCAAGGTGGTGCGCACAGATGCCATCCAGTCCTTTGTGACGCAGGAGACCATTCTGCTCACACTGCGCTGCAGCGATGGCATTGAGGCAACGGGCTACGCGTACACCATAGGCACCGGGGGCTCGTCGGTCATGGCGCTGCTGCACGACCACCTGGCGCCGCGCCTGCTCGGGCGCAATCCGCTGCACATCGAGGCGATCTGGAAGGACCTGTTCTTCCACACCCACGCCACGGCTGTTGGCGCCATCACCAGCCTGGCGCTGGCTTGTGTGGACACGGCGCTATGGGACTGGCGCGCGCGCAGCCAGCAGTTGCCCCTGTGGCAGCTGCTGGGTGGCGCACAGAGCCGGGTACCGGTTTACACCACCGAAGGCGGTTGGCTGCATCTGGGTGCTGACGAACTGGTAGCGCAAACCTTGGCAGCCCAGGCCCAGGGCTTCAAGGGCGCCAAGATCAAGATTGGCCGGCCGCATGTCAGTGAAGATGTGGCCCGGCTGGCCGCGGTGCGCGAGGCGGTTGGCCCCGGGTTCGAGTTGATGACCGACGCCAACCAGGGCTTTAACCGACCCGAGGTGGTGCGTCGGGCAGCCGCATTCGCGCCGTTTGACCTGGCATGGCTGGAAGAGCCGCTGCCGGCGGAAGACGTCGCGGGGCACCGCCAGCTGCGCCAGCACACGGCCATACCCGTGGCTGTGGGCGAATCGATGTACCACCTAAGCCAGTTCCGTGAGTACCTTGAACAGGGGGCCTGCAGCATTGTGCAGCCCGATGTGGCACGCATCGGTGGCATCACGCCCTGGATCAAGGTGGCCCACCTGGCCGAGGGGTTTGACGTGCCGGTGTGCCCGCATTTCCTGATGGAGTTGCACGTGAGCTTATGTGCGGCCGTGCCTAACGCTGCCTGGGTGGAGTACATCCCGCAGCTCGACGACATCACCACCAGCCGCATCCGCGTTGAGGGCGGCTACGCTTACCCGCCCGACACGCCAGGATTGGGCATCGAATGGGACTGGAAAGAAATCACCCACCGGCAAATCGCCGATCAATCACTCAAAAGGACGACATCATGAGACTTCAAGGAAAAACCGCACTGGTCACCGCAGCTGGCCAGGGCATTGGGCATGCCAGCGTATTGGCCATGGCTGCACAAGGGGCGCAGGTGATTGCCACCGACATCAATCCGCAACTCTTGGCCGCTTATGAGGGTGTCCCCAACGTGCGTACTGCCGTGTTGAACGTGCTGGACAAGGCCGCGATACACAGTTTGGTCGCCACCCTGCCGCCGCTGAATGTTTTGTTCAATTGCGCCGGTGTTGTGCACAACGGCAGCATTCTGCAGGCTACCGATGACGAGTGGGATTTTGCTTTCAATCTCAATGTCCGCGCCCAGTATTGGATGATCCAGGCCGTGCTGCCCGGCATGCTGGCAGGTGGCGGGGGCAGCATCATCAACATGGCCAGCGTGTGCAGCAGCCTCAAGGGTCTGCCCAACCGCTTTATCTATGGCAGCAGCAAGGCAGCCGTGGTGGGATTGACCAAAGCCGTGGCAGCCGATTTTGTGGGCAAGGGCATCCGATGCAATGCTATCGCACCCGGTACGGTGGACACGCCCTCACTGCAGGATCGCATCAACAGCTACTCCGACCCGGTTCAAGCGCGCAAAGACTTTGTGGCCCGCCAACCCATGGGCCGTCTGGCCCAGGCCCCCGAGATAGCGCCGATTGTGGTCTACCTGGCCAGTGACGAGTCGGTGTTTGCAAGCGGCCAGTTGTTCGCCGTGGATGGCGGCATGACGATCTGAGATGTTGGGGCCCGACAAGGACAAGGGCCCCGCCCCCGCCCTCACTCGCCGAGGTAGGCTGCTCGCACCTTGGGGTCTTTGAGCATGGTCTTGGCGTCACCCGTCATGGTGACGATGCCAGACTCCATCACATAGCCCCGATCGGCAATCGACAAAGCCCGGCTGGCGTTTTGCTCCACAAGCAGCACGGTCACGCCCTGCGCAGACACGTCCCGCACCACCTCAAAAATTTTGTCGACCATGATAGGTGACAGGCCCATGGACGGCTCATCCAGCAGCAGCACCTTGGGACGGCTCATCAGTGCCCGGCCCATGGCCAGCATCTGCTGTTCGCCGCCGCTCATGGTGCCGGCGAGCTGGTCGCGGCGCTCTTTCAAGCGCGGGAAGATGGAGAACACCTTGTCGATGTCTTGCAGAATGCCGGCCTTGTCGTCCCGTATGTAGGCGCCCATCTGCAGGTTCTCGGTGATGCTCATGCGGGCAAACACACCGCGCCCTTCGGGCACCATGGCCAGGCCCTGGCGCACCAGGTCCCAGGGCCCCTGGCCGCGAATGCTCTTGCCGAGGTACTCGATGTCACCGTCGTTAATTGGCAGGCTGCCGGTGATGGCCTTCATGGTGGTCGTCTTGCCAGCACCATTGGAGCCGATCAGAGACACCAGCTCACCCTCGCGCACCTCAAAATCAACCCCCTTAACGGCTTGAATGCCGCCATAAGCGACCTTGAGACCGGTAACCTTGAGAAGAGTGTTTGTCATGCTTTTTTCCTTGGGGAACGGGGTCTGCGCGCTGCGCTGAACGGTTCAACTCGTGCCAAGATAGGCTTCAATGACTTTTTCATTTTTTTGCACCTCGGCTGGCGTGCCTTCAGCAATCTGCTTCCCGTAGTCCAGCACAGTCACCCGGTCGCACAGGCCCATCACCAGCTTCACATCGTGCTCGATCAGCAAAATGGTGCGGTTGTCATTGCGGATTTTGTCGATCAGCTCGCGCAGCATCACTTTTTCGGTGGCATTCATACCGGCGGCTGGCTCATCCAGGGCAATCAGCTGCGGGTCGGTGGCCAGGGCGCGCGCAATCTCCAGCCGGCGCTGGTCACCATAGCTCAGGGTGCGGGCCTTGTAATCAGCAAACCGACCAATACCGACGTAGTCCAGCAGCTCCTGCGCACGCGAAGCAATGGCCAGTTCCTCGGCCTTGAAGCCGGGGGTACGGAAGATGGCACCCAACAGGCCCGACCCGGTACGGATATGGCGGCCCACCATCACGTTCTCCAGGGCGGTCATCTCGGCAAACAGGCGAATATTCTGAAAGGTGCGCGCAATGCCGGCTTTGGCCACTTCATGCACCGCCGTGGGTTTGTAGGCCTTACCGGCCAGCGCAAAGCTACCGCCGTCGGGCGTGTACAGGCCGGTCAGGACATTGAAAAACGTGGTCTTGCCCGCGCCGTTGGGGCCGATCAGGCCATACACCTGGCCGCGCTGAATGCGGATGCCGACATCGCTGAGGGCCTGCAGGCCCCCAAAGCGCTTGGAAACACCGGTCACCTCAAGTACTGTGTCTGTCATGGTGCGCTCTCGTCAGCTCTTGGTGTTTTGCAGGGACTTGCCGTGGTCCGGCGCGGGCCACAGGCCACGCGGCCGCAACAGCATCACGCTGATCATCGCCAGCGCGATCAGCAACTGGCGCAGAATCGCCGAATCGAGCCGGCCACCGCTCATGGCCTGCAACGGTCCGGCCACGTAGCGCAGCACCTCAGGCAGAGCAGACGGCAGCACCGCGCCCAGAATCACCCCGGGCAAGTGGCCGATGCCGCCCAGCACCACCATGGCCACGATCATCACCGACTCCATCAAACTGAAGGACTCGGGCGAGATGAAGCCCTGA
>CALPLW020000116.1 GCA_943324505.2 Comamonas sp. lk
AGCACATACTGACTGTCGACGTGCAAAATCACCTGGCAGGGTCGCTTCAAGGCCGTCAGCGCTTCGATCACAGCCAACATCTCCATTCGATTGTTTGTGGTCCCTAGCTCGCCACCAAACAATTCTTTTTGCGTACCCTCTGATTTGAGCAGCGCGCCCCAACCACCCGGGCCGGGATTACCCTTGCAGGCGCCATCGGTGTAAATCTCTATCTGGTTCAATGCAGACTCCTTCAGTTTTCGTCCTTGAGTTCCTTTGGTCCAGTTGCAGCGGCACTGTTGGCCACAGACACCGGCGCACGTTGGGGCGCACGTGCAGCCTTCCAGGTCGGGCTCAGGAGGGTCACACCACGCACCCGCTTGACAGCGACTAAAAAGTAGGCCGCTCCAAAAATAGGCCACCAGCGTGCTCCAGCGCGGTCCATCCAATCCATCCGCTCCAACCACCCCCAGCTCTGAAGCGCTGGCCGATAGCAGCCGAAACGGCCTATCTCGACCTCAAAACCCAAAAGACGCACCCAATCGCGAAGTCGCAGGTAGCCAATGAGCTCATCCTGGGGCAAAAACGACTGCGCCCAGCCCAGCCTTCGGTAGATGCGTACCCGGCGCTGCCGCAATCCCCATAGACTCAGCGGGTTCAAGCCAGTAATGATTGCACGCCCTTCCGGCACCAGCACCCTTTCAACCTCTCTTAGAGTGGCGTGGGGGTCGGGCGACAATTCAAGCGCGTGCGGCAATACGACCAAGTCCAGACTGTTGGCGGGGAAAGGCAACGCTGAAAATTCCGTCACAAGGTCGGCACCAGTCTGCGGTGCCGGGCATGCCAGCCACCGGTGCGGCATGCGGTTGGCAGCCAGGGCATCGATCTCAGGCAAACCCAGCTGCAGCGCGTGAAAACCGAACACATCGGCTACGGCCACATCGAACTGCCGACGCTCCCACGCCAGCAGGTACTGCCCCAGCGGGGAGCCAAGCCAATCCTGCAAACCTATAATTTGGTCATTCATGAAATTCAAATCAGCCATCGCCGCCGCAAGGGTCAGAATTCAACCGCCCTGCCGTGGACAAAGGAGCGCACAGGCAATGCACACTGGCGCTTACAAGGTGCTGGTCTGGGTGATCACAGCTTGCAACGAGTGACCAGAGTTTATCCCTTGCTGATAGGGTGCTGCCTAGCGTGGCTGCCAGGCTATGCCGTTGTCGCTCAGCCCTTGGTATTTGAGTCGCCAGCGTCCATCGCGCTGCCTGTTGTCGCTCCAGCCGCACCGGATGGCGTATTCACCCAAATTACTCAAGTTGCTGCCGTGCCGGTGGTTGACATTGCTCCCAGGGCAACCTCAACGCCAACGTTGACGCCCGCCGTGAGGCCAAGGCCAATCGAACCATTGCCACCCACTACAGCAGCCGAGATGACTGACTTATTGTCGATCGGTCTGACCGAAGTTTATGCGCGTCCGGTGGCTTCTTTACAAACACCGAATGACATTTGGGAGCGGATCCGACGCGGCTTTGGCATGCCCGACCTCAGTAGCGAACTGGTTCGCGATCGGGAGCAGTGGTACAGCAGCCGCCCGGACTACCTGTTCCGCATGGCCGAGCGTTCCCACAAGTACCTGTTCTATATCGTTGAAGAGTTGGAGCGGCGCAACATGCCGGGTGAGCTGGCTTTGTTGCCCTTCGTCGAAAGTGCATTTGATCCGCAAGCTGTCTCTTCAGCCAAGGCGGCTGGCATGTGGCAGTTCATGCCTGCGACTGGCAAACAGTATGCCCTCAAACAAAATGCCTTTCGTGACGATCGGCGCGACGTGCTGGCCTCAACCCGGGCGGCACTGGACTACTTGCAGAAGCTCTATGAGATGTTCGGTGACTGGCATTTAGCGTTGGCGGCCTATAACTGGGGCGAAGGCAGCGTCGGCCGGGCGATACTCAGAAACCAGCAAGCCGGCCAACCAAGCCGTTATGTCGATCTGGCCATGCCGATGGAAACCCGGTTTTATGTACCCAAGCTTCAAGCCATCAAGAATATCGTGGCCAACCCGCAAGCGTTTGGCACGCTACTGCCGCCGATTCAAAATCACCCTTTTTTTCAAACGGTAGACATCAAACGTGACATAGATGTGGCGCTGGCGGCAAAGCTGGCCGGCGTCAGCGTGAGCGACTTCAAGGCTTTGAATCCATCGGCCAGTCGCCCTGTGATCCTGGCCGCCGGAACGCCCCAAATTCTGTTGCCCTGGGACAATGCGCAGACCTTTCAGGATAAGCTGGCGGCCTTTGGTGGTGGTCGGCTGGCCAGTTGGACCGTCTGGATGGCGCCCACCAACATGCGGCCAGCCGATGCCGCCAAGCGTGTTGGCATGTCTGAGTCCGAACTGCGCAATATCAATAGCATCCCGCCGCGGATGCTGATCCGGGCGGGCTCAAGTTTGCTGGTGCCTCGATCCAGTAGCCTGAGCACGGACGTGGCGGAACGTGTCGCGGACCAAGGCCAGCTGTCACTCTCTCCCGAACAGGTACTCAAACGCAGCGCTATGAAGGCAGGGAGGGGCGAAACGGTGGCGAGTTTGGCCAAACGCCACAAGGTCAGCCCCGCTTCGATTGCTGAATGGAACAAGGTGAGTGCGACAGCGACTTTCAAAGCCGGCCAGACCGTGGTGCTATACCTTCCGGCACGCGCCGAGCCCCGCAAAAATGCCGCTCCGAGGCAAGTCGCCGCAAAACCGCGTCAAAGGTCAGGCCAGCTCGCCAAGCGCTGAGCGCCACAGCAATTCAGGCCTGCACGTTCGCGCCGCGCTGCTGGATACAGGCGAAGTCTTCAAAAGCTTTGGCCGCAAGCGGCTCACTGTACAAGTAACCCTGAAAGATATTGCAGCCAATGCTGAGCAGAAAGTCGCGTTGAGCCACGGTTTCAACGCCTTCGGCAATCACCTGCAGTCCCAAGGAATGGCCCAGGGTCACGATAGACCGTGCAATCGCGGCATCATGGCTGTCGGTCATCACATCGGCGACAAATGACTGGTCGATCTTGAGCTGATCCAGCGCGAGTTGTTTCAGGTACTTCAGCGAAGAATACCCCGTACCGAAATCGTCCAGTGCAAAGCCGACGCCCTGTGCCCTTAGCGTCGACATACTTTGCCGTACAAACGACAGATCCTGAATCAGCACACTCTCAGTCAGTTCCAGCTTCAAGCGGTCTGGTCGGGCGCCGGTACGGGCAAGCGCATCGAAAACGGCTGCGACAAAACCGGGTAACTGGAACTGCTGGGGACTGACATTGACCGCCATCACGAGATGTGCCATCGCCGGGATGGCGGCCCAGCGGGCTAACTCCTGGCAGGCGACATCCAGCACCCAAGTGCCAAGATCCACGATGACGCCGATTTGCTCCGCAAGGGGGATGAAGATGTCCGGAGGCACAAAGCCTTGTCCGGGAAACGACCAGCGCAACAGCGCTTCGGCGCCAATGAGCTCCTGCTGCACGCCGAACTGGGCCTGGTAGTCCAAAGACAACTGCTGCCGCTGAACCGCGAGTCGTAACTCATTGCCCATCCAGGAACGCTCGTCTACCATTTTTTGCATGCCCATGTCAAAAAACCGGTAGGTGTTTTTACCCGCACTTTTAGCCTGGTACATCGCCAGGTCGGCATGCCGTATCAATTCGTCCACCGTACTCGGCAGGTGGCCAAACAAATTAATGCCGACACTGGCGTTGGCCCGGTACTGCAGGGCTTGGCCCTGAAAAGGTTGCGCCAGCCGCGCAGCAATTTTGTGATAAACCGCCTCGGCATTGGCCGCCGCTTCCGCGGGATCAAAACCCAAGGATTGCAGCAGGATCACGAATTCATCGCCGCCAAAGCGGGCAATGGTGTCCGCTTCGCGCACGCAGGTTTGCAACCTGGCGGCCACTTCCAGCAACAGCTGGTCCCCCTGAGCATGGCCGCCGGCGTCATTGGCCTCCTTGAAGTTGTCAAGATCAATGAACATCAGGCCACAGAAAACTGGGTTCCGGGCACAGCCAGCCAGGGTTTGATGAAGCCGGTCCAACAGCAGGGTGCGATTGGCCAGCCCGGTGAGCGCATCATGGTATGCCAGGTGCTCAATCTCAGCGCTGCTGCGCGTGCGATGGGACAGGTCACTCTGGACGAACACCCAATGCGTGCATGCGTCTGTGACGCTTCGGATCGGCGCCATATCGATGCCAGTCCAGAATGGTCGACTACCCTGGGCATAATTCAGCTGTTCAGAGCGCACCGGTTCCCCGCTCGCCAGCGCCTGCTGCAGTCGATCGAGTTCATTGCGGTCGGTTTTTTCACCGTGTAGCAGGTTGCACGGCCGACCAAGAACCTGCTGGCGGCTGTAGCCCGTCAGCCGCACGAACGCCTCGTTCACAAACACAATGCGTGGCCAACCCGCCTGTGGCGCCCAGGCCTCGGTGATCATCACAAGATCATTGACCACCGCAAGCCCCTGCGGCAGCTAGACGCGCCAACCCAGCATCAAGATGGCGATGTTGACCGCCAGAGCCAGCACCCACAACACACTGCGAACGCTCGCCCATCCACCCACATAACTGACAATATAGGCCAGGCGTAACCCAACGAATATCAGCGCCAACGCGTCAATTCGGCTTTGCGGAGCCGACAATTGCTGTGCAATGACGACCGCCCCAATGAAAAAGGGCAAGGCTTCAAAGCTGTTGGCCTGAGCGGCGTTGGCGCGGGCACGCCAACCTGACTGCACAGCAAGCCAGGCTCTGGGGTCGCCGTTGTCATAACCGCCATCGCGTCGCGACCTGCCAATGGCACCTGATTTGGCTATACCGGCGCACACAATAGGTAACAAAGCGGCCACCAAGACACACCAGTGGGCCAGGGAAAATAGGGTTGTCATGGTAGGGGTAAATCCAAAGAAAAACAGTTTATCCCAGCCTATCCGCAGTTCTGTACTAGCGCCGATCGACCAGAGCATGGGCGATTGTGCCCAGGTCCACGTACTCCAGTTCGCTACCGGCGGGCACACCGCGCGCCAAACGGGTCAGCGTCAAGCCCCGGGCCTTGAGCGCCTCGCTGATCACATGCGCCGTCGCCTCACCTTCGGCAGTGAAATTGGTGGCAAGAATCACTTCTTGCACAAGGCCATCACAAGCTCGGTCGAACAGTTTTTTAAGGCCAATGTCCTTGGGGCCGATGCCATCAAGCGGGCTCAGGCGGCCCATCAGCACAAAGTAGAGCCCGCGGTAGGCACCGGTCCGCTCCACTGCCGACTGGTCAGCCGGGGTCTCGACCACGCAAAGTTTGGCCGCATCACGTTGTGGGTCAAGACAAGTCGCACAGACCAAGCTTTGCGTGAAGGTATGACAGCGCTCGCAATGGCTCACCTGTTCGGCGGCCTCGGCCAGGGCCCGAGACAGCGTCAGGGCACCGGCACGATCATGCTGCAACAAATGAAACGCCATGCGTGAAGCCGACTTGGCGCCCACCCCAGGCAGCCGTCGTAAGGCCTGAACCAAGACCTCTAGCGCATTGGCCTCAGCCACGTCTGTTCCCGGCTTAGAAAGGGAATTTCATGCCGCCCGGCAGGCCCGGCATGCCGGCCGTGATTTTGCCCATTTTTTCAGTGGAAGTTTCCTCGGCCTTGCGCACAGCCGCATTGAAAGCGGCAGCGACCAGGTCCTCCAGCATGTCTTTGTCTTCGGCCAGCAGGCTCGGGTCAATCGTCACGCGTTTGACATCGTGCTTGCAGGTCATGGTGACCTTAACCAGGCCGGCGCCGGACTCGCCGTTGACTTCAATAGAGCCAAGCTCATCTTGAGCTTTCTTCATGTTGTCCTGCATGGCCTGGGCCTGCTTCATCAGACCAGCGAGTTGACCTTTGTTGAACATGGTATTCCTTGGGTGGTGGGTGGTGATAAATTGGGTTGAGAAAGCTTTGCGGATACGTCAGGGTCCGATGTCGACCGCAGCCGTCGGTTCCCCAGCTCAACCCGGCTTGATGCTGCCTGGGACGATTTTCGCCCCAAAATCGCGCATCATCGATTGGACAAACGGATCATCAAAAATGATTTTTTCAGCCGCCAGTTGGCGCTCGGCAGCAGCAGCTGCGTTGCGGCGGGCCGGACTATCACCCACCCGGCCCACTTCGACCACCAGCCGTACGGCATGACCGGCCCCCTGCAAGGCTGTGGCGAGTCGGTCACGGGTGCCGGGCTGGTTGAGCGATTCGCGCTCTACCCGCAACAGCCACTGGTCGATGTCGCGTGCCACCAGCTGCGACTGCAGCGCCAGTTCACGCACCAGTGCCGCAATCGCCTCCTGCTCAATCAGCTGCTGCACCAGGGCATGCCAAAACGCCCCGTCCTCGGTGGGTACCAGCGCGGGTGAGTTCGGTGTGATCACAGCCTCAGCACGTGAATCAGCCTGTACGCGAACCGGTATTGCTTCAATATTTGTAGCTAACACCTGAGTATCCACGCGGGCTGGAGCCGGATTTGACAAAGAAGCGGACAAAGGACGCGCGCCTGAAGCGGCACTGAGCACGGGCAGTTGCTGGCCTGGCCTCAACGTGGGCTTCACCGCAATTGGGGCCACAGAAGCTTGAACCGGATCCGCCGCCAACGGCGCAGCAGCAACGATGCGCGGCGCCGCCGATATAGGTTCAGGCGCCAGCTTTAGAGTTTTTTTTTCCGTCTCTGCTGTTGCCGCGCGACTTGGCTTGAAGGCCAGCAGGCGCAAAAGCACCATGGTCAGCGCCGCATATTCGTCAGGTGCCAAGCCCAGTTCAGCCCGACCGTGAAGGCACAGGCTGTACAGCAGTTGGGTTTCGTCGGCAGGCATGGCCAGGGCCAGGGCAGCGAGTTCAGCCGCTTCCGGGTCGGTGTCGTCAGCGTCACTGGGTACAACCTGCTGTACCGCCATGCGTTGCAATACAGACGCCATCTCCTCCAGGGTCGCGGCAGCGCTCAAGCCATGTAATCGCAATGCCTCTGAAATTTGCACCACGGCCTTGCCATCGCTTTGCGCCAGCGCCTGCAACAGGTTGAAAACATAGCTGCGGTCAACGCTGCCCAGCATCTGACGCACGGTGGGTTCCTGCAGCCGGCCGGCACCAAAAGCGATCGCCTGATCGGTCAGGCTCAAAGCATCCCGCATCGAGCCGCGCGCCGCACGGGACAAAAGCCGCAATGATTGGGCGTCAGCGTCCACTGCCTCAGCCTGCAGCACGCGCTCCAGGTGTTCACGGATGGTCTCAGGCGCCATGGGCCGCAAATTGAATTGCAAGCAACGGGACAACACGGTCACGGGTACCTTTTGCGGGTCCGTGGTAGCCAGCACAAACTTCAGGTAGTCGGGGGGCTCTTCCAATGTTTTCAACATGGCGTTGAACGCCGTGTTGCTGAGCATGTGCACCTCGTCAATCATGAAAACCTTGAAGCGCCCCTGTACCGGCTTGTAGACGGCCTGCTCCAGCAATGCTTGCACCTCGTCCACCCCACGGTTGGAGGCAGCATCCAACTCGGTGTAATCGACAAAGCGGCCGCTGTCGATGTCGGTACAGGCCTGACATACCCCGCAGGGTGTCGCTGTGATGTCGCCCTGCCCGTCTGGCCCCTGACAATTGAGCGACTTGGCCAAAATGCGCGACACCGTGGTTTTGCCAACGCCACGCGTGCCGGTGAACAGGTAAGCGTGGTGCAGACGCTGTGTGGTCAACGCATTGCCAAGCGCCTGCACCACATGGTCCTGCCCCACCATTTCGGTGAAATTGCGGGGCCGATATTTGCGGGCGAGCACAAGGTAGGACATGGGTTGATTCTACGGCCCGTGCCAGGTCGCAGGTGGCGTCTAGAAACCAGTCCTGACGGCCTTACAATCGCCCGTGACGGGCCTTCCCGCATGGTAAAGCGGCCAACCGGGTCAGGTGGGGAACCAAGCAGCCCTAACTGTGGAGCCAGTGCCGGGGTCAGGCTCGTCAACCTCATTTCTTCAATTCGTTTTCTGGGAACGAGTTGCGCGAACCAGAATGACTTGGGTCAAAGGTTGGCTACGTGAGTTGTCGCACCAGCATAGGCTCACTCATAAAATTGACCTATGCGCAGAATTTTGCCTCTTGATCTGCTTGGCCCTGCTGAGTGGCCTGTTTCATGGGGCCGTTGCGCCGATGACTTTGGCAATTGGACCCACGACACTGGCCATTGAATTCACCACCGCTGCCAAATACCACTGCGACGAACCGCCTGGCACAGACCTATCTGCCGTCAAATCCGCGCCGGACGCGCATCGTTGTTGCAGTGGCATGAAGGCATTCATTTCGGAATCTAAGCCAAGTTTGGATGCCACCGACGGCGAGCTGATCAATCCGATTGTCTCTACGCTGCAACTTCAAACCCGTTCCTCTCGCGTGTTCAAGCCGCCAAAATCTGATTTTTCAGTTTGAAAAAGCAATAGCCCGATGGGCTTTTTATTCATTCACTGGAGAATCTTATGAACATGACGCATTACATGGAATTGCTGGCCGTTAACCAGCCTTGGAATTTGTTGATTTTTATGGCCGGCCCCGTCGTGCTGGCCGAAACCTTGGCCATCACAGAGTTTTACTTGCTGTTCACACGCAACTTCACAGGCTGGGTGCACCGCGTCAATCGTTCTGCGGGCATCATTGTTGGCATTTACTTTGTTGGGATCATCGGCTACTTGATGGCAAATGCCGTTCTACCGATCACGCAAGCAGGCGAATGGCGAACGGCCGTCGACGTGATCGCCGTGGTGACCGGCATGCTGGATCCGACCCTGTTTGGCTACCGTGCGGACCCATTGCAAGATATGCCCGGCATGACACACAAAAGCTGAAAAAGTACTGCTTTATTGAGGCGCCCCGTTCAACCAGTTGAGCACGCCCTGCCCAGCTCGTCGGCCAGTGGCTAAGCAGGCGGTGAGTAAATAGCCGCCTGTTGGCGCTTCCCAGTCAAGCATTTCACCGGCGCAGAACAGGCCGGGAAGTACACCGACCATCAATTCGGTGTCCAGCGCTTCAAATCGCACGCCACCGGCGCTGCTGATCGCCTCATCAATCGGACGGGGCTTTGCCAACTCGATAGGCAGGGCCTTGATGGCGGTGGCTAAGGCTGTCTGATCCTGCAGCTGCGCCTTGGTCAGGCACTCATGCATGACAGCCATTTTGATGCCGTCTAGCCCAAGGCGGCTTTTCAGGTGGCTTGACAATGACCTCGATCCCCGCGGGTGGCTGACCTCAGCCGCGACCCGCGCCTCGCTCAGATCCGGCAACAGGTCTAACTTGAACTCGGCTCGCCCGTGCTGGCTGATGCAGTCCCGCAATTGACTTGAGGCGGCATAAATCAGGCTGCCTTCCACCCCTGTGGCGGTGGCGACGAACTCCCCCTTGCGCCGAAATACAGGACCCGACTGAGGCCTCACTTCAATCGCCACCGATTTGAAAGCCTGCCCCGCAAAGCGGTCTCGGAAAAAAGGGCTCCATCCTCCGGACAGGTCAAAGCCACAGTTGCTGGGCAGCAGTGGCGCGACAGACACGCCACAAGCGAGCAGGTTTGGCACCCAGGCGCCATCGGACCCGAGCCGGGCCCAACTGGCTCCACCCAGCGCCAAGACGACTGCGTCGCCAGTCATCTCAACCTGGCCGGTTGGCGTGGCGAATTCCAGGGCGATGCCCTTACCCTCAGATTGAGTCAGCACGCCCGTCCAACGGTGCCGCATGTGAAACCGCACGCCAGAACCGCTGGCAGGGTGCCGCAGCCGCTGCAACCAGGCGCGCAGCAGGGGCGCCGCCTTCATGTCGGTCGGGAAGACCCGCCCCGAGCTGCCGACAAAGGTGCTGACGCCCAGTGCACTCGCCCAATCTCTCAGCGCCACTGGACCAAAGGCGTGCAGCAGCGGTATCAGCGCGGCCTGGCGCGCACCAAACCGATTTTCAAACCGTTCGATCGGCTCTGAGTGGGTAAGGTTGAGCCCCCCTTTTCCTGCCAGGAGGAACTTGCGCCCAACTGAGGGCATGGCGTCAAACAGTTCCACAGACACGCCGGCGGCGGACAGCACTTCGGCGGCCATTAATCCAGATGGGCCACCACCGACCACCAGCACCTTGCGTGGTCTTTCAGAACTCATGTTGTTTTTCCAGTACCACCATGGCGCCACGCGCCGTCAAAAAAGCCGCGTGCACCACGTCAGCAGGGTAAGCAGATTGCACCGCTTTCTGATATTGCCGCAACTGCGCCACCAAAGCGGGTTGTTGCAGTGGCGCCGCAGACGATTTGTAATCCAGCACCCACCAGTGACCCGCGTGGCCCGGGTCACGTCGCTGTACCAATCGGTCCAACCTAAGGGTTTGGCCGCAATAAACCAGAGTCACC
>CALPLW020000117.1 GCA_943324505.2 Comamonas sp. lk
GCATCAGGGCCAGCGCAAAAGCCGGCACCTCTGCGGCAAAATGCGCCGCTGCCGGGGCATGCGTCACATGAACGATGAGTGGATGGTCGGCCGGTCGGCCTTTGGCGGCAAAAATCTTTGCCACTGCCGCTGCGTTGTCGGCGTCCGCTGCCAGGCCATAAACGGTTTCGGTCGGCAGACCCAGCAGGCCACCGGCGCCCAGCGTATCAGCCGCAGCCCCAATGGACGCAGCGGCCTGACCAAGGAGAATCATGGTGCCAACCACCCCGGTAGTGGCTCAATCCCCAACAAACGGCAGGCCGCCAGGGCCTTGGCCTGAACCTGGGCCACCGAGGCCGCGGTCAAGGTCAGATGTCCCATTTTGCGGCCTGGCTTGGGCTGCAGCTTGCCGTACAGGTGCAGGTGCGCCCCGGGCAGCGCCAGCACATGCGCGAAATCCGGGCTCCCTTGCAGCCACAGGTCGCCGAGCAGGTTGAGCATGATGGCCGGGCTGTGCAGGCGCGGCGCGGCCAAAGGCAGCCCCACCAGGGTACGCACCTGCAACTCAAACTGCGACACATCACAGGCGTCCAGCGTGTAGTGACCGCTGTTGTGCGGGCGGGGCGCCATCTCGTTGACGATCAGCGTGCCATCTTGCAGCACAAAGAACTCGACGCACAGCACACCCACGTAGGACAGGCCATTCGCTATCGATTTTGTAGCTTCAATCGCTTGCTGCGCAAGGGCTGGTGCCAGATTTCCCTCATAAACTGAGGTCACTGCCAGAATGCCGTCACGGTGCAGATTGGCCTGCGGCGGGTAGTTCACCATGGCACCGTCCCAGCCGCGCGCCACGATCACCGACACCTCGGCTTGCAGCGGCAGCAACTGTTCCAGCACGCAGGGCACCCCCTGCAGGCTGGCCCAGGCCGCCGCCAGCTCAGCCCGGTTGCGCACGCGCACCTGGCCGCGGCCGTCGTAACCCAGGCGCGCTGTCTTCAGGATGCCAGGCAACAGCGCGTCGGCCACGCTGGTCAGGTCTGCCTCGCTCTGCAACACGTCGTAAGGCGCACAGGGCACACCGCAGCGCACAAAATGGGCTTTTTCTTTGATGCGGTCCTGCGCAATCGCCACCGACTCTGCACCCGGGGCTACCGGCAGGTGCGCCCCCAAGGTGCGCAGGGCAGGTGCGGGCACATTTTCAAACTCGGTGGTGATGGCGGCGCAGCGCTGCATCAGCTGCGCCAGTCCCGGCTCATCCAGGTAGTCGGCCTGGATGTGGCAATGGCTGACCAGGCCAGCCGGGCTGGCCACGTCCGGGTCGAGCACCGCAGTGAAATAGCCCATTCGCTGTGCTGCGTGCGCAAACATGCGGCCGAGCTGACCGCCGCCCATCACGCCCAGCGTGGTTGGCTGGCCCGTGCTGGCGCCGCCGGGCAGGATCACAGGCAAGCTCATAACACCGGGGGCAGGGTCATGCCACGCGCCAGCCGGGTTTGCTCAGCACGGTAGGCGTCGAGCCGCTGGCGCAATTCGTCGTCATGTTGCGACAGCATGGCCACGGCAAACAGCGCCGCGTTGGCAGCGCCGGCTGCACCAATGGCGAAGGTGGCCACCGGCACGCCGTTGGGCATTTGCACAATGCTGTGCAGCGAATCCACCCCGCTCAGGTGCTTAGAGGGTACCGGCACCCCCAACACTGGCACGGTAGTTTTGGCCGCCAACATGCCGGGCAAGTGCGCCGCGCCCCCGGCGCCGGCAATGATGGCGTGCAGGCCATTTGCCCGAGCCGACTCGGCGTAGGCAAACATCTCGTCAGGCATCCGGTGCGCAGAAACCACCCGGGCCTCATGCACGATGCCGAACTGTTGGAGAATATGCACTGCGTGCTGCATCGTGTCCCAGTCGGAACTCGAACCCATCACCACGCCTACTTGGATGTTTTTCATAGTGCTGGGGATGTCAGGTCGCTGCACTGTTGTCCGCCGCCTGACGCTCTGCCCCAAGAAGTTGACAGTCTTGAATTTTACTAACTTACCCTGAGCTGATTGCCATGATGAATGTGACCGTTGAAAACTTCGATGCCGAGGTGATGGATGCCTCGGCACACACGCCGGTGCTGGTGGACTTCTGGGCCCCCTGGTGCGGCCCGTGCAAGGTGATCGGCCCGCTGCTGGAGAAGATCGAGACCGAGTATGGCGGCCGCTTCAAGCTGGTCAAGATTGACTCCGACCAGGAGCAGGAGCTGAGCCAGGCCTTTGGCATACGCAGCATTCCGACCTGTGTGCTGATGGTGAACGGCAAGCCGGCCGACGGCTTCATGGGTGCGCAGCCGGAGGGTCAGATCAAGGCCTTTCTGGACAAGCATCTGCCGCCGGCCGACGTGCTAGAGGCCGAGGTGACGACCGTCGAGATCGGCGATGCACCGGACGCCGACGACCCGCAAACCCGCCTGCACGAGCTGCAACAGGCCGCGCTGCTGGCGCCCGAGGACGAGACCGCCCGCTTTGATTACGTCAAGCTGCTGCTGCAACTGGGCCAACTGGACGATGCGCGCAGCGCCTTTGCCCCGGCCGCGCCCAAGGCCGGGCTGGTGCGCCGCTTTGAGGCCTTGCAGCGCTGGTTCAGCGCTATTGAATTTGCAGCAAACTATCCAGATTTGACGGGGGCTAGTGCCGAATTTGATGCCAAAATTGCGGTCAGCCGGCGCGACTTCGAGGCTCGCTTTGGCAAGGCCCAGCTGGCCATGGCTGCGCAGGACTGGACGGCTGCTATGGACGAACTGTTAGAGATCCTGATGCGCGACAAAGCCTGGTCCGAAGACCTGGCACGCAAAACCTACATCGCTATTCTGGAACTGATCGAACCGCCCCGGGTCAAGGTCGCCGACGGCCAGAGTCCCCCGGTCGACCCCACGGTCGCCACCTACCGGCGGCGCCTGAGCAGCGTGGTGCTGAGCTGATTCAGCCGAGCGTCAGGGCGCGCTGAGCCGCTGCCAGGCCTCTTGGTACTTGGCGGCGGTGCGGGCAATCACCGCATCGGGCACGCGCGGTGCCGGCGGGGTTTTGCTCCAGGGCTTGCCGTCCACCAGCGCCTGCTCCAGCCAATCGCGCACAAACTGCTTGTCATAGCTGGGCGGGTTGGTGCCGGCTTGGTAGCTCTCGGCCGGCCAGAAGCGTGAGGAATCAGGCGTCAGCACCTCGTCCATCAGCGTCAGTGTGCCGTCGGCGTCCAGGCCGAACTCAAACTTGGTGTCGGCAATGATGATGCCCTTGGTGGCGGCAAACTCGCTGGCTGCCTGGTACAGGCGCAGGCTGATGTCGCGGATGCGGGTGGCCAGGTCGGCACCAATCATGGCCACCGTCTGCTCGAAGGTGATGTTTTCGTCATGCTCGCCCACTGCGGCCTTGGCTGCTGGTGTGTAGATGGGCGCGGGCAGCTTGGAGGCGTTTTGCAGGCCGGGCGGCAGCGCCACCCCGCAGACCGCTTGGTTCTGCTGGTATTCCTTCCAGCCACTGCCGGCCAGGTAACCCCTTACTACGGCCTCCACCGGCAAGGGCTTGAGCCGCTTGACCAGCATGGAGCGCCCCGCCACCTGCGGCGCTTCAGCCGGCGTGACCACGCTCTCCGGAGCCTGGCCCGTCAGGTGGATCGGGCAAATGGCCAAACCCTTGGGGCCGAGTTTGTCGAACCAAAACAAGGCCATCTGCGTCAGCAGCACGCCCTTGCCCGGAATCGGCTCGCCCATGATGACATCAAAAGCGCTTAAGCGGTCGCTGGCCACCATCAGGATGCGGTCGTCCCCAACTGCGTAGTTGTCACGCACCTTGCCCCGCGCCAGCAGCGGCAGGGAACTCAGCATCGAGGTGTGCAGGGCAGCGCTCATTGGGTCTTCAGGTCACCACTTGGGCCAGTTCGCCACGGCTGTACTGGCCGGCCACCACCGTCAGGGCATGGCCCTTGATCTTGCCGGCCTGACCCTCGCAACCGAACTCGATGTAGCGCTGCTTGCAGATCCGTTTGGCTGCTTCGCGGGCCGGCTTGAGCCATTCACGCGCATCGAACTTGTCCGGGTTCTCAGCCAGAAATTGGCGCACGGCCGCCGTCATCGCCAGACGGATGTCGGTGTCGATGTTGATCTTGCGCACGCCGAATTGGATCGCCTTCTGGATTTCTTCCACCGGCACGCCGTAGGTCTCCTTCATGTGGCCGCCAAACTGGTTGATGGTGGCCAGCAAATCCTGTGGCACGCTGCTGGAGCCATGCATCACCAAATGGGTGTTGGGGATGCGCCGGTTGATTTCTTTGATGCGCTCAATCGCCAGGATGTCGCCGGTGGGCTTGCGCGTGAACTTGTAGGCGCCGTGGCTGGTGCCGATGGCAATCGCCAGCGCGTCGAGCTGGGTGCGCTGCACAAAATCAGCCGCCTGCTCGGGGTCGGTCAGCAGTTGCTCGCGCGTCATGGTGGCGTCGGTGCCGTGGCCGTCTTCCTTGTCACCCTTCATGGTTTCGAGCGAACCGAGACAGCCCAGCTCACCCTCGACCGTCACGCCCAGCGCATGCGCCATGTCCACCACCCGGCGAGTCACTTCAACGTTGTAGTCGTAGCTGGCGATGGTTTTGCCGTCGGCCATCAGCGAGCCGTCCATCATGACCGAGCTGAAGCCCAGGCCGATGGCGCCCTGGCACACCGCCGGGCTTTGGCCGTGGTCCTGGTGCATGACCAGCGGAATGTGCGGGTAGCTCTCGATCGCTGCCGCGATCAGGTGCTTGATGAAGGCCTCACCCGCGTACTTGCGGGCACCGGCGCTGGCCTGCAGGATCACCGGTGCACCCACCTCGTCGGCGGCCTGCATCACGGCCTGCACCTGCTCCAGGTTGTTGACATTGAAAGCTGGAATGCCGTAACCATTGACGGCGGCATGGTCCAGCAGTTCGCGCATTGAAACGAGTGCCATGGGTGGATTCTCCGGGGAAAGTTGGTAACCTCTTGGTAACCTCTTGGTAACCGACAATTTTAGTCTGCGGAGACTCCCTGGGCGCTTACGACACCTGACAGATTTTCAGCATGTTGGTGCCGCCCGGCGAGCCCATGGGCTCGCCGCAGGTGATGGCGTAAATGTCGCCTTGCTGCACGATGCCACGTGATTTGAGGTGGTTTTCAGCCTCGGTGAGCGCGGTGTCACGGTCAGTGCTGCTGTCCATGAGCAGCGGGCGCACATTACGGTACAGCGTCATGCGGCGCTGGGTGGCCACCTTCGCCGTCAGGGCGTAGATGGGCACATGCACCAGATGTCGGCTCATCCACAGCGCGGTCGAGCCGCTCTCGGTCATGGCCACAATCGCCTTGGCACCTAAATGGTGCGCCGTGAACAGTGCACCCATGGCGATCGATTGATCAATTCGGCTGAAGGTCTTGCCGGTGAAGTCGGCATCCAGCAGAACGCTTTCATGGCCTTCGGCCGCGTGGCAAATCTTGGCCATCTCGATCACGGTCTCCAGCGGGTACTTTCCGGCCGCGGTCTCGGCCGACAGCATCACGGCGTCGGTGCCGTCCAGAACCGCATTAGCCACGTCACTCACCTCAGCCCGAGTGGGTACCGGGTTGGTGATCATGGACTCCATCATCTGCGTGGCGGTGATCACCACCCGGTCGTGTTCGCGCGCCAGTTTGATCATGCGCTTTTGCAGCCCTGGCACGATGGCATTGCCCACTTCCACCGCCAGGTCGCCGCGCGCCACCATGATGCCGTCGCTGGCCAGCAGGATCTCAAGCAGCTTGGGGATGGCCTCGGCCCGCTCGATCTTGGCAATCAAGCCCGGTTTGTGGTTGAATTCGGCCGCTGCCACATTGCACAATTGGCGCGCCATCTCCATGTCGGTGGCACTTTTGGGGAAACTCACCGCCACATAGTCGGCCTGAAAGCTCATCGCGGTGCGGATGTCGTCCATGTCCTTGGCCGTCAGGGCCGGTGCGGTCAGGCCACCGCCCTGCTTGTTGATGCCCTTGTTGTTGGACAGTTCGCCGCCAAGCTTGACCGTGGTGTGAACGGCGTCACCGCGCACCGCGTCCACGGTGATGACGATCAGGCCGTCGTTCAGCAAGAGCACGTCACCTGCCTTGACTTCACGCGGCAGCGCCTTGTAATCCAGGCCCACAGCGTCAATGTCGCCGAGCTCGACCCGAGCGGCGTCGAGCACAAATTTTTGCCCTGGCACCAGCATCACCCGCCCTTCGGCAAACTTGCCGACCCGGATCTTGGGGCCCTGCAGGTCGGCCATGATGGCCACCTCGCGCCCGGCGCGCAGTGCGGCCTCGCGCACCAGACGGGCCCGGTCGATGTGGTCCTGCGCCTTGCCATGACTGAAATTGAGCCGCACCACATTGACACCGGCCCGGATCATCTGCTCCAGCAGGGCGGGATCGCTGGAAGCGGGGCCCAGGGTGGCAACGATTTTGGTGGCGCGACGGGGCATGGTAGGTCTCTCGGTGTAATTTAGTTTCGATTTTCACATGGAACCAGTTACATCACCACGACAGTTTGCAGCCCGGCAAGCCGCTGCGCTGGTCAATCGGCCTGGTTCACGTAGGCCTGAATGTCGCCCAACAGGCGCTGCAAGGCCGGGCCAATCGCCGCATACGCCGCTGCAAGCACCTCGGCCGGCTGGCTTTTGCTCAATTGCTCCAGGCGCAAGACATCGGCCACCAGCGCGTCGCTGCCAAAAATTGGCAGGTAACCCTTGATGCCGTGCAAACGCCGGCCGGCAGCGCGCACATCCCCTGCGGCCAGTTCACGGCCAATGGCGGGCACGTCCTCAGCCAGGCTGATCAAGGCGGTGTTCAGGACCATCTTCAGCGCCTCCGGCGAGCCCATCATGCTGATGCCACGCTCGGCATCGAGCTGACTGCCCAATGACTTTGGATGTAAGAGGTTTGGCGTCATGTTGAGTCTGGTCAATAAGCGCCAGGCTTGGCGCCCTAGACGAGCGCCCTGCGGCTGAGGATTTCAAAGGCTGGCAGCGTCTTGCCCTCCAGCACCTCCAGAAAGGCGCCGCCGCCCGTCGAAATGTAGCCGATCTGTTGCTCGATGCCGTACTTGGCAATGGCCGCCAGAGTGTCGCCACCGCCGGCAATCGAAAACGCACTCGACTCGGCAATGGCCTTGGCAATGGTGCGGGTGCCTTGCTCAAAGGCGGAAAACTCAAACACGCCCACCGGGCCGTTCCAAACGATGGTGCCAGCCGTTTTGAGCTGGGCCGCCAGCCTCGCAGCGGTCTGCGGCCCGATGTCAAGAATCAGGTCGTCGTCCGCCACCGCATCGGCGGCCTTGACGGTGGCCGGAGCGTCCGCAGAAAAGGTTTTGGCAGTGACCACATCGCTTGGGATCGGGACCGAGGCGCCGCGCGCGCTCATGGCGGCCATCACCGCGCGTGCCTGGGGCAGCAGGTCGGGCTCGGCCAGACTCTTGCCAATCTTCAGGCCAGCAGCCAGCATGAAGGTGTTGGCAATGCCGCCACCGACGATCAGCTGGTCCACCTTGTCGGCCAGGCTTTGGAGGATCGTGAGTTTGGTCGACACCTTGGAGCCGGCCACGATCGCCACCAGCGGACGGCGGGGGTTGGCCAGCGCCAGGGTGATGGCATCCATTTCGGCCGCCAGCAGCGGGCCGGCGCAGGCCACGGCAGCAAACTGGGCAATGCCATAGGTGGAGGCTTCGGCGCGGTGGGCCGTGCCAAAGGCGTCGTGCACAAAAATATCGCACAGGCTGGCCATCTGGCGTGCCAGCGCCTCGCTGTTTTTCTTCTCGCCGACATTGACGCGGCAGTTTTCCAGCAGCACCAGCTCGCCCGGCTTGACGGCCACGCCGGTGGTCCAGTTGGCCAGCAGCGGGACCGGGCGGCCCAAGAGTTCGGCCAAGCGCTGAGCCACCGGGGCCAACGAGTCGGCCGGCGTGAGCATGCCCTCGGTCGGACGGCCCAGGTGGGAGGTGACCATCACGGCGGCGCCGGCATCAAGCGCCATGCGGATGCAAGGCAAGGAGGCGCGAACACGGGTATCTTCGGTAATGGCGCCATGGTCGTCTTGCGGCACATTGAGGTCGGCACGGATGAAAACACGCTGGCCGGCCACCCGGCCCTGGGCGCACAGGTCTGCAAAACGAAGAACATTCATGGGAGGCGCTGCAAGTTCAAGGTTGACATTCAAGTCGATTGTAGAAGCGGCCGAAATCGTCTCGCCATCCCTCGACCAGGCTGTCGCTACCAACCCAGCCCGATGTGCAGCGGCAGGTACACCGCCATGCCGGCCAGGATGGTGCCCAGCACAGCCTGCCCGGCGCCGCGGCGCCAGAAATACCAGGCCACCCCCACTGCCACAGCATAGATGCGGGCGTCCTGCCAGGTGCTGATGAACTGGCCCTGCGTCATCAGCAGCTCAGGCACGATCACCCCGGCCAGCGCGGCAATTGGCGCGTACCGCAGACCCCGCTGGGCCCAGCGCGGCAACTGCCAGGGCTTGCTGGAGATGTAAAACATGGAGCGGGTCAGCACCGTGATGCCGGCCATACAGACGATGATCAGCAAAGTCCAGCCGTCGGTCACGCCGTTCATGGTGACTCCGCCTGGGCCCAGGCGGTTTTTTCGAGCTGCATGCACAGCAGCACCGCCGCCGCAATGGCCACCAGGATGTTCAGCTTGAGCGGTAGCGCATACGCTGCCACTGCGGCAATGCCAGCCACACTGGCCGACACCACCCGCAAGCGGTTCGACGCCAGTGAGCACAAGATACCCAGCAGCGCCAGACTGCCGGCAAAGCCCAGGCCCCAGCGAGTCGGAATAGCGTTGGCCAAGGCTACCCCCAGCACACTGAAGCAGACCCAGCTCAGCCAGTTCACCAGGCAATTGCCCGCCAGGTAGGCCTGCTGCGCCTGCCGTTCGTCCGGGTCGGTGCTGCTCTGCGGGTAGCGCTTGATGAACATGACATAGGTCAGGTCGGCGGTGAAGTAGCCGCTGATCAGCCGTCGCCACAGCGGCAGGTGCATGACATAGGGCCGCAAATGGGCGCTGAACACCACAAAGCGGAGGTTGACGCAAAAAGCGGTGGCCAAAATCACCCACATCGGCGCGCCAGCCAGCAGCAGCGGCACCGCCGCCAGTTGGGAACTGCCGGCAAACACGATCAAGCTCATGAGCAGCGCCTCAAAGGTGCTCAGGCCCGACTGCACCATGGCCACGCCGGTCATCAGGCCCCAGGCCGCAATGCCGGGTGCTGCCGGCATCAAGTCCATGGCGCCGACCCGGAACGCCGGGTGCTGCGCGTGCTGACGCAAGGCAATCATGCCGCGCCGCCCGCGCCAAAAGCGGCGTCAAAGGCGGCGCCCGGTGCCAGTGCAAAACCGCGCAGAAACTCGGCGGCCGCCAAGCGCTTGCCACCGGGGCGCTGCAGCTGAGTGATATTTACTATTGAATTCATAGCAACAACCTCAATGCCGGCATGGCCTGCAGCCAGAATTGACCCCAAAGGCAGGCCGGCTGGCGGCACGCCGGGCAGCACCTGCGCCTGCCAGATCTTGAGCGCCTCACCCTGCAGGCTGCTGCTGGCGCCAGGCGCTGGGTTAAAGGCCTGGATGCGCCGCACAATCTGCGGCGCCGGCAGCGCCCAGTCGATCCAAGCCTCCTGCTTGTCGACCTTCTGGGCGTAGGTCACCCCATCAAGCGGCTGCGGTACGGCAAGCAGGGTGCCGGCCGGCAGCTGTTGCAGCGCCCGCACGATCAAATGACCGCCCAACAGCGCCAGCTTGTCGTGCAGGCTGGCCGTGCTGTCGGCAGGCGCTATCGGTAGCGCCTGCGCCATCAGGATGGCGCCGGTGTCGAGCCCAGCGTCCATCTGCATGATGGTGACGCCGGTGTGCGCATCACCGGCCTCGATGGCGCGATGGATGGGAGCGGCGCCGCGCCAACGCGGCAGCAGCGAGGCGTGGATGTTCAGGCAGCCCCAGCGCGGCGGGGCGGCCGGGTGCTGCCCACCCATGGCATCGAGCACCCATTGCGGCAGCAGCAGGCCGTAGGCCGCCACCACCATGGCATCCGCCTGCGCGGCCTCGATCGCCGCACGCGCGGCAAAAGCGTCTTCCGGGTAGCGGCCATCCAGCCGCAGGCTGCGCGGCTGCGCCAGCGCCAGCCCGTGGGCCAAGGCCTGCTGCTTGACAGCGGAGGGTTGCAATTTGAGACCTCGCCCAGCGGGCCGGTCAGGCTGGGTCAGCACCAGCGCAATCTCGAAGCCGGCGGACTGCAACTGCGC
>CALPLW020000118.1 GCA_943324505.2 Comamonas sp. lk
AAAGCAAAAAAGTGGGTAATGTGGCTGTACCCACGGCGCTGATTGACGTCATGCGACAAAGCCCATGCCTCAATCTGGTGTTGCCTGACGCACAGAGGGTGACGCTGCTGATGGAGGACTACGCCTTCTTTGTCAGAGACAGCAACTACTTCTGCGATCGGCTGCAGGCACTGACGGAGCTTCGTGGCAAGGCGGTGGTGGAGGCCTGGCAGTCCTCTGTGAGAGCTGGTCAAATTGCGCCGGTGGTGCAGGAACTGCTGACCCTGCACTATGACCCGGTCTACCTGCAATCGATGCGACGAAACTTCAAGCAGTACGAGCACTCAAAAACCGTAGCGCCAGAGGACCACAGCACGGGGGCCATGGCCAGATTGGCGCAGGAGATTCTCAAAGGTCTGGGTTTAACACCTGGCGCGTTAGCTGCAATTTAACAGGCAGGACGGGCAGCCAAAGCGGCTCAGCCTTGAGCTCGAAAAGCGTCACCCTGCAGTTGGAGTACCACTATCAGGTCCGGCCTCGGCACCCTCAGCGCCGTCGACATCTGGGGTATCTGGCTCACCTTCGCCCACCTTGCGCTCAGCCTTGTGCTTGAGCTTTTCCTCTTTCTTTTTCTTTTTTGCCAGCTCTTTCTGACGCTTTTCGTATCCGTAGTTGGGTGTTGCCAAGTTGTGCTTTCAGGTAATTACGACGACTTTAACATTTTGCAGGTGGGGTCTAACGCAGCTTGCCAGGTTTTATGCCAGCTTAGCCCAGGCCCTGGGCGCCGGTGATAGAGGAAAAAACCGGTTCAAGCAAGCGCTGAACTCAAGGCTTGAGCCATATCAAGCTTCAAGTCAGCCACCCCCTCGAGCCCAATGGAGAAGCGCACCACCCGTCCGGGCTTGATCGCTGCTGGCCATCCGGTACGCAGGCTGCCCATGTCGTAGGGCACCGCCAGGCTGACCGGGCCGCCCCAGCTGTAACCGAGCTTAAAAAGCTTGAGCTGGTCACAAAACGCATCCACCTGCGCTTGACTGAAGCGAGGATCGACCATCACACTGAACAGGCCAGCCGCCCCGCCTGGCCCCGGCTTGCACAGGGCGCGCCAGGCGTCATGGCCAGGGGAACCAGCCAACGCAGGATGCAGCACCTGCACAAACTCAGACCGACTCTGACACCAAATCGCCAGCTCGCGCGCGGCCTCGTCATGCGCTTTGTACCGCAGGTCTATGCTGGGCAGAGACCGCAGGATAGTTTCAATATCATTCACGCCCACGCCGAGACCTAGCCGCATGTGCGTGAGCTTGACCGCCATATGAAGCGCCGGGTCTCGCGTGATCACGCTGCCCATCAGCACGTCGCCGCCGCCGCTGGGGTACTTGGTCAGGGCATGAATAGAGAAGTCGACCGCCAGCGTAGGGCTGCTCCCCGGCGTCAAGTCAAACGGCGCGAACGCCAGGCCAGCACCCCAGGTGTTGTCGAGCGCCGTCCAGACGCCACGCGCCTGGCAGACCCGTACCAGCGCCGGCAGGTCGGGGAACTCCATGGTGACGGAACCTGGCGCCTCCAGCCAAACCAAGCGGGTGGCCGGACTGATGCGCGCAGCCAGGTCCTGTGGGTCGAGCGGGTCATAAAAACGGTGGCTGATGCCCCAGGCCTTGAGCTCCGCTGCAGCCAGCGCCTTGCTCGGGCCATAGGCGTTATCCGGGATGAGCACCTCGTCACCACTGCGCAGCACGGCCAGAGACAGATTGGCGATCGCCGCCAGCCCACTGGGCGACAACACGCATTGCAAGCCACCCTCCAGGGTGCAGAGCCGTTCTTCCAACAGGTAGGTGGTGGGCGTGCCGTGCAGGCCGTAGGTGTAGCCGGTCTTGTCTTTCCACTCGGTCTGGCGCATCGCCGCCACGCTCGGGAAAAAGACAGTGGACGCCTTGAACACACCAGGCTGTGGCGCGTCGAAACCAGCGGGCGCCCGGTAGGGGTGATGAATCAGCGCAGTGGCAATGTCTGGTGGCATAGCTGCCATGCTCAGACGCTCCACTTCTGGATCAGTTGCTCCGGCCGCAGCGCGTCGTAGCTCTCAAAAGGCTGGTGGATCCAGGGGTTGCTTGGCAAAAACTCGACCGAATAGTCGGGGGTGAAAGTGGACAAGGCCTTGGTCCAGATCACTGCGCTTCGAAGCTCGGTGATTGGGGCGTAATTGGTCCGCAGTTGCGTGATCACCGCATTCAGCGTGTGACCAGAGTCTGCCAGATCATCTACCAGCAAAACGCGACCCGCAATTTCGCCCTTGGGCGTGGTGATGAAGCGGGCAATGTCGAGGTGTCCCTGCACCGTACCGGCATCGGAGCGGTAGGAACTGGTGGACATGATCGCCAGGGGCTTGTCGAATACCCGCGAAAGAATGTCGCCGGGGCGCATGCCGCCGCGGGCCAGACACAGAATGGTGTCAAACTGCCAGCCCGACTGATGGATTTTGATCGCCAGTTTTTCAATCAAGTTATGGTACTCGTCATAACTCACGTAGAGGTGTTTGCCGTCTTCGGTCAACATGGAAACGCTCCTGATTAGATAGCTACAAAGTCTTGCTGCGTATGGGCTAGCGGCTTATTTGATCAATATTTTTGGCTGGTCTGGCTCAATCTGCCAGAAATGGATGCCGCAGCAAAATGGTGTGGTCGCGGTCTGGACTGGTCGATACCATGTGGATGGGAACACCGGTCACCTGCTCGATACGCTGCAGGTAAAGCCGGGCCTGAATCGGTAGCCGCTCATACTGTGTAACACCGACGGTACTGTCACTCCAGCCGTCCATGGTCTCGTACACAGGCTTGCACTGACTGATGTCGTCGGCACCCATCGGCAGAATGTCGATGGACTCACCATCAAGCTCATAGCCGGTGCACAAAAGCAACTCGGACAAGCCGTCGAGCACGTCGAGTTTGGTGATGCACAGCCCGGTCAAGCCATTGACCTGGGCCGAGCGTTTGAGCAGGGCGGCGTCAAACCAGCCACAACGCCGGCTGCGGCCCGTGGTAACGCCTTTTTCGGCGCCCACGGTGCTCATGTGGTAGCCCGGCGTGCCCGGCGCCTCCCAGTCCAACTCGGTGGGGAACGGGCCACCGCCAACTCGAGTGCAGTAGGCCTTGGTGATCCCCAGGATGTAATGCAGCATGCCCGGCCCGACGCCAGAGCCGGCTGCGGCATTGCCGGCCACGCAGTTGCTCGAGGTGACATAGGGGTAGGTGCCATGGTCCACATCGAGCAGGGTGCCCTGCGCGCCCTCAAACAACAGGTTGGCGCCCTTGAGGTGGGCCTCGTTGAGTTCGCGCGAGACATCGGCCATCATCGGCTTGAGCAGCTCGGCGTGGCGCATGGCCTCGACAAAGACAGCCTCAAACTGAACCTGGCCGTCCTGCAAGTAGGGCTGCAGCGCGGGACCGAAATCAAAGTCGGCTGAGCCCAGGTAGCTGAGCAACACATGGTTGTGCAGGGCCAGCAGTTCGCGCAGCTTGTCAGCAAAACGCACCGGATGCTTGAGGTCCTGCACGCGCAGGGCTCGGCGGGCAATTTTGTCCTCGTAGGCTGGGCCAATACCGCGCCCGGTGGTGCCGATCTTGGCATTGCCACCTTTTTCTCGCGCCGCTTCACGAGCCACATCCAGAGCAGCGTGAAAGGGCAGAATCAGCGGGCAGGCCTCACTGATGCGCAAGCGCCCGCGCACCTCGACACCGGCCCTTTCTAGTCCCTCAATTTCCTCGAAAAGCTTGGCCGCAGACAGTACGACACCATTGCCGATGTAACACTTGACGCCCGGGCGCATGATGCCGCTGGGAATAAGATGCAGCGCGGTCTTGACGCCGTTGATGACCAGCGTATGGCCCGCGTTGTGCCCGCCCTGGAACCGAACCACGCCTTGCGCGCTTTCCGTCAGCCAGTCCACCAACTTGCCCTTGCCTTCGTCCCCCCACTGGGTGCCGACGACAACGACATTGCGCCCCTTGATTAAGTTCATTGATTGACTTTGCTCGAGTTGTATTCAGATGGATTGCACGACCCATTGGCCGGCGACCGAGTTCAGTTCGCGGTCGCAATGGAACTCATCGACTTCGCTCTCATGCCCAGGCAAGGCGCACACCACCGTCTCGCCCTGGGCACGTAGGGCAGCTACGGCCGCTCGCAGGTCATCAGCATCACGCCATGGCGCCCGGATTGCAGCACGCAAGGGCATAGGCGATACGACACTGACAAGCGCCTTCAAGTCGAGGCTGAAGCCTGCCGCCGGACGGTTTCTTCCGAACACTGCCCCTACTTCGTCGTAGCGACCGCCTCGCACCAGAGCATCATGGGCCCCACGGGCATAAATCGCGAAATTGGTGCCGCTGTAGTAGGCATAGCCGCGCAGGTCGGCCAAATCGAAAGTGACCCGGACGCCGCCAAGTCTGTCAGACAGCCACTTTAAATGGGCGAGCGCCTGTTGCACGGCCGGCGTGGCGGGGAGCGCTTTTTCGGCCTCCAACAGCACCTTCTCGTCGCCATACAGTTGTGTCAAAGCCAGCAGACCGTCGCGCGTGACCTGCGGCAACTGGCGGGTCAGCACCTGCAAGGCGCTGCTATCTTTGGCAGCCAACGCCACATGAACCTCAGCCAGGGACTGCGCGTTCAGACTCACCCCTTCCAGGAGAGTACGGACGATGCGCGCGTCGGCCATGTCCACCGACAAGGTTTGCGCCCGCACCGCACGCAATCCATCAAGCGCCAGAGACAAGACCTCAAGGTCGGCCTCCAGTCCAGCATGGCCATAAATCTCGGCGCCGAACTGCAAGGGCTCACGGGTGGCGTGCGGACTGCCCGGACGGGTATGGAGTACCGGTCCGCAGTAACACAGGCGGGCTACACCTCTGCGGTTGAGCAGGTGGGCGTCGATTCGGGCAACCTGGGGCGTGCTGTCCGCCCGCAAACCCAACATCCGGCCCGAGAGCTGGTCCACCAGCTTAAAGGTTTGCAGGTCAAGCGCCTGACCGGCCCCGGTCAGCAAGGACTCTAGATGCTCCAGCAGAGGCGGCATGACCAGCTCATAGCCATAGCAACGCGCCATGTCGAGCAGGTCGCGACGGAGTTCTTCGATGTGCCTTGCCTCGGACGGCAAGACATCGGCAATATGATCCGGCAGGAGCCAGGCAGACATGTCAGAAGAGTGAAACAGTTAGAGCCGAGATTTTACCGGGCCAGGCCCGGCAAAACCAGGGTTGAACGCGTCAAGACAACAACCAAATGACGGAGCAGCCGGCCAGAATGCTGCACATTCCGAAAAATCGCAGCTGCCCGTCATTGAGTTGCAGAATCTGAGAGAACATGCGTCGCCATCCGGTGGGCGATAGCACGGGAAACAAGCCCTCGATCACCAGAACCAGGGCGATCGCCAGCCAGAAGGTGTCCTCGCTCAAGGTTTACTTCTTCGGCGTTGGAGCAGCCGGCACAGCTGGGCCGGCGTTGCCCCGGAACACCTTGAAAAATTCGGACGATGACGGATCGACCACCATCACGTCACTCTTCTTACCTAGACTGGTCTTGTAAGCGTCCAGACTACGGTAGAACTGGGCAAATTGCGGGTCGCGACCAAAGGCATCAGCGTAGATCCGTGAGGCCTCTGCATCTCCTTCACCCTTGATCTTCTGGGCATCGCGGTAGGCATTGGCAACCGCGACTTCACGTTGACGGTCCGCGTCGGCGCGAATCTTTTCACCTTCTGCACCACCGGTGGACCGCAGTTCGTTGGCCACGCGCTTGCGCTCGGCCTCCATGCGTCGGTAGACCGACTCGGTGATGGCTTCGACGTAATCGACTCGCGTGATCCGTACATCCACCACATCAACCCCCCAGGGCTTCTCGCCGCGGACTTTTTCGAGCACTTCACGCTTGACATCGGTCATCAACGCTTCACGTTTGAGCGACAACAGCTCTTTGACAGTGCGCTTGTTGATCTCCTCCTGAAATGCATTGCGGACCACACGGTTGAGCTGACTCGCGCCTGCGGCCTCGTTGGTCCCCACATTACGGATGTACTCGGTCGGTTCGGAAATACGCCAACGCACATACCAGTCGATCACGACACGCTGTTTTTCCGCCGTCAACATAGGCTCGGTATCGGTGCTGTCAAGCGTAAGCAGGCGCTTGTCGATGTAGGACACATTTTGAAAGGGCGGTGGCAGTTTGAAGTTCAAGCCCGGCTCGGTAATGACTTCCTTGATTTGGCCCAACGCATACACCACGCCAAACTGACGCTGATCAACCACAAACAACGTGGCACTGGCTAAGCCAAGCAGTACAAGCAACGATGCAAAAATAAATCCTAAGCGGTTCATGTCAGGTTCCTAGCGGGTGTCGCGGTCACGCGATCGGGTGGCATCTCTTGTTCGTGCCTCGGCAGTGCTCGGGGGCTGTGCGCTGCCCGACGCCGTCGCAGGCGTTGATGCCTGCGGCGCCTCCAGCGCCATAGGCGCGGGCTGCGACGACATTTGCATGATCTTGTCCAAGGGCAAGTAAAGCAGGTTGGAACCTTGCTTGGAATCGATCAGTACCTTTGTCGCGTTGGCATAGATCTGTTGCATGGTGTCGATGTACATGCGGTCCCGGGTCACCTGCGGCGCCTTTTGGTACTCGGTGAGTACCGAACGAAAGCGCTGAGCGTCACCTTGGGCCTGTGAAACCACTCGAGACTTGTAGGCATCGGCCTCCTCCTTCAAACGCGAAGCTGAGCCGACCGCCCGGGGCACCACATCGTTGGCATAGGCCTGGGCATCATTTTTTGCACGCTCACGCTCCTGACCCGCCTTGAGCACGTCGTCAAAAGCGGCTTGTACCTGCTCGGGTGGCCTCACGCCGCCTTGCTGCAAATTGATGCCGACCACTTCAATGCCAACCTTGTAACGGTCGAGGATTTTCTGCATTAAGGCGCGCACGCGGGGCCCGATCTGGTCACGCTCCTCGGACAACGCGCTGTCCATGCGCATCTTGCCCACCACCTCGCGCACCGCGGTCTCGGCCGCCTGCACCACCGCTTCGCCGGGGTTCTTGCTTTCAAACAGGTAGGCTCGCGCGTCGCTCAGACGGTACTGCACTGCAAATTTGATCTCAACGATGTTTTCGTCTTCGGTCAACATGGCCGACTCCCGCAGGCCAGTGGCCTTGATGACGGTGTCTCGCCCCACATCTACCGACCGGATCTGCGTCACGAAGATCAATTCATGGCGCTGGACCGGATAAGGCAGCCGCCAGTTAAAGCCAGCTCCTGCTGTCGATTTGTAACGGCCAAATTGGGTGATCACGGCTTGCTGGCCTTCCTGGACGATGAAAAAGCCGGTTCCGAGCCAAATCAGCACCACCACACCGGCTACCAAACCTAGACCAATACCAGCGCTCTTCATATCAGGCTGAAAACCACCGCCTCCTCCCAGACCGCCCGGGCCGCCTGAGCTGCCTCGACCACCTGGTTTAGCGCCACCAAAAAGGCTACCTAACTTGCGATTGAAATCGCGCCAAAGTTCGTCCAGATCGGGAGGACCGGCACTCGGCCTCTGCTGCTGCGGACGCTCGGGGTTCCTTGGCGGTTGCGCCTCAGGTGCCGGTAACTCAGGGCGATTAGGCTCGCCAGTGCCACCAACGTCGGCTGGTTTGTCATCACCACGGCCCCAGCGCGAGTCGTTCAGATTGAACATCCCGCGTAAGGCATTGCCAATTGACGGCCAGCGAATGGCGGGCAAATGAAGTTTCATCACGATTGTCCCAAGTGTATTGTTACTCGATTGTGCCCAATTGGGTATCTTCCCCAAGCTCAGAATGGGAATAACCTGTTTTCTCGGCGTGCACCGTACCAGGCTTAACTGCCAATGCAAGCTGACGCCGCAGTGCCGCAAGCCCCTCGCCTTGGCGAGCACTGAGAAATAATCGGGGGGTCTGCACGCCGCCGAGGTCAAAGGTATCCTGCAGTTGTAAGGGACGATGCGCGTCGTCCATGGCATCTAGCTTGTTGAATACCAGCACCTGCGGAATATCAGCTGCGCCAATGTCACCCAATACCCGCTGAACTTCAGCCATTTGCTCAACAAAGTGGGGGCTCGACGCATCCACCACATGCAGCAGCAGGTCAGCATCGACAGCCTCCTGCAAGGTGGCCTGAAAAGCGTCAACCAGTCCGTGGGGTAAGTCGCGAATGAAGCCCACGGTGTCAGACAGCGAAACCGACCGCGCTGCATCCCCTAGGTAGAGTTGGCGGGTGGTAGTGTCGAGCGTCGCAAACAACTGGTCTGCTGCGTAGGCCCGTGCCTTGACTAACGCATTAAAAAGGGTACTTTTGCCAGCATTGGTGTAGCCAACCAATGAGATATTGAACGCGTCGCGTCTCTCTCGTTGGCGCCGCTGAGTCTGGCGCTGGCGCTTGACCTTTCCCAACCTGTCCTTGATCTTCTTGATGCTCTCACCGATCATGCGTCGATCGAGCTCAATCTGCGTCTCGCCGGGCCCGCCACGCATACCGATACCGCCGCTTTGACGCTCTAAGTGAGACCAACGCCTAACCAGCCGGGTGCTGAGGTACTGTTGGCGGGCCAGTTCCACCTGCAGCTTGCCTTCATGACTTCGGGCCCGTTGCCCAAAAATCTCAAGGATCAGGAGGGTCCGGTCGTTCACGGGCAACTCAAGATGTCGCTCAAGATTGCGCTGCTGAGCCGGACTCAGGCTTTGGTCGAACAGAACTTCAACCGCGCCCAGCTGAGTTGCCATCAGTTTGATTTCATCGGCCTTACCGCTGCCAACAAAAAGGGCAGCGTCTGGCGCCTTGCGTTTGCAGGTCAAGCGTGCAACCGGTTCGAGGCCCGCTGTTTGTGCCAGCAAGCCCAGCTCATCGAGCTCACCATCGAAATTAGGTAGGCCAAAATCAACCCCGACAAGAAGGGTCCGGGCCGGTTGACGATCACGCGGCTGCAGGTGCGTCACCCTCGCCGGTCGAAAAGTTCACGGCCCGTCCCGGCACAATCGTGGAGATGGCGTGTTTGTAGACCATTTGCGTCACGGTGTTGCGCAGCAGCACAACATACTGGTCGAACGACTCGATCTGACCCTGCAGCTTGATACCGTTGACAAGATAAATGGCGACCGGTACGTGTTCACGCCGCAGCGCGTTGAGAAACGGGTCCTGAAGTAACTGACCTTTGTTGTTCACGATATCCTCCGTGTTCAAGAAGCGATTTAAAGACAGACGATACCACAGCCCTGTCCGACTGCATGGAGGTACCTTGGCGAAACGACCAGTAGCTTTGTCTCAAGCTGCGACGGGCACGGCATCAGGCAGCTTCTTTGCCGGCGTAGGGGTTGCTCGACGTCTTGAGTTCGATCCGCAGTGGCGTGCCGACCAAATCAAATTCCTTGCGAAAGCGGCCTTCCAGGTAGCGTTTGTAGCTGTCAGTGACATGCTCGAGAGAGTTGCCGTGAATCACGATCACCGGCGGATTCATTCCGCCCTGATGGGCGTAACGGAGTTTGGGACGGTACATGCCCGAGCGCTTCGGGCTCTGGAACTGCACGGCCTCCAGCAAAAGCCGGGTCAGCACCGGAGTGGACATCTTGCAATTGGCTGCTTTATGGGCTTGCACAATGGACGCCCAAAGGGGGCCCAGTCCCTGCCGCTTTTGCGCAGAGATCAGATGCATAGCGGCAAATTTCAGAAAAGGCAAACGCGTTTCGATCGAGCGCTTCACCAGTTCACGCTGGTAGTCATCCACCGCATCCCACTTGTTAACGGCCACCACGACAGCCCGTCCATTTTCCAAGGTGTAGCCAGCGATGTGGGCATCCTGATCGGTCACACCTTGAGTGGCGTCGATCAGCAATAAAACCACATTGCATGACTCGATGGCTTGCAGGGTTTTGACTACCGAAAATTTCTCGATCGCTTCGAAGACCTGCCCACGCCGCCTAAGGCCCGCTGTGTCGATCAACTCAAATTTCTGCCCGTCTCGCTCGAAGGGAACTGAGATGGCATCCCGCGTCGTTCCAGGCAAGTCAAAGGCGACCAAGCGCTCCTCGCCCAACCACGTGTTGATCAGGGTCGACTTTCCTACATTGGGCCGCCCAGCCACCGCCAATTTGATCGTGCCGGCATCGGGCTGCGTTTCGGCTTCGTCCAGTTCAGGAAGGTGCAGCGGCGCCAAGGCCAATTCAACCAGTGCGCGTATGCCCTGCCCATGGGCAGCAGACACCGGGTGAACATCACC
>CALPLW020000119.1 GCA_943324505.2 Comamonas sp. lk
GGTATCGGGTCGCCCACTCGGTGGGCATACATGAAGAACTCGTGGTTGCCGTCGCCGCCATCAATGGGCGAGTCGAACCACGCAGACACCTGCAGCCCGAGCACGGCGCAACAATCGCGCAGCCGCTGCTCCACCAGCAGGTACAGACCCGCATCACGCACAATACCGCCCTTGCCCACCTGGCCCGGCTGCAGCTCAAACTGGGGTTTGACCAGCATCAGCAGTCCGGCCCCCGGTTTGAGCAGCGGCACCAAAGCCGGCAGCACCAGTGTTTGCGAGATGAAGGACAAGTCGCCCACGATCAGGTCAAACGCTGGTTCAAAAGGCGCTTGCGCTACAGCGTCTGGATCAGCATAAAAATGGCCGCTAGCCCCTGTCGCGTCTTGATCTGCAGCTATCAAATCAGAAGCATCGAGGGCACGGGCGTTGAGCTTTTCCAGGCACAGCACACGCGGATCGGCACGCAAGCTGGGGTGAAGCTGGGCACTGCCCACATCCACCCCCACCACCCGGATTGCGCCCTGCCGCAGCAGGCAATCGGTAAAACCGCCGGTGGACTGCCCGACATCGAGGCAGGTCCAACCGGCCACCGAGAGCTTGAGCTGATGCAGGGCCGCTTCGAGCTTGAGGCCGCCGCGCGACACGTAGCGCGCTTCAGACAGGTCTTGCAGTTGGAGCTCGGCGTCAAGCGGAATCTCGTCACCGTTTTTGGTGACGGTCTTCCAAACCTCGCCGACACGCCAGCGCAGACCCCCCTCAATCAGGCGTTGGGCTTGCGAGCGGCTGCTGGCGAGCGCACGCGCCACCAGCAGCTGGTCGGCGCGCATCAGTAGCGGTAGGTATTGGCCTTGTAGGGGCCGGCCTTGCTAACGCCGATGTACGCGGCCTGCTCGTCGCTGAGCTCGGTCAGCATGGCGCCGACCTTCATCAGGTGCAGGCGCGCCACTTTTTCGTCCAGGTGCTTGGGCAGCACGTAGACATGGCCCGCCTTGTAATCCTTGGGCTTGGTGAACAGCTCGATCTGGGCGATGGTCTGGTTGGCAAAGCTGGAGCTCATGACAAAGCTGGGGTGGCCCGTGCCACAGCCCAGGTTCACCAGCCGGCCTTTGGCCAACAGAATGATGCGCTTGGCCGGGGTTTTGCCCTTGGCCGGGAAGATCACGTGGTCGACTTGCGGCTTGATCTCTTCCCACTTGCACTTCTCCAACGAGGCAACGTCGATTTCGTTGTCGAAGTGGCCGATGTTGCAGACGATGGCCTGGTCTTTCATGGCCGCCATGTGCTTGTAGGTGATGACGTTTTTGTTGCCGGTGGCCGACACAAAAATATCGGCCTTGTCGGCGGCGTAGTCCATGGTGACGACCTTGTAGCCTTCCATGGCGGCTTGCAGGGCATTGATGGGGTCGATCTCGGTCACCCAGACCTGGGCGGAGAGCGCACGCAGTGCTTGGGCAGAGCCCTTGCCCACGTCGCCGTAACCGGCAACTACCGCCACTTTGCCGGCGATCATCACATCGGTAGCGCGCTTGATGGCGTCCACCAAGGATTCGCGGCAGCCGTACAGGTTGTCAAACTTGCTCTTGGTCACCGAATCATTCACGTTGATGGCTCGGAATGCCAGCGTGCCCTTGGCCGACATCTCGTTCAGGCGCAGCACGCCCGTGGTGGTTTCTTCGGTCACGCCAATGATTTGCTTCAGGCGGCGGCTGTACCAGGTGGGGTCGACCTTGAGCTTGGCCTTGATGCTGTTGAACAGGCAAATTTCTTCTTCGCTACCGGGCTTGGCCAGCACCTTGATGTCGGTCTCGGCCTTTGCACCCAGGTGCATCAGCAGCGTGGCGTCGCCGCCGTCGTCCAGAATCATGTTCGGGCCTTCGGACTTGCTGCCCTTGTTGCCAAATTCAAAAATGCGGTGGGTGTAGTCCCAGTAGTCGTCCAGGTTTTCACCCTTGTAGGCAAACACCGGCGTGCCGGCAGCCACCAAGGCGGCAGCTGCGTGGTCCTGGGTGGAGAAGATGTTGCAAGAGGCCCAGCGCACCTGGGCACCCAGTGCTTGCAGCGTCTCGACGAGCACAGCGGTCTGGATCGTCATGTGCAGGCTGCCGGTGATGCGCGCACCTTTGAGGGGCTGCGCCTTGGCAAATTCAGCGCGAATCGCCATCAGACCGGGCATCTCGGTCTCGGCAATGCGGATTTCTTTACGACCCCATTCTGCCAACGACAAGTCGGCAATGGCATAGTCTTGGTTTTTGATAGGTTTCAATACAGCGTTCATGGCTCACTCCAAAAGTTACTTTGAATAAACCACCGGCTGTGATGCGACTTGTTGGGAGGCTCACCGCACAGACCAGTGGGTGAGCGCAGTTGGTACGGCGACCAGGCATGAGCCCAGTGGCGCACTCCGAGCCTCATTCACCTGATGTGAACTGCAACGCTCCTCGGAATGGTCGGCATTGTACACATCTGTGAAAACCGTTTTGATGGCTCTCTTTTGATACTTCGTCGGCTCACGCTCGGGTCTGCAAGGTACCGACCCCGGGCAGTTCGTAGGCTGCTCTCAGCCGGCCCGCCTCGCGCCAGACGCTGCCCGCTGGGGGCGCTACCCGGGGTGATCGGCGCGTTGCACCGACGCCGCTCCGATGCTCGCACATCGCACGGGCCGCTGAACTCACTGTGTTCGCTGCGCTCTCGCCGTTCGGACAACCGCGACCATCATGATGACGAAACGCGCTACGCGCGTCGAGCGCCGTGCTGCGCTTCTCGCCACCCCGACATGCGCCCCCATCGGGCAGCGCCTGGCGCGAGGCTATTTTTTGAATCATGCCGAGCATCCATCGCACCCAATTGCTAAGGCGTGCGGGCCCGGGCGGTGGCGCGCCTCTGGGGCGCCGAGAAGCGCAGGCCGCCAGAACGAGCATCGCAGGGCAGTCGGTGCACCGCACCGACCGCTCCAGTGAAGCGCCATCGCCCGGGCCCGTGCGCCTTGGCAAGCGCATCGAAGCACACCAGCCAGACAATGGCTTCAATCGTTATAGTCTCGGCATCGCCACCCTGGGGAACCACCATGAGCTACGAACTGATCACCATCCGCACCGAGGCCGACAAGGTTGGCATCGTCACGCTCAACAGGCCCAAACAGCTCAACGCCCTGAACGACGCGCTGATGGACGAACTGGGCCAGGCGCTCAAGGCCTTTGACGCTGACCCGGCGATTGGCTGCATGGTCATTACCGGCAGTGAGAAAGCTTTTGCTGCCGGCGCCGACATTGGCGCCATGGCCGGCTACAGCTTTGCCGATGTTTACCGGGGCGACTACATCACCCGCAACTGGGAGCAGATTCGCAGTATCCGCAAGCCAGTGATTGCCGCGGTCAGCGGCTTTGCGTTGGGCGGTGGTTGCGAGCTGGCGATGATGTGTGACTTCATCATCGCAGCCGACAACGCCCGCTTTGGCCAACCCGAGATCAAGCTCGGCATCATTCCCGGAGCGGGTGGCACTCAGCGCCTGCCACGGGCGGTGGGCAAGGCCAAGGCGATGGACATGGCGCTGACCGGACGCATGATGGACGCGGCGGAGGCTGAGCGTGCTGGCCTGGTCAGCCGCGTGGTGGCGCTGGACAAGCTGATGGACGAGGCTCTGGGCGCGGCCCTGCAGATTTGCGACTACTCGCAGATGGCCACCATGGCGGCCAAGGAATCGGTCAACCGAGCATTTGAAGGCAGTCTGAGCGATGGCGTGATGTTCGAGCGGCGGCTGTTTCACGCCTTGTTTGCCACCGCCGACCAGAAGGAAGGCATGGACGCGTTTGTCGCCAAGCGCAAGGCCAACTTCAGACACGCCTAGTCACCTGGCCCGGCGCCCGCGCCGCGGCGCCGACCCACGATTCGCAAAAGGACCGGCACCGCCTGCTAAATTGATGTAAATTAAGGGCATAAAAACTTCTGGCTCTCCAGGGAGGGCTGGCGCATTGACATGGCCTTAGCCGATGCTCGCCCTTTGAATTTGCTGCTGCGCTGGCATGATGGTGTCTTGAGCGCCTGCCTGTCCAACGGTCACGAACTGGGCCAAATCGCCCAGCAAATGGTTGAAGCCAGCAGGCTTAATCAGCTCAGCGCCAACGTCTGGACCACCTGGCACGAGGCTGACAAAGGCCTCGCCCACGAACGCCTGGGCCTGGCGATTTTTGAGGAACTGATTCCGGTACCCATTCGCCACCTGCTGGTGCAAGCGGAGGGTGTTGCCATGCAGCTTCAAATCAACGAGTCGCTGATCAGCGTTCCCTGGGAATTGGCATTTGATGGCCAGCGATATCTGGGCCGAAAATTTGCGCTGTACCGGCAGCTGCTGCGGGATGGGCCGCAGGCCCGCGCCCGGATTCGTCCTGCGGGTTACAGCCGACACCTCAAAGTCCTGATCCTTTACGGGGCAGCCGACCCTTCGGCCGACCAGGCCCGCGCGCAGGCGCTAGAAACGCGGCTCGACCCGATCGAAGGCTTGTCGGCGCGGGTCATGGCTGTGACGGACGAGGGCAGAGACGCATTGCTGCGCCATATCGGCCACAGTGACATTGTTCATTGCCTTGGCGGCTTGCCCAATCTGCTCGCCAGTCCGCAGGTAAGCACGTTTGGAGCTTCGAATGGGAAGGCACCATTGCGCATCGGCGAGATCGTCAAGCTGACGGAGCCACCCCGGCTGCTGATCCTAGAAGGTGCCAGCGGTGGTGCACAGGGCGCCGGCGACTTGGCCTGGCAACCCGCGCTGGCGCAGGTTGCGAGCGCCGCCGGTGTCGACACCCTGTTCAGGTTGGCACGCCAATCAGCGCCAGAATCGCTGGGGCCGATGGCTGATTTTTATGCCGCGCTGGCCTCCGGCCAACGGCTGGGCGAGGCGCTGGTGGCGCTGCGCGGCCCGGCCGAGGACGCTGCGCTCGCCAGCGAAGCAAGTCTAGGCCCGGGCCTGGTCTGCTACGGCGACGGGGCGGCCCTGCTGACGCCCGATGAAGCAGGCCCGCACCCGGACGACCATATGCGCCAGGTGACCGTACTCTGCTATGACCTAGTGGAATCCACCAACCTGCTAAGGAGGCTGGGTGCTGAGCGCTACAGCGAAGCGCTTGACCGCTTCCACGTCGCCTGTGCCCGCGTGGTGCGCCGCTGGAGCGGCCAGCCGAATGCGCCGCAAGGCAATGACGGCGTGATGTGCTTTTTTGGGCTGCCACTGGCCCACGAAGACGCCCCGGCTATGGCGCTCAGGGCGGCTCTGGCCATGGTCGATGCGGTGGCCTTGCTGCAGCTTGAGCTGCGCATCGGCGTGGTGACCGGCCCGGTGGTCGTAAAGGCCGGTGTGCCAATGGGCGAACCCATCCACCTGGCCGCTCGACTGCAAGCCATGGCTGTTCCAGGCACGGCCATGGTCAACGACTCGACATGGGCGATCGTGCAGGACCGCTTTGAATTCGCCCCGATTGATTCACCCCACGTACCCAAGGGGTTTGCCCAACCAAAAGTGACGTTCAGACTGCTGGGTGAGGCGCGCCGCGACGGGCAATTTAGCGGTAAGGCAGACGATACCCCATGGGTCGGCCGCCAGCGCGAACTCGCGCTGCTGGAGGCCGCCTGGGCGCAGGCATCGCAAGGCCAGTTCACCTCGCTGCTGATCGCGGGTGAGGCCGGTATAGGTAAAACCCGGCTGATGCGGGAATTCAAGACGCGCGTAAAGGCCCTGGGCCACGGCGTGACTGCCCTGCCCTGCAGCCCGGAAACAGCAGACAGCGCGTTCTGGCCGATGATCAACTTGCTGACTCGCTGGTTCGGCTTGAGTGAAGCCGATCAAGCCGATGCCGTTCGCAGCCGGCTGGAGCTCGGGCTGCGCGCTTGGCCTGGGCGGCAGCACATCGTCGCGGGGCTTGAGATGCTGCTCGGCCAGCACCCGGCAGCCGCCACTGAGGCGCAGGCACCAGAAAAAATCAGACGCCAGGTGATCGATGCCCTGCTGCTGTGGCTGGAAGACCTGGTGGCGCAGAGCCCGCTTTGCCTGATCATCGAAGACCATAACTGGCTCGACCCGTCCACCCGGGAGCTGCTGCAACGCCTGCTGGACGTCTGCAGCCAGTGGCCGCTGTTGCTCATACGCACCGAACGCAGCGGCGCTGGCAGCCAACCCGCCAGCACTGGCGTTGGCCCCAGAGACTTTCCTGAGCGGCTTGAATTGGCAGGCCTAAGCAGCGAAGACACCGAGGCCATGCTCCTAGGCATGTGCGGCGAAACGCTGTTGAACGGGCGAGCACTGAACCGGCTGGCTGCCAAGACCGATGGCGTGCCCCTGTTCATTGAAGAAACCGCACGGGCGCTGATGGCGCGCCAGACGCAGGCGACGCCTGGCCAGATCACCACCCTCGCATCAAGCCCCATCGCCATACCGGGGAAAGTGCAGGATTTGCTGATGGCACGCCTGGACCGCCTGAACGCAGCCAAGGCCGTGGCCCAAGTTGGCAGCGTTATCGGGCGCAGCTTTTCGCAAGCCATGGTGGAGGCCGTATTTGCCGACGCCAACACCCCGGTGCGTTTGGACGGGGTGTTGTTTCACTTGGAAACGCTGGTTCGCGCCAGCATTCTGGCGCAAACCACAGTGGGCCGGGACGTGCATTACCACTTCCGGCATGCGCTGATGCAAGACGCCGCCTATGAATCGCTCTGGGAACGCGATCGCCGACGCTGCCACCGCACCGTGGCTCGTGTGATCAGCGAGCACTTCCCCGGCTTGGCCGCGAGCCAGCCTGAGGTGCTGGCGCGGCACTGCACCGCAGCAGCTATGCCGGAGGCAGCCGCGCAGTACTGGGAAAACGCGGCGCGGCTGGCGATCTCGCGCTCAGCACAGGTGGAAGCCAGCCACCATCTGGACGCCGCCTTGGTGCAAGTGGCGGCGCTGCCGGCCGGACTGGCGCGCGACCGGATTGAGTTGCGCCTGTTGCTGCTAAAGGCTGGCCAAAGCATTGCACTGCATGGCTATGGCGCCAACCAGGTGGGCGAGGCCTACCAACGGGCCGAGGCCCTGAGCCGTCAGTGCGGCGATGAGCGTGCCTTGTTGCGGGTGCAGTTCGGCCTGGAGGGTTACCTGTTCATGCGCGGCGAATTTGAGCGGGCCCATGCCGTGGCTGCCGACGCTGCCGAACTGGTGCGCAAGTCGGCTGATCCCATGCGCAGGTTGCAGGCCGACTGGGCCGTGGCCAACCTGCTGTTTCATCAGGGGGCGCTCCCAGCTGCAGTCGACCGGATGGACAGCTGCCTGTCCGCCTACGCGCGGCTTGAGCAACGGCCGGGCCAGATGCAAGACCCCGCCATCATGTGCCTGAGCTATTCGGCACTGGCACAGTGGACGCGCGGCCTGGGCGACGACGCGCTGGCCCGTGCCAACCAGGCACAGGCCCTGGCGGTACGCCTGAAGCACCCCTTCAGCCAGGGCGAAGCCTACGGCCTCAAGGCCATGCTGCACTGCTACCGGCGCGAGTACCTGGAGACCCTGGAGTTGGCCCAACGCGCCATCCATGTCTGCGAAACAGGGGGCTTTTCGGTCTGGCTGGCGCATGCCAAGATCATGCATGGCTGGGCGGTGGCACACCTTGGCAACGCGCAAGCTGGCAGCGCTGAGATAGCGGCCGGCTATGCGCTGTGGACCAGCACCGGTGCGGTGGTCACCTGTGCCTTCTACCTGGCCCTGCAAGCCGAAGCGCGGGCGCTGGCGGGCGAGCCTGAAGATGGGCTGCAGTTGCTGCAGGAGGCCTACGCCCTCGTCACCCGACACGGCGAGCGTTACTTCGAGCCCGAGCTCTGCCGGCTCCAGGGTCAGTTACTGCTTCACTATAAAAATAATAGCAAACTAAGCAATCTGGATAAGGCTCAGCATTGGTTTTTGCTCGCAATGTCGGTCGCCCAGGAATTGGGCATGGCCGCCTTCGAAGCACGTGCCGCGCAAAGCCTGGCCGCACTGTGGCAAAGCCAGGGACGCCTGGCCGAGGCGCAGGCCCTGCTGGCCAGCGCCAACAAGGTAGCCATGATCAGCTGACAAGTCACAAAAAGGGAGGGCCTATGGCCAAGGGCGCCACTGTCACGGGCAATTCTTGGGTCGCTAGCGCAGCGCTGTTTGCAGACCTGTGCGACGACCAGCAACGCGCCGCCCGATTCCAGGTGCTGATGGCCGAGGGGTACCCAGCCCCATTTGCCAGCCGGGCCAGCACCACTTACACACCCCAAGGTAACGGGCCGGACGACTATGAGCAAACGGCCTGGCTGATCACCAACCGGGCGCAGGCCGAGGCGGCGCTGCGCTGCGACGAAAACCCCCAAGGTGTGCCCCAGTACAGCAATGCGCCCTTTGGCGCGCTGGGCCGCAGCAACTTTATGCTCGGCATGGACGAGACGCAGGGACTGGGGGACCACAATCGGCAACGCAAGTTCGCCATCAGTTGTCTGAAGCTGGATGCGAACGAAATTTTTGGTTTGTGCACGATCAGCCTGCGTGCGGCGGCACTGCTGCCACTCAAAAAACGTGAGTTTGACGCAGTGGCTCTGGCCGAACAGGCCGCGCTGCGCTTCGTCGCCTTCTGGTTCGGCTTTGCCCAGTCTGACCTGCCACTGCTGGAGGCCTGCACGCGCAAGGCGACCCACGCCTTGAGCTACCAGACCTTTGCCCGCCATTTCGTCACCGACCCCTTCGCCCTGCCTGAGAACACCGCCGCCATGGGCGCGCTCACGCGCCGCGCCGCCGAGCTGATCGACCTGTTTAAACACCAACACACCGCGCAGCAGCGCGACGAGTTCAAAGCCATTCACCGAGAGCTGGACGAGCTGAAGGCGTTTGAGCCCGACAGCGTGTTTGAGCCCTGGCCAGCGCCGCCGCCCTGCGACCCTTCGCACCCGGCAAGCGCACCACTGGCGCCGGACCAGCCCTTGGCAGGGTTCACCCCCGTCATGCACCTCATGGCGGGGACGGCAGGCACTCCGGGTGAGGACAAGACCTACGGCGGCACCGACCTGGCGGCCATCGTCACCGGCCTGATCGCCGGCACCGTGGGTAATGTGGTGGGCGCCGTGTGTTTGGCGCTGCAGTGCTTTTTTGAGAACCGGGCACTTCTCAAGGAGGCCCAGGACGCAGCTGTTCAGGGCTGGCTCAAACACGGCCACCGGGCAGGCAAAGACGCTGATCTGACGCCTTACATCTGGGAGGCACTGCGGCTGAACCCGCCAGTGGCCTATCTACCACGCCGCACCACGTCGCCCCTGGTGCTCAATGGGGTCAAGATCCCGGCGGGCAGCGAACTGGTGATCGCCGTGGGCGCCGCCACGCGCGATCAGCCAGCGAACACCCAACCCGACACTTTCAATGCGGCCCGCTTCGCCGGTCTTGCCATCCCCTACGACCCACTCCTATTTGGTGGCGAACCCGATCACCCACAAAAACGTTACAGCAGCAGCTTCCTGCACCAATGCATAGGCCAACACGTGGCCATGCTGCTGGTCACGCACATCGTGCGGCAGGTGCTGATGTTGCCCGGCCTGGGCGAAGCCATCAACCCGCGCAACGGTCAGCGCTTCGGCCTGACCCGCCAGTGGGGCTACCACTGCCTGAGCTACCCCCTGACCTACCACCGCTTTGAGTTGTTGCGCCATTCGCCGCTGCTGCTGGTGATGGACCTGAAAGCCCCCACGCAGCAGCATGCGCAGAAGGTGCGGGGATTGCTTCAACTGTTGCAAGCAACACTGACACAGGCCCTGCAGGATTCAGGCCATGTGCACTTTGCCTCCTTTTTGCTGCTGGAGAACGACACCCGGCTGGCGCTGTTGGCCTTCATTGACCAGGATATCAACGACCACCTGCCCCATTTAGCCCACGATCTTGGACCCGTTTTAGAGCCCCTGCTGCCCCACATTCGCCACGCGCCACCCCTGCCAGTGCAGCAACACCCTTGGGAATTTGCCGAGGCGCTGCGCCGCTTCAATGTCGCGCCGGGAGGCGACTACGTGTTCAGCGCCTACCCCAATGCCAGCCTGGCCATGATTAAGCATCAGTTTGCCCACGCCCCGGCGCGGGTGGGCGCTGCCCAGCACCCGCTGCTGGTCACGCACATCGTGCGGCAGGTGCTGATGTTGCCCGGCCTGGCCGAAGCCATCAACCCGCGCAACGGTCAGCGCTTCGGCCTGACCCGCCAGTGGGGCTACCACTGCCTGAGCTACCCCCTGACCTACCACC
>CALPLW020000120.1 GCA_943324505.2 Comamonas sp. lk
CTGCGGCTTCATGCCAGCCAACTCCACGGTACCCGCCACCCGCAAGCCCTGTTCCATCGGCGTCATGTAAAAGCCGCGTTCGGCCCAGCCAATCGGGCGCGAAATCGCTCCCGAGGCACCTGGGTACATGATGTGGTAACCGCGCTCGGCGTCCAGCGGCACCTCATCGCCACACTGGCGCGCCAGCGGTTTGGAATGGGCGCCAGCGCACACCACCACCCAATCATGCCCACTTGGGCCAGCGTCGGTGCTGACATGCACCGCACCTGATTGGGGTTGCAGCCCGGTCACAGCGTTACGGGCGATCTGCAGGCCGCCGGCCACCAGCGAGGCCTGCAGGGCGCCTAAAAAGTCCGCAGGGCTGGACAAGAACCACGAGCCTTGGTACAGCACGCCACGGTCAAAGATCGGGGCCAGCCCTGGCTCCAGTCGGGCGATGTCGTCGCGCCCCTGCACCGTGAAGTTGACGCCCAGCGAGCGGCGCAGCGCCAGCGTTGATTCGGACGCGGCAAAGTTAGCTGCGTCCGAGTACAGGTACAAGCACTCGCTGGGCTTTACAAAAGCGGCCAGGCTGGCCTGCTCCGTCATACGGGTATAGCCGTCTTGCGCCCGTGCCAGCAAGTGCGACAGCGCAGTGGCCGAGGCGGTGTAACGGCGCCGGCTGGAGCTGGCCAGAAAGCGCAGCAGCCAGGGCGTGAGTTGCGGCAAATAAGACCAGCGCAGACGAAACGGGCTATCACCCGCCAGCAGGTAGCGCGGCAGGTCACGGAACACCGAGGGGTTGTTGACCGGGATACAGGCGTAGTTGGCAAAGGTGCCGGCATTGCCAAACGAGGCGCCACCAGCCGCCCCGGCCGGGTCATAGACCGTGACCTGGTGGCCGTCTTGCATCAGCCAGTAGGCACTGGACAGGCCGACAAAGCCGGCGCCAATCACCGCAACGTTCGCCATGGTTCAGACCCCAAGCGCGGGCTGGCTGATGCCCATATCGCGCAGCGTTTGCGCCACCGCGTCCACCGCCTGGCGCATCTCCACCGGTCCGATAGCGCCAATGCAGCCGACGCGAAAGGTCTCGACCTGCGTCAGCTTGCCCGGGTACAGCAAAAAGCCATAGTGCTTGGCGGTGTCGTAAAAACGCTTGAACTCATAGGCCGGGTGCTGCGGCGCGTGAAAGGTGACGATGATGGGCGCCTGTACCGCCGGGTCCAGAAAGGGCTTGAAGCCCAGGGCGGCCATGCCCGTCACCAGCGTTTGGTAATTGCGGGTGTATCGCGCCAGCCGGGCGCTTTGGCCGCCTTCAGCCTCAAACTGGACAATCGCCTCATGCAGGGCCACCACCACATGGGTGGGCGGCGTGAAGCGCCACTGCCCGGTCTTCTCCATGTAGACATACTGGTCGTGCAGGTCCATAGCCAGCGACTGGCTGCGGCCGGCGCAGCCCTCCAGTACCGCCCGGCGGATGAAGACAAAACCCATGCCGGGCACGCCCTCCAGGCACTTGCCGCTGGCGGCAATCAGGGCATCGAATCGGGTCTTGCGCGCATCAATCTCCAACGCGGCAAACGAGCTCATGGCGTCCACGATCAGCCCGCGGTCAAAACGCGCACAAACGTCGGCCACCGCCTGCAGGGGGTTGAGCACGCCGGCGCCGGTTTCGCAGTGGATCAGCACCACATGGGTGATGGAGGCGTCTTCCTGCAGCCGCTGCGCCAGTGCCTGAGGGTCGACCGGGCTGGCCTCATCAAAACTCATGGTGCTGCAGCGCCGCCCCATGAGGCTGGTGATGCGCGCTGCACGCTTGCAATAGGCGCCGTTGTCCAGCACCAGCACGTGGCCGTCATGCGGCACCAGGGTGGCGATGGCGGCTTCCACGCTGAAGGTGCCGCTGCCCTGCAAGGGCACCACCACATGGCTGTCCTGGCCATGGATGATGGCCAGCAGGCTCCGCCGCACACTGGCTGTCACGGCAATGAAATCGGCGTCCCACGAGCCCCAGTCCTTGAGCATGGCGAGCTTGGTGCGCAGGGTGGTGGTCAGGGGCCCCGGGGTCAGCAGTATGCGGTCTCTATCCATGATGGGTTCCTGCAGCGGGCGAGTCAGCCCCGTCAAAAATTTTATTGGACGTCACCCCTCAACACTTGTCAATTGTTTTTTGTAAATTGTTGACAATTTCTCAAAATCTGCTTCAATCCGCTCCATGAGCGCGACCATGCACCCCACCATTGCCCTGCTGCAGAGCCGCTCGCTGAGCATGGTGGTGCAGCAGGAAATCGAACGCGGCATCCTGAGCGGCGAGTACCCACCCGGCAGCAAGCTGATTGAAGCCGCCCTGGCTGAAAAAATGGGGGTGTCGCGCGGCCCCATCCGCGAAGCCTTTCGCATGCTCGATGAGGCCGGCCTGGTGCGGACTGAGAAAAACCGGGGCGTTTTTGTGCGCGACATCCCGCTGGACGAAGCCCTGGAAATCTTCGACCTGCGCGCCGCCATGGACGAACTGGTCGGGCGGCAACTGGCCACACACCTGACCGCCGCCCAGCGCGACGACATGCAAGCCATGGTCAGCGCCATGGAACAGGCCGTTGCAGCCCAAGATGCACAGCATTACCACCTGCTCAACCTGCAGTTTCATGACCGTCTGGTGGAGATGACCGGCAACCGCAAGCTGACCGCCATCTACCGCAAGCTGATCAAAGAACTGTCGCTGTTTCGGCGGCTCAACCTGGCCGACGGCTGGCTGATGCCGGCATCAGCCAGCGAACACCAGCAGATCGTGCAGGCCATTGCCTCCGGCAACCCGCAACGGGCCGGCCAAGCCATGTTTGACCACGCGATGGAAAGCAAGGCGCGCACAGAGGCCAATGATTTGCGTCGCCATGCCGCACCATCGATCAATCCCGGAACCAAGAAAGTGACCCGATGACTTCAAGCCCGACCCCCGCCGTCCATGTCAACGGCAGAACCTACCAACTGCCACGTACCCCCACCGTGGTGGTCTGCGTCGACGGGTGCGAACCCGACTACCTGGCCCAGGCCGTGGCCAGCGGCCAGATGCCCTGGCTCAAGCGCACGCTGGCCCAGGGCACAGCACTGGTGGCCGACTGCGTGGTACCCACCTTCACCAACCCCAACAACCTGTCCATCGTGACCGGCGCGCCGCCCAGCGTACATGGCATTTGCGGCAACTACTTGTATGACGTGGCCAACAACGTTGAGGTCATGATGAATGACCCCAAGTGGCTGCGCGCGCCCACCCTGCTGGCGGCTTTGTCCGACGCCGGCATGTCGCTGGCGGTGGTGACAGCCAAAGACAAATTGCGCACCCTGCTCGGGCACCAGATGCGCGGCATTTGCTTCTCAGCAGAAAAAGCCGACCAGGCCACGCTCCAGCACAACGGCATCGACAACGTGCTGGCGCTGGTGGGCCAGCCCCTACCCAGCGTCTACAGCGCCGACCTGTCGGAGTTTGTGTTTGCCGCCGGCGTCAAGCTGATGCAGACGTGCCGCCCCGATGTGATGTACCTCTCCACCACCGACTACATCCAGCATAAGCATGCCCCCGGCACTGCCGGCGCCAACGCCTTCTACACCATGATGGACGGCTACCTGGCAGCGCTCGACGCAATGGGCTGCGTGATCGCCCTCACCGCTGACCACGGCATGAACGCCAAAGTGGGCATGGACGGCAAGCCTGATGTGATCTACCTGCAAGACTGGTTCGACGCCTGGCTGGGTACGGCAGCGGCCCGAGTCATCCTGCCCATCACCGACCCCTACGTGGTGCACCACGGCGCGCTGGGCTCGTTTGCCACGGTCTACTTGCCCGCCGACACCGACGCGGCCAGCGCTTGCGCCCGCCTGCAGGCGGTGCTGGGCATCGAGCTGGTGCTGCCGCGCGCGCAGGCGGCTGAGCGCTTTGAGCTACCGGCCGACCGCATCGGCGACCTGGTGGTGGTGTCGGAACGCTTCACCGTGCTCGGCACCTCGGCCGCGCGCCACGACCTGTCCAGCCTGGAGGTGCCATTGCGTTCGCATGGCGGCATCAGCGAGCAGCGGGTACCGCTGATTCTGAACCGGCCTCTGCTCAGGCTAGACGCCAGCCACCGTTTCCGGAATTTTGATGCCTTTGACCTTGCCCTGAACCACGCCCAATGACACCGGCCCAAGCCAGCGCCCTCGCCCTCATAACGAAAGCCCTCCATGATCCAGCAGTTCATTCTTGACAACCACCTCAACAGCATGCGCCTGGCCGGGCGCCAAGTCGGCGCAGAGCGCAGCGGCGACCGTGTCATCACGGTGCATAACCCCTATACCGAGGAGGTGATCGGCACCGTGCCGAAAGCCACGCTGGCGGAGGTACGCGAGACCTTTGCCGCCGCCCACGCCTACGTGCCCCAGCTCAGCCGGTTTGAGCGCGCCGCTATCCTGAACCGCGCTGCGGCGCTGATCAGCCAGCGCCTGAACGACGTGGCGCAACTGATCACGGCCGAGTCGGGCCTGTGCATCAAGGACGCACTTTATGAAGCTGGTCGCGTCAGCGACGTGCTGCTGTTCGGCGCCAACGAGGTGCTCAAGGACGACGGCCAGATTTTCAGCTGCGACCTGACCCACCACGGCAAGAAGCGCCGCGTCTACACCCAGCGCTCACCCCTGCTGGGGGTGATCACCGCCATCACCCCGTTCAACCACCCGATGAACCAGGTGGCGCACAAGGTGGTGCCCAGCATTGCCACCAACAACCGCATGGTGCTCAAACCCTCCGAGAAGGTACCGTTCTCGGCCATCTTCTTTGCCGACATCCTGTACCAGGCCGGGCTGCCACCCGAGATGCTGAGCATCATCACCGGTGACCCGGCTGAAATCGCCGACGAGCTGATCACCCACCACCAAGTGGACCTGGTCACTTTCACCGGCGGCGTGGCCATCGGCAAATACATCGCTGCCAAGGCCGGCTACCGGCGCGTGGTACTTGAGCTGGGCGGCAATGACCCCATCATCGTGATGGAAGACGCCGATATCGACGAAGCGTCCACCTTGGCCGTGCAGGGTTCGTACAAAAATTCCGGCCAACGCTGCACCGCCGTCAAGCGCATGCTGGTGCACGAAGCCGTGGCGGACCGCTTTGTCGAGCAGGTGGTGGCCAAATCGCAGGCTTGGCGCTTTGGCGACCCGCTGGACAAGGCCAATGAAATGGGCACCGTGATCGACGAAGCTGCCGCCATGCTGTTCGAGAGCCGGGTCAACGAGGCCGTGGCACAGGGTGCCCGCTTGCTGGTGGGCAACCAGCGCCGTGGCGCGCTGTACTCCCCCACGGTACTTGATAGGGTGGACCAAACCATGACCGTGGCGCGCGAGGAAACCTTTGGCCCGGTGTCACCCATCATCCGCTTCAAGGACATCAACGACGCGATCCGTATCTCCAACGGCACAGCCTACGGCCTGTCCAGCTCGGTCTGCACCAACCGGCTGGACTACATCACCCGCTTTATCGATGACCTACACGTGGGCTCGGTCAACATCCGCGAGGTGCCCGGCTATCGCCTTGAATTGACACCCTTTGGTGGCATCAAGGACTCCGGCCTGGGCTACAAGGAAGGCGTGCAAGAGGCGATCAAGAGCTTTACCAACATCAAGACCTACTCATTGCCGTGGGTATGAGCCTGAGCTGGCCGGTGGTGGCAGCGGTGCTGTTCGGCGCCCTGCTCCACGCCGGCTGGAATGCGCTGGTCAAGTCCAGCCAGGACAAGGCGCTGGACACCGCGCTGATCCACCTGCTGGGCTCGTTGGTCGCGCTGCCGCTGGTGCTGTTACTGGGCTGGCCGCCGGCCGCAGCCTGGCCTTGGCTGTTGACCTCCATGGCGATTCATGTGGCCTATTACAGCGCCCTCACAGCCGCCTACCAGCACGGCGACCTGGGGCTGACCTATCCCCTGATGCGTGGCTCGGCCCCGCTGCTGGTGGCGGTCTCGGCCACCTTCACATTGGGTGAAACCTTGACACCGATGGCCTGGGCTGGTGTGCTGGGCATCAGTGCCGGCGTGCTGACTCTGGGTCTGAGCCCACATGCTTTTGCCGCGCCCAAGGCGGTGCGCTTTGCGCTGGTCAATGCGGTGATCATCGCGCTGTACACCGTGGTCGATGCGCTCGGCGTGCGCGCCTCCAGCGACGCCGCGCAGTATGTGGCCACCCTGTTCCTGCTGGACGGCTGGCCCTTTGCCCTGATCGTTTTCCTGCGCCGGCGCAACACCGCGTTGGCCTATGCCAAGCAACGCTGGCCGCTGGCGCTTGGCGGCGCCATTGCCTCGCTCGGCTCTTACGGCATTGCGCTGTGGGCCATGACGCAGGCCCCGGTGGCCATGGTGGCCGCGCTGCGCGAGACTTCGGTGCTGTTCGCGGTGCTGATGGGCGCCTGGTTCTTGAAAGAGCGCTTCAACCGGCGCCGACTGACGGGCACACTGATCATCCTTGCCGGCGTGATGGCCTTGCGGCTGGGCTAACACCCAGACGGATCAGCGCTGGTTAACCAGAGTCCGTTCACAAACTTTGCAACACACTCGCGGCAAACGTCTGGTAGGGGATACCCTCCTCAAGCGCACGAGCCTGCAGGCTTTTCAAGTCTCTTGATGATTTACCTCCGCTATTGACGCGTCGCCTGCTCGTGCATCACCAGCACCTTCCCTGTTCAACTGCTACACATCATTCTCAATTTCTTCCACCATTGGTGGCACACGAACTAAAGGTAGGTCTTACGCACATTTGGTGACGGTTCGGAGCAGTGGCGCATGATCGAGCGGCCGCGGCGGGCACGGACGCCATACAACTCAGCGCAAACTCAGCGATCTTCAGCGCTTCGTCCAGACGCTGCACCGGATCGAAGTTCCTGAAGCGACAGATGTATGGGCGCGCTGGTCTTGACCTGCTGCGTGTGCGGGTCCTGCACCCGAACTGAACAGGACCGTCACACAATGTGCGTAAGACCCCGAAAAAGATCCCCGTTGAAATGCAAGCATCAGCGTACCCCGAACGTGACAACTGCTATCGGCCTCGGGGGCGTGATGTGATTGGGCGGCATATTCACGCCATTTTTTGATATGATTAGCGCATGGATTCATATCACAGCTGGATTTGGCAGCTGCCTGAGTGGCCATCGCTGGCGTTCGATGGCCAGCGCGTCCAAGGCCGCTTAGCTGCGGCCAGGAAATCACAGGGGCTCCTTCTCGGAAAAGCCGAGATGATTGGATTGGAAGGGTTGCAGCCACACATACGCGACTCACTGACGCAAGAGGCGCTGACCACTTCAGCGATCGAAGGCGAGAGACTTGACCCTGAAAGTGTTCGCTCCTCGATTGCCAGGCGCCTGGGACTCGACACGTCTGGGGCCCCAATCGCCGAAGGTAAACGCAACATCGAGGGGCTTATTGATGTGTTGCAGGATGCGACCCTCAAGACCGACTCTGCGCTAACTTTGGAGAGGCTGTGCAGTTGGCACGCCGCCCTTTTCCCCACAGGGTTTTCTGGGATGCAACGCATTGATGTCGGCGCTCTGCGCTCAGTCCCCATGGAGATCGTGAGTGGTTCAATCGGTCGCACCAAAGTACATTACGTCGCCCCACCACCTCAGCGCTTGGCCGTTCAAGTGGATGCTTTTTTGACTTGGTTCAACCAGACCCATCCGACCGCCGGGTCACAGCCGATAGATGGTCTGGTGCGTGCTGCTGTTTCTCACCTGTGGTTCGAGACGCTCCACCCGTTTGACGATGGAAACGGCCGTATAGGCCGCGCAATCCTGCAACTTGCACTGGGTCAAGACATGGGTCAACCTGGGCGGATCGTGACGCTGTCCCGCCAAATCGAGTCCTGTAAAGATCGCTACTACAGCGAGCTGGAGCGGGCACAGCGCTCAAAAAGCATGGATGTGACGGCGTGGGTCGAGTGGATGCTTGAACAAATGTCCCTGGCCAGTGAATTTGCCAGTCGCACCATGGATTCCGCCATCCAAAGAATTCGATTTCAGGCTGTGATGTCCACCGTCTCCCTCAATGAGCGGCAGCATAAAACCATGAAGAAGCTTCTGGATGCTGGCCCCAAGGGCTACCAAGGCGGTATGACCACTCGCAGCCACGAGCAAATTTCGCAAACCTCAACGCCTACTGCGGCGCGGGATCTCATCGAACTTGAACGGCTTGGACTGCTCAAAAAATACGGTGCCGGGCGCTCAACGCGCTATTACCCAGCGATTGAAGGGTGGGCTGAAGAAGTGCTGCCAGATAAAGCACACCGTGAGCAAATTTGAGGCTAAGTCCCTGCTGCTCGTCGTCGCCAGCAACGAGCATCCCGAAACGCTTGCGGGTCCAATCGGCGTGCCACAGGGCTTCAAGCGACTTGGCATTGCCAAGGGAATCCTGGAAGTTCCCGACATTATTGACGAGTACAACGAGGAGCCAGATCGCGGCGGTGAATCAAGCCGAGAAAATTGCGGGCTAGACTTCCACCGACGGCAATGGAGGGTTCGATCCGGTGCAGCGTCTGGACGAAGCGCTGAAGATCGCTGAGTTTGCCCTGAGTTGTATGGCGTCCGTGCCCGCCGCGGCCGCTCGATCATGCGCCACTGCTCCGAACCGTCACACAAATCGTTGGAACGAACGAATTTCCCGACAGACGGGCCGGCTACCAGAAATCGGCAGCATGCCACCAAGCCACTATCTCCCTTACTTTGCCACGATCTCTCAGATCCGCTGGATGCCTTCTCGCCAGCGCTGAGCCTGCTCAGAAAGGCTGAAGCCCAGACCCGGTCGATCCGGCAGCAGCATGCGGCCGTCCTTGATCACCAGCCGCTCATTAAAGGCCGGCTCCAACCACTCAATGTGCTCGACCCACGCCTCGTGAGGGTAGGCGCAACCCAGGTGGATGTGGATTTCCATCACGAAGTGCGGGGCGAGCTTCAAACGCGCCAGGTCCGACAGCGTGGAAATCTTCAGGAAGGGCGTTATGCCGCCCACGCGTGGCACGTCCGCCTGCATGAAGGTGACCGAACGCTGCTTCACCAGCTCGGCACACTCGGCCACGCTGCTGAGCATCTCGCCGGTGGCGATCGGGGTGACCAGGCGTTCGCTGAGCTTGGCATGGCCCTCATAGTCGTAGGCGGAGAGGGGCTCTTCCAACCACACCAGGCCGAAGTCATCGAGCTGGCGTCCGGCGCGCAGGGCGGTCGTGTAGTCCCATTGCTGGTTGGCATCGACCATCATCGGAATGCTCTCGCCCACATGCTTGCGCACGGTGCGCACGCGCTCGATGTCTTTCTTCAGGTCGGGCTGGCCCACCTTGAGCTTGATACCCCCCAGACCCCGCCCCAGCGAGCGCTCCACGTTCTTAATCACTTCATCGAGTGATGCGTTCAAGTAACCGCCTGAGGTGTTGTAGCAGGGGACATCGTTACGGAAGGCACCCAGCAGTTTGCCAATAGACTTGCCCGCGCGCTTGGCCTTGAGATCCCACAGCGCTACGTCGAAAGCGGCGATGGTTTGTACGGTCACGCCAGTGCGGGCCACCGAGGCGCCCAGCCAAGCCATCTTCTCCCACAGGCGGCCGATATCGTCAGGGTCTTCGCCAATCAGTTCGCCGGCAATGTCTTTGGCGTGGGCTAGCATCGCGTTGGCGCCAGCGCGCAGCGAGTAGCTGAAGCCGAAACCCTTTTCGCCGTTCACCGTCTCAATTTCGGCGGTAAGCATGTCCACATGGGACAGGGGCTTCTGGCGTCCGGTGAGCACCTTCGCGTCGCTCACCGCCTGGCGCAGGGGCACCCGGCACAGGGAGATTTCAATGTATTTGATCGGGTCCAAAATCGTGCTCCAGAGGGTTTAGTCTAGCTTGGCGCTGGATCCCTTGCGTGTTGCTATCTGTGGCGCGACTGTCGGTCGTCCCAGAGATCGGCAACTTTGGCTCGGCCGAAGCCGTGGATGAACGTCGTGCGGTGATCGCCGCCTTCGAGTCGCGCACGGAGTGCCGGCTGAAAAGGCCGTGCGCTGGCACCGACTTCTCTGACGCTGCCGTAGAAGCTGTCAGAAGTGGCTCCGGTTGTTTGAACAACAAACCCCGACTTTTAAGTGGACTCCGAGCGGATTGCAAGAGGTACAGAGTTATCCCTATGGGGTAACTCGGGGCGCACCGAGGATTCCATTCTACGCAGCCGCTGCCTGTTTTGGCAGCAAC
>CALPLW020000121.1 GCA_943324505.2 Comamonas sp. lk
GGAACACCCGGTGACCGAATGCATCACCGGGCTGGACCTGGTCGAGCTGATGATTCGGGTCGCTGCGGGCGAAGCGCTGCCCTTGACGCAGGACCAGGTCAAACGCGAGGGCTGGGCCATCGAGTGCCGCATCAACGCCGAAGACCCGTTCCGCAACTTTTTGCCGTCCACCGGCCGCCTGGTTCGCTTTCAGCCGCCGGCCGAGACCATGTTTGCCGCCGACACCAGCCAGTGGCAGGGGGTGCGGGTGGACACCGGCGTGCAGGACGGCGGCGAGATTCCCATGCACTATGACTCGATGATTGCCAAACTGATCGTGCACGGACGCGACCGGCTCGACGCCATTGCCAAGATGCGCGAGGCACTCGATGGCTTCGTGATCCGGGGCGTCTCCAGCAACATTCCTTTCCAGGCCGCGCTGCTGGCTCACCCGCGTTTTGTGGCGGGGGACTTCAACACCGGCTTCATTGCCGAGAACTACGGCCAGGGTTTCCGCGCCGAGGACGTGCCGCACGACGACCCTGACCTGTTGCTGGCGTTGGCCGCCTTTGTGCACCGCAAGTACCGTAACCGCGCCTCGCTCATCAGTGGCCAGATGGCCGGCCACGAACTGAGCGTGGGCGAGGACTTTGTCGTTGTTACCCTGGGCCAACTCGGCGCTCGAACCGAGACCCCGGTCAGGATCACCGAATTTGAAGGAAAAACCGGCTCCAGCTCAATCACCGTGGGCACTCGCAGCTACAACATATGTAGCAATTACCGCTTGGGCGAGGTCAGGCTTAACGGCACTTGTAACGGTGTCCCACTCGCCGCCCAAGTGGAGCGCGGCGTCCTGGCCAGCAAAAATCCACTGGCCTTGCGGGTCTCGCACAACGGCACGCAGATCGACGCCTTGGTGCTGTCGCCGCGGGCCGCCCAGCTGTACGCCCTGATGCCCTACAAGGCACCGCCCGACATGAGCCGCTTTGTGCTGTCACCAATGCCTGGCCTGCTGGTCGAGGTGGCAGTGCAAGCCGGGCAAAAAGTGCAGGCTGGCGAGCGGGTGGCGGTGATTGAGGCGATGAAGATGGAGAATGTGCTGTTTGCCGTCGCCGATGGTGTGGTGGGCAAGGTCCTGGCGGTCAAGGGAGAGAGCCTGACGGTGGACCAGCCCATTGTTGAGTTTTCCTGAACCCGCGAGATCCCATGTCAAGACCCTTTCAAGTGCTGGGCATCCAGCAAATCGCCATCGGCGGCCCGGACAAGGCCCGCTTGCGGACCCTGTGGGTGGACATGCTGGGGCTGGAGGTCACTGGTAACTTTCGCAGCGAACGCGAAAATGTGGACGAAGACATCTGCGCCATGGGGCAGGGCGTGCACCGGGTTGAGGTGGACCTGATGCAACCGCTGGACCCGGACAAAAAGCCGGCGGTACACACCACGCCGCTCAACCATGTCGGCCTTTGGATTGACGATCTGCCGGCCGCAGTAGCCTGGTTGTCCGCCCAAGGCGTGCGCTTTGCACCGGGCGGCATCCGCCAGGGGGCGGCGGGTTACGACATCTGCTTTTTGCACCCCAAATCGAATGACCAGTTCCCGATTGCCGGTGAAGGCGTCCTGATCGAGCTGGTCCAGGCGCCGCCTGAGGTGGTGGCTGCGCTGCGATCAGCCTGAACCCGAAGCCGGCTGTGCGCCGCGCCGCTGACGCGCTCGCTCCAGCACCGCATCGATCACGGCACGCTTTTGATCCAGCACCACTGGGTCGGTGTGTTGTGACGCCGCGGGCAGGTCAGCCAAGGTCGCGCCGGCTTTTTCTTCAAGCCTTTTATCGTTCTCAGCCTTGTCGCGGCTTGTTCTATAGCTATGAAATTGATAGCGACTCCGTGCAAGGTCGGCCTGTGGCTGTGACCAGGCTGCCCAGCCGCTGGCGCCTGGAGTCGCGTTCTCCAGACTAATGCAGTCGACCGGGCACACCGGCAAGCACAAGGCGCAGCCGGTGCAATAAGGCTCGATCACGGTGTGCATGCGCTTTTGGCTACCCAAGATAGCGTCCGTCGGGCAGACCTTGATGCACAGGGTGCAGCCAATGCACCAGTTTTCGTCGATCACCGCAAGGAAGCGTGGCCCTTCCACGCCATGAGCCGCAGTCAGCGCTACCGGTGGGAGGCCGGTAGCTTCAGCCAGCCGCTGTACGCCTTGCGACCCGCCGGGGGGGCACTGGTTGATGCCCGCCGTGCCATCGGCCACCGCCTGGGCATAGCCCGCACAATCGGCGTAGCCACAGCGCGTGCATTGCGTCTGAGGCAACAGCGCCAGGATGGCGGCAGCAGCAGCCATCAGGCCTTGCGTGCGGCCTTTTTAGATGCCGGCTTTGTCGCGACCGCAGGCATTTGTGCCGATGGCTGAACCAGCGCATTGGTCAAAATGAAGGACTTCACCTCGGGGTACACGATGTCACGCCAGCGGCGGCCGCTGAAAATGCCATAGTGGCCCGCGCCCTTGGCTTCCAGGTGTTTTTTACGTGCATTGGGTACGCCGCTACAAATGCTGTGTACGGCCTCGGTTTGGCCTGAGCCAGAAATGTCGTCAAGCTCGCCTTCTACTGAGAAAAGTGCGGTGCTGGTAATGTCTTGCGGTCGAACCCGCTCCAGAGCGCCATTCACGCCTCGAACGTCCCAGGTGCCATTCACGAGAGAGTACTCCTGGAACACCACGCGGATGGTTTCCAAGTAATAAGAGGCATCCATATCAAGGACCGCGTTGTACTCGTCATAAAACTTGCGGTGTGCCTCGGTGCTGGCGTCGTCACCCTTGATCAGGTCCTTGAAATAGTCGTAATGGCTTTTGGCGTGGTTGCTGGGGTTCATGGCCACAAAGCCTGAGTGCTGCAAAAAGCCAGGGTAAACACGACGGCCAGCGCCTGGGAAGTTGGTCGGAACACGGTAGATCACGTTATTCTCAAACCACTCGTAGCTCTTGTTCATCGCCAGATTGTTCACAGCGGTCGGTGATTTGCGGGCGTCAATGGGGCCGCCCATCATGGTCATCGTCAGCGGCGTCAACTCGCCGCGAGTGGCCATCAGCGACACCGCGGCAAGAACGGGCACAGTAGGCTGGCACACACTGATCACATGGCAGTTGCCATAAGTGCCTTGCAGGTGGCGAATGAACTCCTGCACATAGTTGACGTAGTCGTCCAAATGAAATTCACCCTCTGCCAGGGGCACTAGGCGGGCATTTTTCCAGTCGGTGATGTAGACCTTGTGGTCCTTGAGCATGGTCTTGACTGTGTCACGCAACAGTGTGGCGTAGTGGCCTGACAAAGGTGCCACGATCAGCACCGCCGGTTGGCCTTTAAGTTTGGCCAGAGTGGCGGTGTCGTCGCTGAAACGTTTGAACCGGCGCAACTCGCAAAATGGTTTGGTGATTTCAATGCGTTCATGGATGGCCACCGCCACGCCGTCGACGTCGACGGTGCTCAGACCAAATTCAGGCTTTTCGTAATCTTTACCCAAGCGATGCATCAGGTCATAGCCGGCCGAAATGCGCTGTGCAAAGGGGTTTTGCCCAAACAGGCTCAGTGGGTTGCTGTAAACCTTGGCTGCCGATGCCGCCAGGTCAGCAAATGGCTCCATCAAAGAGCGTTGCGTTTCGTAGATTTGATAGAGCACAGTAGGTTTGCTTTCAGAAAATGTTGCAGTGCAATATACCAGCTATCCAGGCCTTTGATTTAAGTTGGCCACTCCAATAATGTTCACACAGGTGTAGGCGCCACACTCTGGAGGCTATTTCGGCAACGGGCCAGCGCTTTTCAGCACGCCACGCACCAAATTACGGCTGTGGACTCCAAAATTGCCCAATAGCTCGGCCACCACGGCATCCAATTTGGCGCGCTGGGCGCTGGTGCTGATGCCCTGGCGGCTCAACTCTCCAGCAAGGTCAATGCCCGCCTCTTTGACGCCAAAGTCGAAGTTGGGGTCAGACACATAGCCGGCGGGCAGGGCTGCCACCAGGATGTCAGTGAGCTGGGACCCCATGGCGTGCGACTGACGGCTGACCACATCCCGGGTGTACACATCGTTCCATGGCGGGTAGCTGGCGTCCCGGTCGGTTTGTCGCAAGGCCTGGTCGACGGCCGTCGGTTGGCGGGCCCGGGCCGCGTTGTAAATCAACTGATTTTGGTACTTCTCCAGCGCCAGATGACGATTGGACAGCAACACAATCATCTCGTCTTTCAGTCGAGGCATGCCAGCCATCGCCAAGAGGTTGATGCCAATGAGCTTGGCCGTGCCATTGCCGGGCGATAGGCTGGCGTGGTAGGGCTGAGTCAGGTCCTGCAGGTAATGCAGTGCCATACCTGTAAAGCGCCAGCCCCAGTAAGGGTGGCCACTGCGAAAGGCCAGGGTAGCCAGCCCCGTGTACTGCTGCACCCGCCAAAGAGGGAAGGTTTTTTTGATGAAGGCTGCAGCCAGGTAAATCGCCTTGTCTTCATGGAAGAACCCCATGTGAAAGGGCGCTTGGGTCGAGTAATAGAGTGCAGGGTTGCCAAAGGGCAGGGTACCAAATCCATAAACCTTGCCCCAGTCAGAGGGACTGTCCTGCCACAGGTTGATGTCGAGGCCGTAGTCCGGCTCGTCGGCGGCAGAGGCCACAACATTCAGCGGCGACACCGTCGCGCCAACGGCTAGCCCAACAAAGCGGTAGCTTGAATTGGCTTGCTCGGGCAGCGTGTTCACCGCAGCATACGGCAACAGGGTGCTCGCCTCGGGCGGTGGGCCCCAGGGATCGGGCTGTACATAAAGCGCAAACTTGCTGTTGGGTGCCACCCGCAGCGCGGTGAGAAAAGCCAGTCGACGCGCTTCGTCGTTACGCGCCGGGTTGGCCTTGAACGCTAGCGCGGCAGGGCGGGCGGGGTAAACATCAAGATGGGTACTGGCCCAAATCTCCTGGTTGGCTAACAGGCTCTCTATGGCTGCTTCCTGGTCCTTCAAAAAGACTTCCAGCGGCTCCACCCGAACCGGAGCCGCCTGCCTGATCTCAGGAAAACCTTCAAACGCCCGGTAAGACGCGAAGGTATGGTTGCTCCACGCGCTGGCCTCGTTGACCATCAAGGTGAGCATGGCGATCAGGTGCAGGGCGAAGCGGCGCATTGGCTAAATCTCCAGGGGCAGTGGGTATTCCAAGGGGGGACATCACCCTAGAATCAGGCTTGCATCATAGCCACTGCCCATGCGCCGCCTGCGATCCGTCCTGCTGCTTTTGTTCATTCTGCTGGGGCTGACGCCAGCCAGTTGGGGATGTGCCATCTGTGCGCCTGCAGAGTCGGGGGGTACCCTACGGCAGCGTTTGCGGGCAGCCGATGTGGTGGTGCTGGCGGCCCCGGCGGCGGGCAACACATTCTTGGCCCAGCAGCTGATCAAGGGCGGATGGCCTCAGGGCCCGATCCGGCCACCGCAGGTGGCTCAAGAGCCCAACCCGATGCCTTCTTTGATGTTGCTCTACCGCATTGGAACAGCCGACTGGCAAAGCGCCGGCCCGTTGGCGCCCCAGCATGCGGATTGGGTCCTCAGACTCGTGGAGCTTACCGATGCGACTAACTTGACCCCCGCTCAATGGACGAGCCGTATCGCATCTTTTTTGCCAGAGCTAGAGAGCCTTGAACCGCTTGTAGCCCAGGCTGCCTACGAAGAAACAGCCAGCGCGCCCTATGCCGTGCTACGGTCCTTTGCGCCGAGGCTCAATGCAGCGCGATTGCTCCGTTGGCTCGACACGCCCGCTTTGACCGCCCGGCGCCCCTTGTATGCCCTTTTGCTTGGATTTGCCGGTAACCAGGCCAGCGCCGAAGGGTTGCAGCAGCGCATGGCTGGGCTGCGCAGCACAGTTGATGGGCCCACGCTATCGGCCATGATCGCCGCTTGGCTGGAACTGCGGGGCCCGGAGGGGGTAGCCTGGGTGGAGCGCCAGTACCTGAGCGCCCCAACAGCCCACGAGATCGGCGTTTCAGCCGCGTTATTGGCTCTGAGCGTGCATGGTGGCGACGGCCAGCGAATAGGGCGCTCACGTGTGGTGCAGGCTTATCGCCACTTTGTCGCCCAGGCAACCCCCTGGCCCGGCTTGGTGGCAACGGACTTGGGCAATTGGGAGAGATGGGAGTTCGGCCCGCTGTTTGCGGACTGGCTGGCCTCAGGCAAGGCCCAGGCCTTTGCCTCACGCTACGCCATGGTCTTTTTCCTGATGCGCAGCCCCCGACCTGAGGCCAGCACTGCGCTCGAATCACTACGCGCCGCCGGAGCGCTGTAAGCGGCCGTTAGTTTGGAAGCCAGCGAGGCTGATCACATCACTTTGGCGATTGCAGCGCAGACGTAATCGACATTTTTGCTGTTGAGCGCGGCAACGCACATACGGCCGGTGTCAGTGCCATACACGCCAAACTCAGCGCGCAGACGAATCATCTGGTCACGGCTCAGACCGGAGTAACTGAACATGCCGATCTGGCTGGTGATGAACGACATGTCCTGTTGCACACCTGCTGCCTTCAAGCCGTCGACCAGTTTTTGCCGCATCGCCTTGATGCGGGTGCGCATGCCACCCAACTCGGATTCCCACAGCGCCCGCCATTCCGGCTTGGACAACACCGCTGCGACCACAGCGCCGCCATGGCTGGGTGGGCTGCTGTAGTTGGTGCGGATCACGATCTTCAGCTGTGACAGCACGCGCGAGGCTTCGTCCTTGGTATCGCACAGCACGCTCAGAGCGCCGACGCGTTCGCCATACAGGCTAAAGCTCTTGCTGAAGGAAGTTGACACAAAAAAGCTCATGCCTGCCGCAACAAATTTCTGCACCACGGCGCCATCTTCGGCCAGGCCGTAGCCGAAACCTTGGTAGGCCATGTCCAAAAAAGGCACCAGTGCGCGCGACTTGCAGAGGCTAACCACCTGGTCCCATTGGGCCGGCGTCATGTCATAGCCGGTGGGGTTATGGCAGCAGGCATGCAGAACGACGATGGTGCCCCCGTTTGCGGCGCTCAAGTCAGCCAGCATGCCATCAAAGTCAACACCGCGTTCAGTGGCGTCGTAGTAACGGTAGTTTTTAACCACAAACCCGGCGCTGCCAAACAGGGCGCGGTGGTTTTCCCAACTGGGATCGGAGATCAACACCTCGGCATTGGGACTGAGTTTTTTCAGGAAATCTGCCCCGATTTTCAGGCCACCCGTGCCGCCAATGGCTTGCACCGTGGCGATCCGACCCGATTGGACTGGCTCGCTGCTGGCGCCAAACACCAGCGCCTTGACGCCGGCGTCATAGGCGGCAATGCCATCAATGGGTAAATAGCCGCGGGCTGTTGGGGTCGCCATCATGGTCTGCTCAGCCGCTTGGACGCAGGCCAGCAGCGGCAGTTTGCCTTGATCGTCGTAATAGACACCCACGCCCAGGTTGACCTTGGCCGGGTTTGGGTCAGCAGCAAACTGCTCGTTCAGCCCCAGAATAGGGTCGCGAGGCGCCATTTCGACAGCAGAAAAGAAAGACATGCAGAGTCCTGTGCACTTGGGTTAGGGGAAGGCTCCAGCCGGCTGGCTGTTTCGGCCCCTATTTTACGCAGCCCGGCCACACTGACCGCATGTGCTCTGACGCCTCGGCGTCCAGTGGCGCGATGCCAGCTTAGCGTTTGATAAATCGTTGCAGCACGGCGGTCGTCTCTGCGGGCATATTTACAAACATCAGGCCGACCTTGAAGCCATCTTCCGCATGGGTGTAAACACAGTGCGTCACCACCGCTGGGGCCGTGATAGTGACATTGCGGTCCGCGTCGATGGGCACCACGAAGCGGATGGTGCATTGTGTGCGCGCCGGTGGATTCACCGGTGCGATGATGCCCAGTCCGCTGATACTGACGTCCATGGTCCGGGTTTCCATGGCAGAGTTCTTGCCAAACTGCAACTGCGACATACCGCGCAGCACGCGCCGCTCGTGTTGTCGCCGTTCATTGGGTTCAATTTCGTCAATTTGCATGGATCAGCCTGGTTCCAAAAAAGCCGGCAAGCCAGATCATATTGACTTTGTGCGGTTGGCACACATGAGAAAATCCGGACAGGGCACACTATAGCTTGCACCACCTAGGCTGGTTGAGCGGCTTGCTTGCATTTTCACCTGAACCATCGTCGAGTCCTGATGTCTATTCCCCTTCCCCGTGCCTCTGATGTGCTGCCTGCAGAAGTCGCTTCGGCGCCTTTGCCTGGAACTTTTGTGCGTTACCCCGGCTCGCCGTTTGAGCTTTACCAGCCCTATCCGCCGGCAGGCGACCAGCCCACGGCCATTGACCAACTGGTTGATGGCGTGCTCGATGGCGAGGTGTTCCAGACCCTGCTGGGCGTCACGGGCTCCGGCAAGACCTTCACCATGGCCAATGTGATCGCCCGGTTGGGCCGGCCGGCCATCGTGTTTGCCCCGAACAAGACCTTGGCGGCACAGTTGTACAGTGAATTTCGCGAGTTTTTCCCGAAAAATGCGGTGGAATATTTTGTCAGTTATTACGACTACTACCAGCCCGAGGCCTATGTGCCGCAGCGCGACCTGTTCATTGAGAAAGACTCGGCCATCAACGAGCACATCGAGCAGATGCGCCTGAGTTGTACCAAGAGCGTGCTCGAGCGGCGCGATGTGGTCATCGTCGCCACCGTGTCGGCCATTTACGGTATCGGCCAGCCCGAGGCTTACCACCAGATGGTGATGACCCTTCGCAGTGGCGACAAGTTTGGACAGCGCGACCTGATCGCTCAGCTGGTACGCATGCAATACCAACGCAATGACGTGGAGTTTGCCCGGGGCAAGTTTCGGGTGCATGGCGACACGATCGATGTATTCCCGGCCGAACACAGCGAAATGGCGATCCGGATCGAGCTGTTTGACGACGAGATTGAGTCCTTGCAACTGTTTGATCCGCTCACCGGACGCATCCGGCAGAAGATTCCGCGCTTCACGGTCTACCCCAGCAGCCACTATGTGACCCCCCGCGAGCAGGTTTTGGCAGCAGTGGAAACCATTAAGACCGAGCTGTCCGACAGACTCAAAGAGCTTGTGGGTATGGGCAAACTGGTGGAAGCGCAGCGGCTGGAGCAGCGCACCCGCTTTGACCTGGAAATGCTGTCCGAAGTGGGCCACTGCAAGGGTATCGAGAACTATAGCCGCCATCTGAGCGGCGCCCCGCCCGGCGCCCCGCCGGCTACGCTGACCGACTACCTGCCCAAGGACGCGCTGATGTTCCTGGACGAAAGCCACGTGCTGATCGGCCAGTTTGGCGGTATGTACAACGGCGACCGGGCCCGCAAGACGACGCTGGTGGAGTATGGCTTTCGGTTGCCGAGCGCGCTGGACAACCGGCCGCTGAAATTTGAGGAGTTCGAGGCCCGTATGCGTCAGGCGATTTTTGTGTCGGCCACCCCGGCCCAGTGGGAAAAAGACCATGCCGGCCAGGTGGTGGAGCAGTTGGTTCGGCCGACCGGCTTGGTCGATCCGGAGGTGGAGGTGCGCCCGGCAACGCGACAGGTGGACGATGTGTTGCAGGAGATCCGGATCCGGGTCGAGAAGCAGGAGCGGGTGCTGATCACGACCCTGACCAAGCGCATGGCCGAGCAACTGACCGACTACCTGTCCGACAACGGCGTCAAGGTGCGCTACCTGCACAGCGACGTCGACACGGTCGAAAGGGTGGAAATCTTGCGCGACCTGCGCTTGGGCACTTTTGATGTGTTGGTTGGCATCAATCTGTTGCGGGAGGGCCTGGATATTCCCGAGGTCAGTTTGGTGGCCATTTTGGACGCCGACAAAGAGGGCTTCTTGCGCTCCGAACGCTCACTGATCCAGACCATTGGCCGTGCCGCGCGCAACCTGAACGGGCGTGCCATCTTGTATGCTGACCGAATCACTGAGTCCATGAAAAAAGCCATGGGCGAGACCGAACGCCGCCGCGCTCGTCAGGTCACCCATAACGAAGCCCATGGCATCACGCCGCGCAGCATCGTCAAGCAGGTGAGAGACCTGATTGACGGCGTTTACAGCGAAAAGGCGGGCAAGGAAGCC
>CALPLW020000122.1 GCA_943324505.2 Comamonas sp. lk
GGCAGCAACTTAACCCAGGGCAACCGGCAAGGAATCAAGCACATGGATCGTTTAGCCTTTAACGCAGTGGCTGCCATCAACGAGCAGCGCATCGCACGCCAGATGGTGACCAACGAATTGGCGAACGTGTCGACGGTCGGCTTCAAGCGCAGCTTTGAGGCTTCGGTGCGAGCCGTCCAGGTCAATGGACCTGGATTGTCCACCCGCATGCAACCGCAGTCATTTACCGAAGACTTCATCCAGCTCAAAGCGGGCACCGTCATGGCAACCGGTAACAACCTTGACGTTGCCCTTACCGGCTCTGCCGTGCTGGGTGTCACCTCCGCCGACGGACAGCTGGCGTTTACCCGACGCGGAGACCTTCGCGTCAACGCCAATGGCGTGCTGGAGAACGGTAGCGGTTACCTGGTAAGGGGTGAAGGCGGCTCACCGATCAGTGCCCCTGCAGGCCTGGTCATCACCATCGAATCTGACGGCACAGTTTTCGGCCGCGACCCGGCCCAAACTAATGCGACACCGCCGGTGCCCCTGGGCACGCTGCTGCTGCGCGACGCCAGCGAGGTCAAGCTCCAGCGCCGCCCGGACGGCCTGTTCAGCGTGGTCGGCTTGGAGCAGGGGAAAGACTTTCCTTCTGGCCCCAATCCCCCCAGGCTCACTGCAGGCGCCCTGGAAGGCAGCAACGTCAATGCACTGGACACCATGATCAAGCTGCTGGACCAGAGCCGAACCTTTGAGCAGCAAATCAACATGATCAAGGAAGCCAAGTCCAACGACGAGTCAGGCGCGAGCATGATGAAGGCGAGCTGATCCCGAGCGAATTTTTAAACCGTCGCCCAGTTAAATAAACCAAATCACCAAGGAACAGACCATGGACGCATCAATGTGGGTTGCCAAAACGGGCCTCGACGCGCAGCAGACACGCATGAACGTGATCTCGAACAACCTTGCCAATGTCAACACCACCGGCTTCAAACGCGACCGTGCGGTTTTTGAAGACCTGCTTTACCAAAACGTCCGCCAAGCCGGCGGTCAAACCGGCGCAACCACCCAGGCCCCTACCGGCCTCATGCTGGGCACCGGCGTGCGCGTGGTCGCCACTGAAAAACTGCACGCCCAGGGCAATATGGTGAACAGCCAAAACCCGCTGGATCTGGCCATCTCCGGCGAAGGCCATTTTCAGGTGCTCCAGGCCAACGGCACGACGGCCTACACCCGTGACGGCAACTTCAAGGTGTCTGCGACCGGACAATTGGTGACATCTTCCGGCGCGCCACTGCAGCCTGCCATCACCATACCCGCGAACGCATCCAGCGTCACCTTCGGCCGTGACGGCACCGTCTCCGTGGAGCTTGCCGGTGGTGGTCAACAGGTCTTTAACCTCACCATTGCCCGCTTCCTCAACCCGTCAGGCTTGCAGTCTCTGGGACAGAACCTGATGAAGGAAACCCCGGCCAGCGGCACGCCGCAGGTCCTGGCGCCCGGACTCAACGGGGCCGGGACCATCATGCAAGGCACGCTCGAAGCCTCCAACGTCAATGTCGTGGAAGAAATGGTCAACATGATTGAAACCCAGCGCGCCTATGAGATCAACTCCAAGGCCATCTCTGCGGTGGACGGCATGCTCAAGTACATGAACCAGAACATGTAAGAAAGCGGCACCATGAAACACCTTACCCTGCTCCCCTTGGTCGGCGTACTGGCGGCATGCACCGCATTGCCACCAGAGCCTATCACGCACTCCAAAGAGTTTGTGCCGGTCTACCCTGTCCAGGTGGCGCAACCCGCTGCCGCCACCGGCTCCATTTACAACGGGCGTGTCAACGAGAGTTTTTTCAGTGGCGGTCGCAGTTTTCAAGTGGGTGACCTGATCACGGTCATACTGGCCGAAGAAAGCAAGGCGACCCGCAACCAAAAAGGCGAGGTCAGCAGAACCTCCAGTACCGATATCATGCCCCCCGGTCTGAAGGGCCTCATGGGCGACATCGGTTTTGCATCCAGCGGCGCCAAGCTGGGCGCCACCACGTCGGCCAACGGCAATGGTGCCGCAACCCAGGAAGGGGCTCTAACGGGCTCGGTGACGGTGGCTGTAGTCGCCATCATGAGCAACGGCAACCTGATTCTGCGCGGTGAAAAGCAATTGGCGCTGACCGAGGGCAGCGAGATCATCCAGGTGGCCGGCGTGATCCGCCCTGACGACATCGCCCCCAACAACACCGTGCTGTCCAGGCGCCTGGCCAATGCGCAGATCACCTACCGCGGCAGCGGGGATATGGCCGCTGCCACCCGCCCGGGCTGGGGAAGCAGCGCACTGCTCAAACTCTGGCCCTTCTAGGCCCAATTGGCGAACACCATGACCCATAAGCTTCGTGCCCTGCCCCTTCTGCTGCTCCTGTGGCTGCTGCCCCAATCATGGGCCTATGCCGACCGCATCAAGGACATCGCGAGCATTGCTGCCATGCGAAGCAACCAACTCATCGGCTTCGGGCTGGTGGTCGGGCTGGCCGGCACCGGGGATGGCGACCTGTCCTATACGAACCAGAGCATGAAGACACTGCTCAATCGCTTGGGTGTCAATCAGGAAAATCAGTTGAAAGACTTTGAGACGGCCACGGCAACAACCAAGGCCGACCTCAAGAACGTAGCCGCAGTATTGATCACCGCCGAGCTGCCAGGCATGGCCAAGCCAGGCCAGCGCATCGACATCAATGTGTCGGCCATCGGCAAAACCACTGGCCTGCGAGGCGGCAACCTGCTGTTGACCAGCCTGCGCGGTGTTGACGGCGAGATCTACGCCTTGGCCCAAGGTTCCCTCACTGACACGTCGACCAGTGCCAGCGCAGCCGGCTCCAGCGTCACCATTGGTGTGGGCACTTCCGCCCGCATTCCAGGTGGCGCCACCGTAGAGAAAACCGTCAGCAACCCATTCGCCAAGTCTGACAATGTGGTGCTCAATCTTCGTGAGAGCGATTTCACAACCGCCTCCAGCGTCGTCCAGGCGATCAACACCAAATTTGGCGAGGGCGTTGCGACCGCGCTTGACGGCGTCTCCATCGCCATCCGCGCGCCCATGGACATCAGCCAGCGTGTGGCCTTTGTCAGCATGATCGAAAACTTAGACGTGCAACCCGGAGAACCACCAGCCAGGGTGGTCATCAACGCCCGTACCGGCACTGTGGTCATCAGCCGCAACGTCAGGGTCACTGCAGCTGCCGTCAGCCACGGCACCATCAGCGTATCTGTGTCGGCCAAAAACGAGGTGGTCCAGCCTGTGGCCCAACCCCTTATCGGAAATGCCGCACCCGCTGTACCTGTCACCAACGCTGAAGTCTCGATCAAAGAGCCCGTCAAGCCCATGTTTTTGTTCCAACCAGGGGTTGACCTGCGCCAAATTGTGGATGCCGTCAACCAGGTTGGTGCCACCACCTCGGCCCTGATCGCCATTCTGGAGGCGCTCAAGAGTTCGGGCAGCCTGCGCGCCGAACTGTTGGTCATCTGATCCATCACAGGACCACGCCATGGACCCCCTCAGCAACGCCCTGCCCCCGGCCGCCGGATCAGCCAGCCTCACAGGCTCGTACCATGATTTCAATGGTCTGGGCAAGCTCAAGGGGCAGGCACGCACTGACGCGAAATCGGCCATGCGCGAGACAGCCCAGCAGTTTGAGGCCATGTTTATTCAGCAAATGATGAAGTCCATGCGCGATGCCAGCTTCAAAAGCGATCTGGTTGAATCCAACGGCAAAGAAACTTTTGAGGCCATGTTTGACAAAGAGGTGTCCATGGCCATGGCCCGGCGCAACAGCATCGGCCTGGCGGACCTGCTGGTCAAGCACATGCCTGACCCGGCGGCCCAAGCCAGTACCGCGGAACTGTTGAAAACACGCGGTACCCATGGCATGTCGCTGCACCCTGCCCCTGACAAAGCCATGTCGCTGCAGCCGAACCCGGCGCAAATGCTTCCCATCCTACGGCCTGGCGGCCCCATGTCATTGAAGGGACATCGTTATGAGTGACATGGCGGGCATTGCCGGCAACGCGGTTTCTGTTTACCAGCAGGCCCTGACGACGGTCAGCAATAACATTGCCAACGTCGCCACCGATGGCTACTCCCGGCAGGACGTCAAGCTCAGCGCGCTGCCGGTCACCCTGACGGGTAACGTCTTTATGGGTTCGGGCGTGATGGTCGATCGCGTCCAACGCCAGTACAACGAGTTCGTTGAGCGCAACCTGCGCAACACTGTGAGTGACCTGGCCAGCCAAGAGCCCATGGTCAGCTACGCCAACCGGGTGGTTGACATCATGGGCGGTGAAAGCATGGGCCTGAGCTCGGCCTTGGACCGGTTTTTTGAGTCGGCACGCGCCCTCTCGGGCGACGCCTCGTCCACGGTCATGCGTGGCAGCTTCCTGCGTGAGGCGGACGGCGTCGCTGCTCGCTTCGGCCAGCTTTCGAGCCAGCTGGACTTGGTGGACCTGGAAACCCGGCAATCCATGGACAGCTCGGTCACCCAGATCAACGAGCTCGCGGCCAACCTGGCGCTGGTGAACAAGCAGCTCACCAAACAAAAGACCCAGGATGCGCAGCCCCCGGACCTGATGGACCAGCGCGACCTGCTGCTCAAAAAATTGTCCAGCTTTGCCCATGTCAACACAGCGTTCACGCCCAATGGCACGGTGACGGTCAGCCTGGGTGCGACCGTTAACCAGGATGTGCTGGTCCAGGGCAACACCGCGATGATGGTTCAGGCCAACTACGACCCCAAGGCGCCCGACAAAGTCGTTTTGGTGCTCGACCCTTATGGCCAGCCGCGCTCGCTGTCGGGCATCACCAGCGGCAGCCTGGCCGGGCTGATGTCGTTTCGCGAGCAGGTGCTTGGCAGCACCCGCAATGCCCTCGATGGTCTGGCCCAAACCTTTGTCAGGGAAACCAACACCGTCCACCAGCAGGGCATCGACGGCTACGGCAACCCCGGGCAGGCACTCTTCAAAATAGATCCCAAGGCCACCAACGCGGCAGCTGGAATTCAGGTTAACTTTACCGACTCGATGCGAGTCGCATCGGCCGCCCAGTTCCGGGTGGTGAAAGGGGCCACCAATCCCAGTGAAAGCAGTGCCACCGTCAGCTACCTTGACACCACCCTTGTGCCCAAGCGCGGCCCTGCCGACATCACCACCGCCCTGGTCAACGGCGCGTACTCAAGCGCCGTCAAAAACATCAACGTCTCCTTGAGTGTCCCCGTTGCTGGCGTAGCAACCGTGGCCAATGGCATGACAGACCTGAGCGTCTACCTCAACGCCCCGCAGGCCGGGCAACACCTGGCCGTGATGACGCGCGACGGCCGGCAATTGATTGGCAAGTCGATGACCGGTAACGCCGCACTGCTGGGCCAGCTGATGACCACCGACAACGGTTTTGCAGCTGGCGCAGGCTACAGCGACGCCTACCTCAACGGCGTCAGTGGCTCCAGCACGTCCTACAAGGGCATGAGCGTGTTTTACGGTTCACAGGCTACCGTGCAAATGCAGCCCATCTACGACGCCAAAGACCAGATCTCTGGCTACAAGGCCTACCCCGCGCTGCTCCAGGGCGACCGCATCCAAGCCAGTACCAGCGGCGTAGCCGCCAACACCCTGGTGCTCAATGGGGTCGCGCTGGACGCGCTGGCAGCGCCCACCACTGGCACCCTGCAGCCCGCATCGGTGGCCGCTTGGCTGAACGGCCAAACCGCCAAAACCGGGGTCACGGCCACCGTCAGCAACGAGATTCGCCTTGACCCTGCCCAGATCAAGTACGGCCTGCCGCTTTACATCAACAATATCCAGGTGGACGCCTCCCAGACGACCACCCTGGCGGGTATGGTCGCTGCCATCAATGGGGCCACAGGCTCGGAGGTCACGGCCAGAGTCGCCGCAGACGGGCAGCTGCTGATCACCGGCACGGCCGGCCACGAGGCCGACGACATCATCGTCAGCAGCGCCATGGGCACCACCGTTGGTCTTGCCTCGCAAAATGCCCTGAGCATCGCAGCAGGCACCTACCGGGGCCAGGTCAGCCTGACGCGCGCCACAGCAGACCTGGTCACTATCGACAAGACCAAGCTTGATTTCACCAAGTCCTTGTTTATCAATGGCAAGAGCATCACCACGACGGGCAGCACAGCCACCGGCAACAACTACCCTGCCGACACCACGGGCGTCCCACTGAAAACCACCGGGACAACGACGATTCTTGCGCTGGCCAATGCCATCAATGCCACGCCAGGGGTGAACATCACCGCCAGGGTGTCGACCAGCGGACACTTGGTGTTGAGCAACCTGGCCGGTCAGGAAAACGCCAGCATCACCATTTCAGCCTCACCAGACCCGAGTTCTACGGCCACCAATGCCTTAGGCACGCTAGGCCCCCAGGACGCTCAGACGCTCAAAATTGGTCCCATCACTGCGGCCAAAAATCAGGTTGCCAACAATAGCCCCATACAACTCGGCTTCGGCAGCAATGGCACGCCGGCGGACCTGGCCAAACTGGGCTTCAGGACCGGGGTCTTTGTGGCCGGCCAAGCCAAAGAAGACCTGCTGGTTTTTGTGACGGGCGCGGGTAACACCAGCGTCTCAGCCAGCTACGGCGGCAAGCCCGTTGACGCCAAACAAAATTTGCGGGCCCAGAGCCTGCAGGTCAAGTTCAGCAGCGAGACAGACCCCACGGACCCGAACAAAACGCTGGCCTACACCATCACCAGCACGGACCCGGCAACCGCCGCCACAACCGTTGTCGCCAAGCGCTACTTCGACAGTCTGAAGCTCAACCCCGGCGTTGAGTTTCAGGGCTTGCAGCTGGCGTTCAGTGCGGTACCCAGCGCGGGTGATGAGTTCGTGCTGGACGGCAACCGCGACGGCATCGGCAACAACGACAACATGCTGCAGCTGGCGGCCCTGGAAAAAAAGGCGCTGGTCGGCAACAAGACACTGGCCAACGCCTACATCGACCACATCAACGAGATGGGCAACATCGCCACAGCCGCGACCATTGCCCAAACAGCCCTGACCGTGGTGCACGACCAGGCCGTGGGCGCAAGAGATGATTTGGCCGGCGTGAGCCTGGACAAAGAGGCCACAGATTTGATCCGTTACCAGCAAGCCTACCAAGCCGCTGCCAAATCGCTCCAAATTGCCAGTCAGCTTTTTGACAGCGTCCTGCAAATAGGTTAAACCGAGGATCGAGACATGAAAGTTTCCACCAGCGTGCAGTTTGACCGTGCCAGCACCAGCATGAGCAACTTGCAAAACGAACTGGCCATCAGCCAGGCCAAGATCTCAAGCCAAAAGCAGGTCCTCAACCCCAGCGATGCGCCGGGACAAGCCGCGAACATTTTGCGGCTCCACTCCATCATTGACCGGCAGACCACCTTTGGCAGAACCATAGAATCAGCGCAGGCCCGGCTCAACAACGAAAACTCCGCACTCAGCAGCGCCAACGATGCCGTGATCCGGATCAAGGAGCTGACCATTCAGGCCAGCAACAGCACCCAAGACTCCAACAGCCGCGGGGTTATTGCTACCGAAATGGCAGGCCTGCGTGACCATTTACTTAGCCTGGCCAACACCACCGACACCACGGGCAACTACATCTTCTCAGGCAGCAAGGTGCGCACGCCCCCCTTCTCGGCAGACGCCGCTGGCACCGTGGCCTACAGGGGCGACCAAACCCGCATGAGGGTAGAGATCGGCGAGCAGCGCATGGTCACGATCAACCGGCCCGGCACCAGCGCCTTTGTGCGTGTGGTGCGCAAAGAAACCGACGGCAGCGAAACAGGCAGGGGCTTTTTTCAGGCGGTGGACGACCTGATCGCCGCGGTCAAGGCCCAGGGCAGCACCGGCACCAGCGGCATGCAACGCGGCCTGAGCGAAATGGATGCCCTGCAGACCGGTCTGAACCTGGCCCAGGCCGACGCGGGGACCGACATGAACATCCTGGACCTGCAGAACAACGTGCTTGAGGACACCAAACTCAACCTGAAAACGGTGCTGTCCAAGTCAGAAGACCTGGATATCACCGCCGCTATCACCCAAATGCAAAAGCAACTGATGTCTTTGCAGGCGGCGCAAAGCAGTTTTGCCAAGATTTCGGAACTGACCCTGTTCAGCTACCTCCGGTAAGCCGGTTGGCTGCACGCTCAAAGTTTGGCTGGTCGTGCCGATTAAGTGACCGATGAACCCAACGGCAACCCCAACCCCAACGACCACCGCAACGGCAACCCCAAAACCTTATGGCTACTGACACCATCACCGCCTTAGGCGCCGGCTCCGGCATTGATATCAAGGCGCTGGCCAAAAATCTGACCGACGCCGTGGGCGCGCCGGCCAAGGCCATCATCAACAAGAGAATAGACAAGTCCACGTCAAACATCTCAGGCTACTCCGCCCTGAAATTTGTGGTGAACAACCTCAAAACCGCCTTTGCCGACCTCAAGAACCAAAGCAGCTTCAACAGCATCACCACCAGCAACAGCCAGCCCAGCACGCTCTCGGTGGTGACAGGCGCCACAGCCGCCACTGGCAACCACTCGGTGTCTGTCACGGCGCTGGCCACCCCCCAGCGCAACATCAGCGCCGGCTTTGCCACGGCAGCCACGCCCCTGAATGGCGGCGCGGCCTTCTCGCTGTCATTGGCGGTGCACGGCGCCCCCGCTAAATCCATTGCTGTGTCTGTGGCCACCCCCGCGGGCGTGGTGGCCGCCATCAACAGCGCCGCCCTGGGCGTAACCGCCCAATTGGTCAACACGGGCGACGCCGCCGCCCCCTTCAAAATCTTGGTCAAGGGCAACACCGGCGTCGCCAATGACTTCAGCTTGAGGACAGACAACGGCACCTCAGGCATTACCGCCACCACCACCCAGGGGGCGACAGGCACCACTGAAACTTCGTCGCTCGCCTTTGGCAGGGCTTTGACCGCTGGCGAAACCATCACGGTCGGAGGCTTAACCTACACATCGACCGGCAGCACCAGCACGGCCCAACTGGCGGCGGCCTTCGCCGGGCTGGCCAACGGCGCCACCACCGGCCCGGGCACAGGCCTGGGCACTTACAGCGGCGCATTGTCTGGTTTTTCAACTGGCGCGGCAAACGGCTCCACCATCGTGGCGACCAGCGCCACCACCGGCAATGTGTCTGACATCCAGACACTGGGCGCTGGCGTGACGGGCCTTGACTTTGGCACCCAGTTGCAAGCGGCCGCCAACGCCAACCTCACGGTCAACGGCGTGGCCATTACCAACAGCAGCAACAGCATTGAGGGCGCGATCACCGGCGTCACCCTGAACTTGAACACCGTGACCACCAGCCCCGTGGTGCTGAATTTTTCTAGAGACACCAGCAGCGTCAAGACCAAGCTGCAGGCGGTGGTGACCAGCTACAACGAGGCCATCACCATGACCAACGTGGTGTCTGACCCCAAATCCACGGTTGAAAATTACGGCGCCACCCTGGTGGGCAACACCACCGTGACGCAGATACGCAACCAAATGCGTGACACCATCCTGGGCGACTCATCGTCCCCGGCCGGCGGCCTGATCGCCATGCGAGACCTGGGCATTTCTGTTGACCGCAACGGCGTGCTACAGCTTGATTCGGTCAAGCTGGACGCCGCCCTTAGCACCAAGTTTGACAGCGTGGTTACCATGCTCTCTGCCAACCGCGAAAACCAAAGCACCTTCAGCACGCTATCGGCAGGTGTAGCGGGCGATGCGGTAAAAAAACTCACCGCCCTGCTGGACATCACAGGCACCATCAGCACCCAAAGCAGCAACGCCAACGCCAAAATAGCCGCCTCCAAAAAAGAGCTGGCAAAGCTAGAAACCCGGCTGGCCACCATTTTGGCTGGCTACAGCAAACAGCTCACTGCCATGGACAACATTGTGGGCGAGAGCAAGAGCATGCGCACGGGTCTGACCGCCACCTTTGACGGCATGATGGCAAGCTAC
>CALPLW020000123.1 GCA_943324505.2 Comamonas sp. lk
AGCGGCACGGCGATCAGGTAACTGATGAAAAAAGTCCATAAACCCAGGCTGATCGATACGGGCAGTTTTTCCCAGATCAGTTGGGCCACATCTTTGTTTTGAAAAAAACTCTTGCCAAGGTCAAAACGCGCGAACTGGCCCAGCATCTGGATGAAGCGTTCGTGCGCCGGCTTGTCAAAACCGTACAGTGCCTTGATTTGCTGGATGCGCTTCGGGTCGACCCCCTGTGAGCCCCGGTACGCCGAGCCAGCCCCTTCAGCGCCCGGTCCGGCACCAGCTCGGGCCTCTGCCAGGTACTGCTCTACCGGCCCGCCAGGCACAAATTGAATCACGACGAAAGTGATCAGCAGAACCCCCAGCAGCGTGGGCACCATGAGCAGCAAGCGCTTCAAAATATAGGTCAGCATATTTATTTGGCCCACCAAGTGTCAATGGCCCAGCCCTCGCCCACAGCATAAGGCGGCATGGTCGCCGGGCCCTGCAATCGCCAGGCGTTGTAGGCCATGCGGTGTGTGCCGGCCGCCCACTGCGGGATCAAGATGTGGTTATGGCTGATGACGCGCTCAAGCGCCCGGCAGGCCGGCAACAGCTCGGCTCGACTACGGGCGGAAGTCATTTGCCGGATCAGATCGTCCACCGCCGCACTTTTGATGCCTGACATATTGCCAGAGTCCTCCGTATCAGCCGCCTTCGAGCCAAAAAGGTCGGCATACTCCTGACCAGGGTTGTGGGTGCCGCCGTACGCGAGCGAGGTGATATCGAATTCGAATTTCTGCAGGCGCTGTTGGTAGAGTGCAAAGTCGACCGGCCGAAAGCTCAGCTTGATACCTAACTTCTCCAGGTTTCGCGCCCAAGGCGTGACCACCCGAGCGCCGCCCTCGTTGCTGTCCAGGTATTCAATCACCATGGCTTCGCCACGCGCGTTACGCAGGGCGCCGTCACGAACCTCCCAGCCCGCCGCTTTAAGCAGTGCCTGCGCCTGGCGCAGATTGCCCCGCAATGTAGACGTGCCATCGGTGCGCGGGGGCACGGTCATTGGACCAAAAATTGGAGCCGGTAGCTCGGCTCGCCAGGGCTCAAGCAAGGCCAGCTCCTGAGGCTGCGGCAGGCCGCTGGCTTGGCAATCGGTGTTGCCGAACAGGCCGTTGACACGCTGATAAGCGTTATAGAACATTTGCCGGTTCATCCATTCGTAGTCCAGCGCCAAGCCCAGCGCCTGGCGTACACGAACGTCCTTGAAACGTTCCCGCCGGGTGTTAAGTACATAACTCTGAAAACCGGACGGCAGCCGATGACGCAGCTCAACCTTGACCAGTTCGCCGCTGTCAAACCGTCGCCCATTAACGCGGCGCGCCCAGTCACCGGCAGAGAAGAAGCGCATCAGATCGAACTCGCCAGCCTTCAGCGCCTCCAGCCTGGCCGTGTTGTCCTTGTAAATTTTGACAGTGATGCGTTCAAAATTGTGGCTGCCACGCTTGACATTGAGGTCGCGGGCCCAGTAGTTGGCATCGCGCACATAGGTAATGTCCTTACCGAAACGAACTGGTCCAACCCGGTACGGACCGCTGCCAATTGGCACGTCCATCACCACCTTGTCAAACGACTTGGGCTTGCCGTTTTCCATACCCCATTGCCGGCTAAACACGGGCAGACTCCCGACGCGCAGCGGCAGCTCACGGTTGGCCTTGCGAAAACGATAGCGCACCGTCCGCTCATCCACCACCTCGGCGGCGGCAACGTCTTCGAGCAGCGTTTTGTACGAGGGCGAGGTGTGCGGTCCCATCAGCGTGTCAAAACTGTGGACGACATCAGCCGCTAATACGGGGTCACCGTTGTGAAACAGAGCTTCGGGGCGCAACCGGAAGGTCGCACTCAAGCCATCTGGCGCAACAGTCACATCACTGGCCAAGAGCCCATAGCCGGCTGCGGTTTCATCAAGGGAGCCCGCCAGCAAAGTGTCGAACAGCATGTCTGACAGGTAAGCCGGCGCCGAGCCCTTGATGGTGAAAGGGTTGTACTTGTCGAAAGTGGAGACTCTAAGGTTGCTGACCAAGCGCAGTTCACCACGCTTGGGCGCCTGCCCATTCACATAATCGAACTGCGCGAAGTTGGCCGGGTACTTCAAATCGCCCCACAAGGCATAACCGTGCGCGGCCCAGGAAGAGCTGCACAAGGCACTTAGACAAAAAAGGATCAAACCGCGCATGCGACAATTCTGCACTAATACCTGCTGAAATTTTGAGGGCGATATGGGTTTTCTGACTGGAAAAAAACTGCTGATCACGGGCGTCCTGTCCAACCGTTCTATTGCTTATGGCATCGCCCGCGCTTGTCATCAACAAGGGGCTGAACTGGCCTTCAGCTACGTGGGCGAACGATTCAAGGAACGCATCACTGAGTTTGCAGCCGATTTTGACTCCAAGCTGATCTTTGACTGCGATGTGGGTGAGGATGCCCAGATCGACAAGCTGTTCACTGACCTAGCCGGCCACTGGCCCACCTTTGACGGTTTTGTCCACAGCATCGGCTATGCACCGCGCGAGGCCATCGCCGGTAACTTCCTGGATGGCCTGACCCGCGAGAATTTCAGGATTGCACACGACATCAGTGCATACAGCTTCCCCGCCATGGCCAAGGCTGCCCTGCCCTACCTGAGCCCCCAAGCCTCGTTGCTGACCCTGACCTACCTGGGCGGGGTCCGGGTGGTTCCCAGCTATAACACCATGGGTCTGGCCAAGGCATCGCTGGAGTCTGCAGTGCGCTACCTGGCCGAGGCCGTAGGCTCGCGTGGCATCCGGGTCAACGGCCTCAGCGCTGGCGCCATCAAGACCCTGGCCGCCAGCGGCATCAAAGATTTTGGACGCCTTTTGGCGATCTCGGCCAATGCCTCACCCCTGCGGCGCAACGTGACCATTGATGAGGTCGGCAATGTGGCCGCATTCCTGCTCAGCGACCTGGCGTCTGGGATGACCGGGCAGATTTCCTATGTTGACTGCGGCGTCAGTCAGACGGCGGTGGCAGTCGTCGAGTCTGTGTCAACTTAAAGCAAAATCGGCCTTTAAGCCCCGTGCAATGGTCATTGTTAGCTATATTTATAGTAGCAATTCAAGAACCTGATTGCGCCGCAAACAAATGTCTGTAGCAGGTCAGCGGAGAGCCGCGCTTCCCAAGGCCGACTGACCGCAATCCGGCTCAAGTGGCCACACAGTCGGCAAAGTAGTGGGGTTTGCCATCCGGCCCCTCCTCTTCGACCAGCCCGTGAATGTCCGTCTCGAAGCCCGGACATTGCGCATTGAATTCGCGTGAGAACTTGAGGTAATCAACGATCTTACGGTTAAAAACCTCCCCGGGGATCAGCAACGGAATGCCGGGCGGGTAAGGCGTGACCAAGCCAACCGTGACCCGGCCTTCAAGGGCGTCAATCTCAACCCGCTCGGTCTTGCGCAGCGCAATATGGGCATAGGCGTCACTCGGTTTCATGGCAGGCGCCAGATCGCTCAGGTACATCTCGGTGGTCAGGCGGGCAATGTCGTACTTGGCGTAGAGCTCATGGATATGCTGGCAAAGGTCACGCAGGCCCATGCGTTCATAACGTGGGTACTTTTGACAGAACTCGGGCAGGATGCGCCACATCGGCTGATTCTTGGCGTAGTCGTCCTTGAACTGCTGCAACGCAGTCAGCATGCTGTTCCAGCGGCCCTTGGTGATGCCAATGGTGAACATGATGAAAAAGCTATAAAGGCCGGTCTTTTCCACCACGACACCATGCTCGGCCAGGAACTTGGTCACCACGCTGGCCGGGATGCCCGTCTTGGCAAATTTGCCATTCAGGTCCATGCCCGGCGTGACGATGGTCGACTTGATCGGGTCCAGCATATTGAAACCCGCCGCCATCTTGCCAAAACCATGCCAGTTCACCCCGGCCTTGGCATTGCGTGATTCTCCTTTGATGATCCAGCTGTCGGCCCGGCCAATGCCCTCGTCCACCAGTTTGTCCGGTCCCCAGACCTTGAACCACCAGTCGTCACCGTATTCCTCGTCCACCTTGCGCATGGCGCGGCGGAAATCCAGGGCCTCGGCGATGCTTTCTTCGACCAGTGCGGTACCGCCGGGCGGCTCCATCATGGCCGCCGCCACGTCGCAACTGGCAATGATGCTGTACTGAGGCGAGGTGCTGGTGTGCATCAGGTAGGCCTCGTTGAACAGGTGCTTGTCCAGTTTGACGGTTTGAGAATCCTGTACCAACACGTGGCTGGCCTGGCTGATGCCGGCCAGCAGTTTGTGAATGGATTGGGTGGCGTAGACCATCGCCTGCTTGGGGCGCGGGCGGTTCTTGCCCATGGAATGGTAGGTGCCGTAAAACGGGTGAAAGGCTGCGTGAGGTAGCCAGGCCTCGTCGAAATGGATATTTTCCACATAGCCATCGAGCATGTTTTTGACTGTTTCGGTGTTGTACAACACGCCGTCATAGGTAGACTGGGTCAGGGTCAACACGCGGGGTTTGATCGCGCTGATGTCGACATCGGCCAAATGCGCCCGCACCAATGGGTTGGCCTGGATCTTGGCCCGAATGGCCGCTGGTTCAAACTCACTTTTAGGAATCGGCCCGATGATGCCGAAGTGGTTGCGGGTGGGTTTCAGAAACACCGGAATCGCCCCGGTCATGATGATCGCATGCAGAATCGACTTGTGGCAATTGCGGTCTACAACCACGACATCGTTGGGCGCCACGGTATGGTGCCAGACCATCTTGTTGCTGGTGCTGGTGCCGTTGGTCACGAAAAAGCAGTGGTCAGCATTAAAAATACGCGCAGCATTACGCTCCGAGGCCGCCACCGGCCCGGTATGGTCAAGCAACTGACCCAACTCTTCCACCGCATTGCATACGTCGGCACGCAGCATGTTCTCGCCAAAAAACTGATGGAACATCTGCCCCACCGGGCTTTTCAGAAACGCGACGCCTCCCGAGTGGCCGGGGCAGTGCCAGGAGTAGGAGCCGTCCTCGGCGTAATCGAGCAGGGCCTTGAAGAAAGGCGGCTGAACACTTTCCAAATAACTCTTGGCTTCGCGGATGATGTGGCGTGACACAAACTCTGGCGTGTCCTCAAACATGTGGATAAAACCATGCAATTCGCGCAGGATGTCGTTCGGGATATGACGCGAGGTCTTGGTCTCGCCATAGACGTAAATCGGCACATCCAGGTTTTTGCGGCGCACCTCTGTGATGAAGTGACGCAGGTTCAGCACAGCCGGGTCCAGGTCAGGCCCGGGCGTGAACTCCTCGTCATCGATGGACAGAATGAATGTGCTGGCACGGCTCTGTTGCTGCGCAAACTGGCTCAGATCGCCGTAGCTGGTCACGCCCAACACTTCGAAACCCTCAGACTCGATGGCCTGAGCCAAGGCGCGGATGCCCAGGCCCGACGTGTTTTCGGACCGAAAATCTTCGTCGATGATCACAATAGGAAAACGGAACTTCATGGGGCACTCCAAAGCGCGCTAAAAACATCAATAAGGCGCGAAGTGTAAGGACATATCGTGGCCAGACTATTGCGCGGCCATCCTTTTGCCCGAGAATGTGGCGATAGGCACACAATTGAGGCTCAATATGGCGGAATCAACGGTCTGGTGGGTGGTGACTGGTGCGGTGATCGCGGTCGAATTGCTCTCAGGCACGTTTTACCTGTTGATGATCGCCATTGGGCTCGCTGCTGCTGCCGTGTCCGCTATGTTGGGTGCCGGCCTGAGCACTCAAGTCGGGGTGGCAGCGGTGGTGGGTGGTGGTGCTGTGATCGCTTGGCGCGCCTATAAACAAGGCCGACCATCTGCGCCGCGCGCCTCAGCTAACCCAGACGTCAACCTGGATGTGGGCGAAACTGTGCACATCGCCGCCTGGGATGAGCAGGGCCGTGCCAGTGTCCAATACCGCGGCGCCAACTGGCAGGTGGTGATTGCGCCAGGCGTTACCCCTGTACCCGGTGCTTGCACGATTGTCGAAGTCTTGGGCAATCGCCTGATCGTCAGACCGACTTGAACCAACATTTGATTTTTTTGGAGTATTCATGGAAATTGCCCTGATTTTGCTGGTCATCGCGGTCATTTTTGTCACGCAATCGGTCAAGGTGGTGCCTCAGCAGCACGCTTGGGTGGTGGAGCGCCTGGGCAAGTACAACGGCACACTCACCCCGGGGCTGAGCTTTTTGATGCCATTTATCGACAAAGTGGCCTACAAGCATGTACTCAAGGAGATCCCGCTCGACATCCCCAGCCAGGTCTGCATCACTCGGGACAATACCCAGTTGCAAGTTGACGGTATTTTGTATTTCCAGGTGACTGACGCCATGCGCGCCAGTTATGGTTCCAGCAACTACATCATGGCGATTTCTCAACTGGCGCAGACCTCGCTGCGCTCGGTGATCGGTAAACTTGAGCTTGACAAGACTTTTGAAGAGCGCGACATCATCAACGCGCAGGTGGTTCAAGCCATCGACGAAGCGGCTTTGAACTGGGGCGTTAAGGTGCTTCGCTACGAGATCAAGGACCTGACACCGCCCAAAGAGATTTTGCATGCCATGCAGCAACAGATTACCGCTGAGCGCGAGAAGCGCGCCCTGATTGCTGCCTCGGAAGGCCGCCGCCAGGAACAGATCAACATTGCAACCGGCGAGCGCGAAGCCTTCATCGCCCGCTCTGAGGGAGAGAAGCAGGCGGTCATCAACAAGGCGCAGGGCGATGCCGAGTCCATCTTGGCAGTGGCCAAGGCAACCGGACAAGCCATCGAGCGCATCGCTGCAGCTATTCGCCAACCAGGGGGCGCTTATGCGGTGCAACTTAAAGTGGCAGAAAAAGCAATTGAAGCCTACTCTCGCGTGGCGTCGGAATCCAAAACAACACTCGTGGTTCCGAGCAACATGAGCGAGGTCTCGGCACTGATCACGTCCGCGATGAAAATGGTGCAGTCGCAGACAAAGACCTGAAAGCGACGGGTGCGCCTCGGGCCGGTCCGCACCTATCAGCACAATTTTGGTGTCAAATTGGCAGCCTACTGCCCTCTTGCCAACCCACCCAAGGACTAGACGGACATTACTTGCTAGGCTTATGCGCCTCAAGGGCGGCCTTTTTCGCCTCCAACTCCGCCTGGTGCGATTCATGTGCTGCCCGATGCGCCAAGATGACATCGCGGTTTTTGATGGCATAGGCATCGCCTTTTTTGGCAGCCCGTACGTAATAGTTCAGCGCCCGAGACTCATCTTCTTCGACACCCTGACCATGCTCGTACATAAAGCCCAGGTTGGACAAGGCGCCGACATGATCTTTTTCGGCTGCAAGCCGGTACCAATCCATGGCCAAGTGATAGTCTTGTTTCACACCCCGTCCATTGCTATACATAAAGCCAATCTTGGTCTGCGCGTCGGCATTGCCTTTGGATGCGGCAAATTTGAACCAGCGCAGCGCCTCATGTAAATCCTCTGCCACACCCTGCCCGTGCTCATACAACAAGCCCACATGCAGTTGCGCCGTGGCGTAGCCGGCGTCTGCCGCGCTGCGAAACCAATGCATGGCTTGCGAAAAATCCTGCTTGATATCCACGCCGTGCTCGTAAATCTGGCCCAAGCGGGTTTTAGCTTCCAAATGGCCCTGCGCGGCGGCCTGTTTGTGCCATTCCGCCGCTTTGGCATAGTCGCGCTCCACGCCGTGATGGTTTTCATACATCAGGCCTATGGCGAACTGCGCCTCGGCCAAACCGTGGGCCGCGGCCATTTTGTAGCACTGCATGGCAAACTGAAAATCCTGCTTGGCACCCTTGCCTTGTTCGCACAACATGCCCAGCCGCCACTGCGCCTCGCCATTGCCGTGGGTGGCAGCTTGCTTGTACCAAGTCAAAGCTTGCACAAAATCTTCGGGGGTGCCCTGCCCGTTTTCAAACATAAGGCCCAGGTTGAGTTGTGCTTCGGTCAGACCCTGTGCCGCCGCCAATTGGTAGAGCTTCATGGCTTCAACGTAGTTTTGGGGTACGCCTCGGGCAAAATGCATCAGCACCGCCATGTCGTACTGCGCCTGGGCCGCGCCTTTGGCTGCCTCGTCCCGCGCGCGTACAGCTTCCGTTTCAATCGCGGCGGCGATTTGAGCTTGTTGGCGCAGCAGCTCTTCCATTTTGCTCATGACACATTCCTTTTTTGAGTTCTGGGCAATGGCCGCAAGTATGCGCCAAGAAAAATTAGCGTTCGCCGGTTTGCAAGCGCCACAGCGCCGCATAGGCGCCGCCTTGCGCTAAAAGCTCATCGTGGGTGCCGCTTCCATCGTCCAACATCAAAATCGGTGGGACTTTCAAAATAGCGCGTGCCAAGGCCAGTCGCTGGCGCTGCCCGCCCGAGAGCTTTTGACCACGTTCGCCCAGCCGGGTGGCGAAACCCAAGGACAGTTTTTCCCTAAATTCCGTTGCCTCGGCGGCCCGGGCGCTGCTGCGGCAATTGCCTCATCGCTGACTGCAGCGCACATGGCGGTAGGTGTACAGGCGCATATCGTGTGGCAGGTTTTGCGCCAGCTGGCGCCACTTCACTTCGTACAAATACTGAAACAAAGACTCGCCAGCCCAGACCAAGACGTTGAACAAACCCAGCGCCAGCAACTGCTCCCAAGTGTTGGTGATGCCGATTAGGCCCAACACATGGCGCGCCAGAAAGCTTTCTTCCCCTTCAACTCCACATCCACCGCCGCACCGATCTGCACCTCAGGGAGAATGCCAAAAAATTTATTCAATACCGATTACAGCGCCGCCAGTTTGAAATCGCGTCGGTAGGCGCTGGCACAGCGCAGGAGTTTGCTTAAGGGGTGCATCAGAAAGAAAAAACGTGCGCAGTTATGGCTTGATTGTCACCCACGCCAGACCGAGGATTCAAGAGTACGGCAAGGGGGCGTAGTAAACAAAAAAGCCCCGGCCTCACAGGGAAACCAGGGCTTCTAGGGGGATGCTCTGTACAGTTGGAGACCGTCAAAGACTGATTACTGGCGGAGCAGGCGGGATTCGAACCCGCGGTGGGTTTAACCCCACGCACGCTTTCCAGGCGTGTGACTTAAACCGCTCATCCACCGCTCCGTTGTGGGGATTTTAACTGAGCAAGGCACCGGGTAAGCCGGTGCCTGAGTTCCTGATGAAAAAAAAGCCACCCGAGGGTGGCTTTCTGAAGTTGCAGCGGAATTAGTTCAGCGCGATCTTCTTGTCACCCTTGTAGGTGTAGAGGGTCATAGCGGGGTTCTTCAACTCGCCATTGGTCTCAAACATCACGTTGGTGGTGATGCCCTTGTAGTTGGTGTCGGCCAGCTTGGACGTGTAGACCTTGGGGTCTGCGCTGCCGGCGCGCTTCATGGCGTCAACCAAAACATGCACAGCGTCGTACACATAGGGGCTGTAAACTTGGAACTGGCCAGGGTATTTGGTGTCATAACGCTTTTTCCATGCGGCGCCACCAGGCATTTTCTCAAGAGATGCACCGCCTTCGGCACAGATCACGTTGTCCAGCGTCTTGGCGCCGGCGGACTGCTTGATCAGGTCCATGGTGCAGATGCCGTCACCGCCAAAGTACTTGACGTTGGTCAGGCCGAGTTGCTCCATCTGGCGCAGCATCGGACCGGCTTGGGGGTCCATGCCGCCAAAGAACACGCCATCAGGGTTTTTGGCTTTGATGGCGGTCAGGATGGACATGAAGTCAACCGATTTGTCGGTGGTGAACTGCTCATCCACGATCGTGATGCCCTTGGTGGCAGCCGTGCGTTTGAACACTTCAGCCACACCTTGGCCATAAGCAGTGCGGTCGTCAATCACGGCAATGCGCTTGAGCTTGAGCGCGTCAGCCGCGTAGAAGGCCAGTCCAGCGCCCAGGGCGTTGTCGTTAGCCAGCAGACGCCAG